>DATJNL010000209.1:0-16408 GCA_035508175.1 Myxococcales bacterium
CCTTTGCAGCGCATCGCGACGTCGAGACGGGGGCGCGGGGGCGAAGCCCCCGGAGAAAACTCAGTGCGCTCCGAGCACCACGACCTGGTAGTCGCTCATCTCCGCCATCGCGCAGCGGATGCCTTCGCGCCCGAGGCCCGATGCCTTGCGGCCGCCGTACGGCATGCTGTCGACGCGGAAGGTGGGCGCGTCGTTGACGACCAGGCCGCCCACGGTCAGCGCGTCCGCGGCCGCGCGCACGCGGCGGAGGTCGTAGGTGAACAGCCCGGCCTGCAGGCCGTAGGGCCCCTCGTCGAGGGCGGCCAGGGCGGCCTCGAACGCGTCGTAGGGCTCGACCACCACGACGGGGCCGAAGGCCTCCTCGCAGACGATCTTCGCGCTCCTCGGCGCGTCGACGATCACGGCGGGCTCGAGCAGCGCGCCGCGCCGCCGCCCGCCGCAGAGCACGCGCGCCCCACCGGCACGGGCTTCCTCGAGCCAGCTCTCCACGCGCACGGCCGCGGCTTCGTCGATGAGCGGTCCCACCACCGTCCGTTCCTCCAGCGGATCGCCCGGCTGCAGCGCCTCGGCCCGAGCGACGAGGCCGTCGAGGAAGCGCTGGTGGACCTGCCGCTGCACGAAGATCCGCTGAACCGAGATGCAGACCTGGCCCGCGTAGACGAAGGCGCCGGTGGCGCAGCGCTCGACGGCCCACGGCAGATCGGCGTCCTCGGCCACGAGGACCCCGGCGTTGCCCCCGAGCTCGAGCAGCGTCCGCGCCCGGGCCGCCTTGCGCTTCAGCTCCCAGCCCACCCGGGCGCTGCCGGTGAAGGACAGCACGCGGACTCGATCGTCGGTCGCGAGCCGCTCGGCCACCGCGTTCTCGCAAGGCAGCACCGACAGCGCCGCCGGGGCCGCGCCCGCCTCGCGCGCGATCTGCCCGAGCAGCAGGGCCGCGGACGGCGCCTGCGGCGGCGGCTTGAGCACGATGGGCGCGCCCACCGCCAGCGCCGGCGCGACCTTGTGCGCCGCCAGGTTGAGCGGAAAGTTGAACGGCGAGATGCCGACGACCGGACCGTCCGGGACCCGCCGCGCCAGGACGCGGTAGCCCGCCGCGGCCTCGTCGAGGTCGCCGGGGAGGATCTCACCGCCGAAGTAGGCCACCTCACCCGCCGCCAGAGCGAACGTCGTCGCCGCCCGCGCGACCTCGGCGCGCGCGGCCGCGATCGGCTTGCCCGCCTCGAGCGCGATCACGCGCGCGAGCTCCGCGGCGCGGGCCTGCAACCGGTCGGCGATGCCCTGGCAGACCGCGCGGCGCCTTCCCGCCGTCTGCCGCGCCAGCTCGTGCCGCGCGGCGACTGCCGCGTGCAGGGCACGCTCGGCCTGCGCCCAGGAAGCCTGGTGCACGCGCGCTTGAAGGGAACGGTCGTAGGGCGAGGCGATCTCCCGCGTTCCACCCTCTCCCGCGACCTCCTCTCCGGACAGCAGGATCTTTCGCTCGATCATGACCCTTCACCAGGACGACAGGACGATCCCCACCGACGGGGTGCCGCCGTCCGCGGTCGGCTCGGCATCGTAGCTCGCGCAGCCCGCGGCCGCAGCCCCGGCATCGCCGGCGCGCAGGAACCCTTCGACGAGGAGGAGCCGAGACGGCCCGCTCGCGACGTCCTGGACTTCGAACGCCATCAGCGTCTGCCCGGCGCCGAGCCGGACCTGCACCGGATAGGGCGCGAGGAGGGCGTTCACGCTCTGGGCATCGTCCGGGTCGAGGGTGCCGCCGTCGAGCCCCTGGAGCAGCGCGGGGCAGTCCAGCGCCGAACCATCCGGGCGCACGTCGGCGAGCACCCGGACGGTGAGACTCGCGGCCTGATCCCCGCCGAATGCAGCGGGGACCTCCGCGTGCGCGACCCCGAAGACCGGCGAACCGCCGGCGGGCTGACACGCCGACTGGACGCAGATGGAGTTGCCCAGGCCGCCGTCGCAGTCGTCGAGCGATCGACAGGCGGCGCCACAACC
Organism: Myxococcales bacterium; assembly: GCA_035508175.1. Taxonomy (GTDB): domain Bacteria; phylum Myxococcota; class Myxococcia; order Myxococcales; family JAKAPL01; genus DATJNL01. The sequence goes on from DATJNL010000209.1 coordinate 1,996, forward strand.
GCCGTCGCAACCGCCGCCGTCCGCGGGTGATCCGCCCGTCCCCTGGCTGCAGGCAAGAGAGGTCGAGAGAAGCGCCAGGGCGACCGGCCGCACGGCGGAGGCTTATCGGGCCGACAGGGGAGCGTCAACCACGGGCGGCACCTCGCGCCCCTCGCCGAAGCCGAGCACCCAGAAACGCGGCTTCGGCGTCCGCTCGAGGGCGCGCTGCAGCGCCTCCACCGGCTCGTCCTGGCCGTCGTCGGCGAGTCTGAACGTGCCGAAATGGATCGCCACCGCGGTCGCCGCGTCGAGATCGGCCTGCGCCCGGACCGCCTGCGCCGGAGACATGTGCACGGGGCCCATGAACCACTCGGGGCGGTAGGCCCCGATGGGCAACACCGCCAGTCGAATCGGCCCGAAGCGGCGCCGGATCTCGGCGAAGTGACGGCCGTAGCCCGTGTCGCCCGCGAAGTAGACGCTGCCGGCCGGGCCCTGGATCACGAAGCCCTCCCAGAGCGTGTCGTTGCGATCGAGGAGGCTCCGGTTGGAGAAGTGCTGGGCCGGCACGGCGGTCACCCGCACGCCCGGCGCCACGTCGAGGCCCTGCCACCAGTCGAGCTCGGTGGCGTGGGGCACGCCCGCGCGTCGCAGGACCTTGCCGTTCCCGAGGCCGGTCACGAAGCGCGGGCGAAAGGCCTGCTGGAGCCGCCGGTCGGTCGGCAGATCGAGGTGGTCGTAGTGGTCGTGGCTCACGAGGACCACGTCGATGGGCGGCAGGTCCTCGAAACGCAGGCCGGGCGACCGGACGCGGCGCGGCCCCGCCCAGGGCACCGGGCTGCAGCGGTCGGACCAGATGGGATCCGTCAAGATGTTCAAGCCGGCCGTCTGGATCAGGACCGTGGCGTGGTTGACGAAGGTGACCCGCAGATCGGCGCCCCCGACGCGGCGGGGCGGCGGGGGCCCGGGCGGCGCGTCGGTCCAGCCACGCCAGCCCCCGGGGTGCCGGTGAAGCGCCCACTTCATCAGCGACCGGGCCGGCTGCTCGATCGGATCTTCGTTGTGGAAGCGTTGCCCGTCGAAGTGATCCGACGTCGCCCCGCGGTAGCCTGGTGCCGAGAAGGCGCTGCAACCGATCGCCGCGTTTTCCGCCATGAGGAGGGCGAGCGCCACCCGGAAGAGGTCCCTGCGGCGCATCGCGGCTACTCTAGCCCCCGCCGCTCCTCCTTGCACGGCCTCTCCGCCCCCGCTACCTTGGCGCCGTGAAGTTTCCCGTGACGCTCAAGCGGCTCATCGACGGCCAGTGGCAGGCCCGTTCCCGCGGGAGCGTTGCCGGCGAGGTCGCCGTCGGGGCCCCGACGCGCGAGGCCGCGCTCGAAAAGATTGCGAAGGAGATCCGCTACCGGATCGAGTGGTGCCCCTGCTCGGCGGTGAGCGACGAGTTCGTGGAGCTCGAGGTGGAGGAGGCCGCGGCGAGCCGCTGGAGCGGGACCGTCTTCTAGAAGCCGCGGAACTGCTCGAGGACGGTGTCGAAGAGGATCATCTCGATCCGCTCCTGTTCCGCCTCTCCGAGCGCCTGGAACGCGAAGGACGCCCGGAAGTTGCCCTGGCGCTTCGCCGCATCGACCAGCTTGCAGCGGCCGATCACCGGGTCGACGCCGCCCGGGATGCGCAGCGTGAAGCCCACGAGATCGTCCAGCGTGGGTGGCTTCTCGACGAGCGCGGAGAAGCCTCCGCGGGAGAGATCCTGCGTCAGCGCGCGCACGCGGCCGCTGGCGAGGTCGAGGTCGATGGCGAGGGCCCGCGCCACGCGGAGGGCCTGCCGCGGCGTCTCTCCCGTCTTCAGGGTGAGCCGCTGCGCGACGACGAGGGCGCGCGCGAGCTCGTCACGGCCGGCGACGTAGGTCTTCTGATCGATCTCGTCGAGCTCCTTGCGGCGGGCCTTCTCGTGCAGCTTGCGGAAGGTCGAGATCCAGGCGCTCAGTTCCATGTCGCCATTTTACGGGATCCAGGGGGAATGTGGGATGCTCACGGCATGGCGAGCGTCGGCCACGTGGCGGTCGGGCTGGCCGCGGCCCGGCGCTGGGGCGGGGATCGGCGGCGGGTCCTCGCGACCCTGGCCCTGCCCGCCCTCTCGCTGCTGCCCGACGTCGACGTTCTCGGCTTCGCCCGCGGCGTCCCTTACGGCTCGCCGTTCGGCCACCGCGGCGCGACGCATTCGCTGGCGGCGGCGCTCCTCGTGGGCCTCGCGGCGGCGGCGCTGGCGCGCCCGCTCCGTCTCAACCCGCTGACGACCTTCGCCCTCGTCACCGGCGTGGTCGCCTCGCACGGACTGCTGGACACGATGACCGACGGCGGCCTCGGCGTGGCCCTCCTGTGGCCTTTCTCCCTGCGGCGCTTCTTCTTCGTGTGGCGGCCGATTCCGGTGGCGCCGATCGGCTTGGGCCTGCTCTCGCGCCGGGGCGCCGCCGTGCTGGCGCTGGAGAGCGTTCAGTTCTCGCCCTTCTGGCTCTATGCCCTCTGGCCGCGCCGGCGCCCTGGCGCCGAGCGGGCCCGCGACCTATCGTAGCGACCACGGGAGGTTTTCCATGTCCGACGGCTGTCAGCACCTCGATCAGATCCGGACCACCGCGGCGCGCACGGAGGGCTGCGAGGAGTGCCTCGCGACGGGGGGCCGCTGGGTGCAGCTCCGGCTGTGCCTCGGCTGCGGCCACGTGGGCTGCTGCGACTCCTCGCCGGGCAAGCACGCCACGGCGCACTTCCACGGCACGCACCACGCGATCATGCGGGAGTTTCCGCGCGCGAGCTGGGGCTGGTGCTACGTCGACGAGCTGACCCTGCCGGCGGACGTCGTCGCGGCGGTCGCCGGCGCAGCCGCCCAGCCGTAGGTCTCGTCCGGAGCGGCTCCCTGCCGGGGGCCCGCCGACAGCGCCTGCTTGACCGCGCCTGCGCCCGCCAAATATACTACACATATTTGGTAGGGTAATTTCCGCGGAGGCGAGGGAGAGCCCTCGACAGACCATGGCCGGCTCTCTCGCCTTGACGCTCATCGTTTCCACCGTGTGGGGTCAGACGGCACCGGCTGCCCCGGCGGCCCCCGCCCAGGTGGCGCCCGACCTCGCGCCGGCTCCCCCGTCCTGGTACGTGCTCGGCAATCAGGATTCCGCGTCCCGCCTGCGCATCGGCGGCCTCGTCCAGTTCGACGGGCGCTCCTACTTCGACGACCCGACGGGGGCCCTGGTCGACGGCTTCGTGATCCGCCGCGCGCGGCCGATCCTCGCGGCCACCCTGACCAACCTCGTCGAGTTCTTCCTCATGCCCGACTTCGCCGGGGGGACGCTCAACCTCTACGACGCGTACGTGGACCTGCGGCCGTGGAGCTGGCTGGCGCTGCGGGGCGGCAAGTTCAAGACGCCGTTCGGCCTGGAGCGGCTCGAGGACGACCGGGACCTGGTCTTCCTCGAGCGCGGCCTCACCGCGGACATCGACCCGGACCGCGACCTCGGCGTGGCGCTGCACGGCAACCTCGGCGTGGTCCACCGCGCGGTGGATCAGGAGCGCCCCACCGCCGAGGACGTCGAGACGTTGCATTACGAGCTCGCGGTGCTGAACGGCGCCCCCGACGGCGCCAGCGACAACGGCGCGACCAACGACGCGAAGAACCTGGTGGCCCGCGTCTTCGCGGTTCCCTTCGCGAAGGCCCGCAGCGACGCGCTGCGCGGGATCGGCCTCGGGATCGCCGGCAGCTACGGGAGGGAGCAGGGCACCGCCACGGCGACGAACCTGCCGACCTTCGCCACCGCCGGACAGAACGCCTTCTTCAGCTACCTCCCGGGCGTCATCGCCTACGGCTACCGCTCGCGCCTCACGCCGGAGCTGTACTACGAAGTGGGCTCCTTCGGGCTGCTGGGCGAGTACGTCGTCTCCCAGACCAGCGTGACCACCTGGGCGAAGTCCGCCACGTTGACGGACCAGGCCTGGCAGGCGCAGGCGTCGTACCTCCTCACGGGCGAGCACGCGACCTTCGGGGGCGTGCAGCCGCGCCGGCCGTTCAATCTCTCGAGGCACGGGTACGGCGCCTTCCAGATCGCCGTCCGCTACGACGAGCTGCTGGTCGATCCCGCGACCTTTCCGACGTTCGCGGACCCCACCAAGTCCGCCAACCGGGCGACCGAATTCGCCGGCGAGCTGAACTGGTACCTCACCTACGACTTCCGCTTCGGGGCGCTGTTCGCCCGCACCAACTTCGACGGGGGCGCGCCCGTTCCCGGCAACCGGCCGTCCGAGAACGCGCTCATCGGGCGCTTGCAGGCAGCCTTCTAGGGAGCGCACGTGCGGACGCCGATGCCGACGCTGCTGCTCTGGACCGCCGTGGCGGCGCTGGGCTGCTCCCACGAACCGGGGCGGGGCGAAAGGACGCTGCTCAACGTCTCCTTCGACGCGACCCGCGAGCTCTACGAGCAGATCGACGCGGCCTTCGAGAGCCAGTGGCTCGCGAAGACCGGTGAGCGCGTCACCGTCGAGCAGTCCCACGGCGGTTCCGGCAAGCAGGCGCGCGCCGTCCTCGCCGGGCTCGAGGCCGACGTCGTCACGCTCGCGCTGGCGCGCGACATCGACGTCCTTCACTCGAAGGGCAACCTGCTGCCGGCCGACTGGCAGGGGCGTCTCCCGGACCGGAGCTGCCCCTACTCGTCGACGGTCGTCTTCGTCGTGCGGCACGGGAACCCGCGCGGCATCCGCGACTGGGGCGACCTCGCCCGGCCCGGGATCTCGGTGATCACGCCGAACCCGAAGACGTCCGGCGGGGCCCGCTGGAACTACCTGGCCGCCTGGGGCTGGGCGCTGCAGACGTCCGGCGGCGATGCGGGCAAAGCCCGGGCGTTCGTCGCGGCGCTGTACCACAACGTCCCCGTGCTCGACTCCGGCTCGCGGGGGGCCGCGACGACCTTCGGGCAGCGAGGCATCGGCGACGTCCTGATCGCCTGGGAGAGCGAGGCGCTGCGCTTGCGCAGCGAGCTCGGCGCGCGCGCCGTCGACATCGTCCTGCCGTCCGTCAGCATCCTGGCGGAGCCGCCCGTCGCCGTGGTGGATCGGTACGCCGACGCCCACGGAAACCACGCGCTCGCCGAGGCCTACCTCCGGTACCTGTACACGCCCGACGCCCAGGAGATCATCGCCCGCAACTTCTACCGTCCCGTCGATCCCGCGGTGCTGGCGCGCCACGCCGACGTGTTCCCCAAGCTTCGGCTCTTCACCGTGGACGAGAGGTTCGGCGGCTGGGCCAGCGCCCAGAAGACACATTTCAGCGAGGGGGGCACGTTCGACCAGATCTACCAGGCCCATCCTTGACGAGCGGCGAAGCACGGCTCGCTCCGCGCGCAGGGGTCCTACCGGGGTTCGGGCTCGCGCTCGGCTTCACGGTCCTCTACCTGAGCCTGATCGTGCTCTTGCCCCTCGCGGCGCTGCTCATCAAGGCGTCTTCCCTCTCGTGGCGGGAGATGCTGGCCACGGTGAGCGGGCCGCGCGCGCTCGCGGCCTTCCGCCTGAGCTTCGGCGCCTCGGCGATGGGCGCCACGATCAACGCCGCCCTCGGCTCCGTCGTGGCCTGGGTGCTCGCGCGTTACCGTTTCCCGGGCAAGCGCGCCTTCGATGCGCTCATCGACCTGCCGTTCGCGCTGCCGACCGCGGTCGCGGGAATCGCGCTCACGGCGGTGTACGCGCCGACGGGCTGGGCCGGCAGCCACCTGGCGCGGCTGGGGGTCCAGGTGGCGTTCACCCCGATCGGCGTCGTCGTCGCGCTCACCTTCGTGGGCCTGCCCTTCGTCGTGCGCACGGTGGAGCCCGTCCTGGCCAAGCTCGATCCGCAGCTGGAGGAGGCGGCCGCCGTCCTGGGCGCGGGCCGGCTGCACACCTTGCGGCGCGTGGTCTTCCCCGCGGTGCTGCCGGCGCTGTCGACGGGCTTCGCCCTGGCGTTCGCGCGGGCCCTCGGCGAATACGGCTCGATCGTCTTCATCTCCGGCAACCTTCCCCTGCGCACCGAGATCATCCCGGTGCTCATCGTGGACCGGCTCGAGCAATACGACTACGCGGGAGCCACCGCCATCGCCGCGGTGATGCTCGTGGCCTCCTTCGGCGTCCTCGTGGTGGTCAACGTGCTGCAGGGGCGAATGAGCCGGCGCGGCGGCGCGGTGTGAGCACCCGTCGCCCAGCGGCGTCCCGGAGCACGCGGGCCGGGTCGGCGCTCGAGGAGAGCCCGCTGGTGCGCTGGCTGCTCGTCGGCGTCGCGTTCACCTTCGTCGCGCTGCTGGTGGTAGCGCCCCTCGCGGCGGTCTTCGCCCAGGCCTTCGGCCACGGGCTCGCGGCCTACTGGCGCGCGGTGCAGAGCGCCGACACGCTCGGCGCCATCGAGCTCACCCTGCTGATCGCGGTGATCGCGGTGCCGCTGAACCTGGCCTTCGGTCTCGCGGCCTCCTGGCTCATCGCAAAGTACGATTTCCCCGGGCGCAGCGTCCTGCTCTCCCTCATCGATCTCCCCTTCAGCGTCTCGCCGGTGATCGCGGGCCTCCTGTTCGTGCTGCTCTTCGGCAGCCAGGGCTTGCTGGGCGGCTTCGTCGCGCGCCATGGCCTTCACGTGATCTTCGCTCTGCCGGGCATGGTGCTCGCGACGACGTTCGTCACCTTCCCGCTGGTGGCGCGCGAGGTGCTCCCGCTCATGCAGAGCCTCGGCTCCGAGGAGGAGGAAGCGGCGCTGACCCTCGGGGCCTCCGGCCCGCGGCTGTTCTTCCGCGTCACGCTCCCGAAGATTCGCTGGGGGCTGGTCAACGGCGTGATCCTGTGCAACGCGCGGGCAATGGGGGAGTTCGGCGCGGTGACGGTGGTCTCCGGCCTCATCCGCGGCAAGACGATCACGATGCCGCTGCAGATCGAGATCCTCTACAATGACTACGACTTCGTGGGGGCGTTCGCCGTGGCCACCCTGCTCACCTTGCTCGCGCTCGTCACCCTGGCCGTCAAACGGATCGTCGAAGGCCGACAGCCCGGAGCCTCATGAGCGTCCGGGTCGAGCAGCTCACCAAGCATTTCGACAGGAACAGCCGCAAGCCCGCCGTCGACGACGTGAGCTTCACGGCGCCGCCGGGTTGCATCACCGCCCTGCTCGGCCCCTCGGGCTCCGGCAAGACCACCGTGCTGCGGCTCATCGCCGGGCTCGAGCGCCCCGATCGCGGCCGGGTCGTCATCGGCGACCGCGACTTCACCGACGTCCCGGTCCGCAAGCGCGGCGTGGGCTTCGTGTTCCAGGGCTACGCGCTCTTCCAGCACATGACGGTCCGCAAGAACGTCGCGTTCGGGCTGGAGGTGAAGCGGCTGGCGCGCGGCGCCGTCGCCGAGAAGGTGCGGGACCTGCTGGCGCTGGTCCAGCTCGAGGAGCTGGCCGACCGCTACCCGCACCAGCTGTCGGGCGGGCAGCGGCAGCGCGTCGCCTTCGCCCGGGCCCTAGCGACCGACCCGGCAGTGCTGCTGCTCGACGAACCCTTCGGCGCCCTGGACGCGCGGGTGCGCGTGGAGCTGCGCGGGTGGCTCCGCCAGCTCCACCAGCGGACGCCCGTCACCACCTTGCTCGTCACGCACGACCAGGAGGAGGCTCTGGAGGTCTCCGAGCGGGTGGTCGTCATGCACGAGGGGCGGGTAGAGCAGGTGGGAACGCCGCACGAGATCTACGACGAGCCCGCCACGCCCTTCGTGGCGTCGTTCATCGGGCAGCCCAGCCTGCTGCGAGGCCGGATCGAGGCCGGCCGAGCCTCCATCGGCGCGCACTCCCTGGCGGCGCCGAGCGGCGCCATCGAGGGCTCGGCCGTCCAGGCGTACGTGCGGCCCGCCGACGTCCGCATCGCCAAGCCGCCGGCGGCTTCCCCGGAAGACGGTCCGCAGGTCTCCCTGTCGATCGTCGAAGGGCTCAACCGCGTGGGCGGCAACGTGAAGGTGGAGCTGCGCCTGCCTTCCGGCGAGCGGCTCGGCCTGCAGATGACGCGGGCGGAGATCGACGCGCTCGGCATCGGCATCGGCGACCGGGTGCTGGTGGATCTGGGCGAGGCCAAGGTCTTCGTGGAGGACTACTCGATATGATCTTTTCGTCCGTCGTCGACACCGTGGGCCGGACGCCGCTCGTGGGACTCCGCCGGATCGGCGCGGGCTTGCCCGCCCGCATCGCCCTCAAGGTCGAGTCGCGCAACCCGTGCGGCAGCCTCAAGGACCGCATCGGCATCGCCATGATCCTCGACGCGGAGGCGCGGGGCTTGCTGCGCCCCGGCGGCACCATCGTCGAGGCCACCAGCGGCAACACCGGCATCGCGCTCGCGTTCGCCGCCGCGGCGCGCGGCTACCGCCTCGTCCTCACCATGCCCGAGCGCATGTCGCGCGAGCGCATCCAGCTCCTGCGCTACCTGGGCGCGGAGGTGGTGCTCACGTCGGGCTCCCTGATGCACGAGGCCGTGGAGAAGGCCCACGCGCTGGCGCGCGAGATCCCGGGGGCCCTCGAGCCCCGGCAGTTCGAGAACCCGGCCAACCCCGCCGTGCACCGCCAGACCACCGCCCTCGAGATCTGGGAGGACAGCGCGGGCCAGGTGGACGTGTTCGTGGCCGGCGTCGGCACCGGGGGCACCATCACCGGGGTCGGGGAGGTGCTCAAGCAGAAGAAGCCGTCGGTGCGCATCGTGGCCGTGGAGCCCACCAACGCCGCCGTGCTGAGCGGCCGCAAGGCGGGCAACCACGTGATCCAGGGCATCGGCGCCGGCTTCGTCCCGAAGATCCTGAACCGCGCCGTGATCGACGAGGTCATCGCGGTCCCCGAGGAGGCGGCCTTCGGCAACGCCCGCCGCCTCGCGCGCGAGGAAGGTCTGTCGGCGGGGATCTCCTCCGGGGCCGCGCTCGAGGGCGCGCTCCAGGTGGCCGGCCGTCCCGAGATGGCGGGCAAGCTGGTGGTGACGATCCTGGCGGATGCCGGGGAGCGCTACATCTCGACGCCCCTCGTCGACGAGCTGGTGCGATCCTAGCCGGCCTTGCGGCGCGGCGTTTCGGGCCAGCCGATCCAGCCGCCGAGGCTCTCGCGCAGCGACACGACCTCGCCGACCACGAGGAGCGCCGGCGAGCCCGTCCGCGCAGCCCGGGCGGCGATCGTGCCCAGCGTGCCCGTGACGATGCGCTGCCGCTCCCAGCTGCCGGCCTCGACCACGGCACACGGCGTCCCGGCCTTCAGCCCCGCCTCGACGAGCGCGGCGGCGGAGCGCGCCAGCTTCTGCCCGCACATGAAGAGCACCAGCGTCTCCGCCGCGGCCAGCCGCTTCCAGTCGGTCTCGCCGGCGCCGAGGCGCGCGGTCGCAAACGTCACCGAGCTGGCGACGCCGCGGTGCGTGACCGGGATCCCGGCGCAGGCCGGCGCGGCGATGCCGCTCGTCACGCCGGGCACGACGTCGAAGGGAATGCCTGCCTCGCGGAGCGCGAGGGCTTCTTCGCCGCCGCGGCCGAAGACGAACGGGTCGCCGCCCTTCAATCGAACGACGTCGCGCCCCGCCCGCGCCTCGGCGATCAGGATCCGGTGGATCTCGTCCTGGGCGACGTGCCGGCGACCGCCTTCCTTCCCGGCGAAGACGAGCTTCGCGCCCCGGCGCGCCAGCGAGAGCAGCCGCGGGTGCACCAGCCGGTCGTGCACCACCACGTCGGTGGCCGCGAGGAGGCGAGCCGCCTTGAGCGTGAGCAGCTCCGGGTCACCGGGGCCGGCGCCGACGAGGTGCACCCAGCCGGTCACGCGTTCTCCCGCGCGGATCGCAGCGAGCGCCGCACCAGGCCGAACAGCGCTATCAGGTCCCCCTCCGACAGCAGCCGGGCGCCGCCGCCGTCGACGATCGCCTGCAGCGCCTTGGCGCGCGCCGGTCGGGGGATCCGCGGCCGCAGCTTTCCCAGGAGCTCGGTGAGCAGGCCGAACTCCGGCCCGATCGCCGCGAGGGCGCGATCGCGAGCGGCCTTCGCCGCGGTGGGGCTCTTTCCGGCGGAGGTGACCGCGATGCACAGATCGCCGCGGCGGCCGACCGCGGGCACCGTGAAGTCGCAGAGCTCGGGCGCGTCCGCGGCGTTCGCGAGGATGCCCCGCGACCGGGCCGCGGTGACGACCGCCCGGTTGACCTCCGGCGAGGAGGTCGCGGTGAAGGCGAAGGCCACGCCGTCCAGATCCTCCGGCTCGAAGGGCCGCTGGTGCAGCGCGACGCTGTGCTCGGAGGCCCAGGCCAGCAGCGCCGTCGAGACCTCCGGCGCCACGACGCGCACCTGCGCCCCGCACTCGAGCAGCGCGCGCACCCGCCCTTCGGCGATCCGGCCGCCCCCGACGACCAGCACCGGCCTGCCGGCGATGCGCAGGGCGATCGGGTAGTCGAGGTGGGTCGGTGCCGCGTGCGTCACGGCTACTTGCGGCCGTGCAGCCCGCACTCCTTGTTCTCGGGGTTCTCCCACCACCAGCGGCCGGCCCGCACGTCCTCGTAGGGCTTGATGGCGCGCGTGCACGGCGCGCAGCCGATCGAAGGGAAGCCGCGGTCGTGCAGCTCGTTGTAGGGGACGCCCTGCTCCTTCACGTAGGCCCAGACCTGCTTCTCGGTCCAGGAGGCGAGCGGGTTGAGCTTCGCGATGCCGCCGTGCGCGCCGTCGAGCTCGATCGCGTCCACGCCCGTGCGGGTGGGCGACTGCTCGCGCCGCAGCCCGGTGACCCAGGCGGCCCGGCCGGCGAGCGCGCGCCCGAGCGGCTCGATCTTGCGGATGCCGCAGCACTCCTTGCGCGCCTCGAGCGACTGCCGGAACGAGAAGTAGCCCCGCGCGTTCTCGAGCGCCTCGGTCTTCACCCGGTCCGGAAAGTAGCTCTCGATCGTCACGCCGTAGCGATTCCGGATCGCCTCCATGACCTCGTAGGTCTCGGGGTGCAGCCGGCCCGTGTCGAGCGTGAAGATCTTCACCCGCGGCGCGTGCTTGCGCGCGAGGTCGATCAGAACCACGTCCTCGACGCCGAAGCTCGAGGCGATGGCGGCACGCTCGCCGAAGCGCTCGTCGGTCCAGCGCAGGATCTCCTCGGCGGAGGCGGCCGCCAGCTTGCCGCGGATGGACTCCAGCTCCTTCTGGGATACGGCCTCGGTGCTCGTCATGGTGTCTCGATCTCCGTGCGGTGAAAGACTTCAGCTCGCCGCCTTCTGCGCCCGTGCCCGGTAAGCCTCGACCAGCACCTGGGCGACCTCGGGGCGGCTGAACTCGGGGGGCGGCAGCTCCCCGGCCGCGAGGAGCTCGCGCACGCGCGTGCCGGAGAGCGCGACGTGGCTCGCGTCGCCGTGGGGGCAGGTGCGGCTGGACGCCATCTGCCCGCAGTCGCGGCAGAAGAACGAGTTCTCGAAGCGCAAGGGGATGATGCCGAGCTCCGCGGGGTCGAACTCGTCGAAGATGGCCTGCGCGTCGTAGCTCCCGTAGAACTTGCCGACGCCGGCGTGATCGCGCCCCACGATGAAGTGCGTGCAGCCGTAGTTCTTGCGCAGGATCGCGTGCCAGACCGCCTCGCGCGGGCCGGCGTAGCGCATCGCCGCGGGGAAGGTCGCGAGCAGCACGCGCTCCTTCGGGTAGTACTTGTCGAGCAGCACCTTGTAGCACTCGAGCCGCACGTCCGCGGGCACGTCGTCGCCCTTGGTGGCGCCGACCAGGGGGTGCAACAGGAGGCCGTCGACGAGCTCGAGCGCGACCTTCTGGAGGTATTCGTGGGCGCGGTGCACCGGGTTGCGCGTCTGAAAGGCGACCACGGTGCGCCAGCCGCGCGCCAGGAAGGCTTCGCGCGTCTCGCGCGGGGTGAGCCGCAGCTCGTCGCGGGGCGGTAGCTCGATGACGTCGACCTCGCCGGCGAAGCGGAGCGGCCCGCCGGCGAGCAGCTGCGCCACGCCCGGGTGCTCCGGGCTGTCCGTGCCGAAGGCCAGCCTGGCCTCTTCCACCGGATCGACGCGGTAGATCTCGGAGAGGTGGAGCGCGGCCATGAGCTTGCCGGCGCCGTCCCGCAGCGCCACGAGGTCGCCAGGGGAGAAGCCGCTGACGCTGGCGGGCGGCGCGAGCGTGACGGGCAAGGTCCACGGCAGCCCGCCGGCGAGCCGCTTGCCGTAGAGCACGCCGCGGTAGTCCTTCTCGGCCATGAAGCCGGTGAGCGGCGAGAGCGCGCCCACGCCCATGAGCTCCACGTCGGAGGCCTCGCGCGGCGAGAGGGTCAAGGCCGGCTTGTCCTCGAGCATGGTGCGCAGCATGCGCGCCCGCTCCGGTCCCACGAGCCGTTCGACCAGCTTGCCGCCGTGCGGCTGGGGAAGGCTCGGCAGCTTTCGCGTCGTCGTCATTCGGGGATCCTCTTGCTCAGGCGGCGCATTCGCCATCCAGGGTCACGACCTTGAACTCCACGCTGCTGCCGAGGTCGACGAAGTCTTCGGGCCGGGCGCTCGCCTCGTCGAGGGCGCACAGATCCGCCAGCGCCGCCTTCGCCTCCTCCAGCGGCAGCCGCCGGAAGAACTGCGAGGGCGACTCACCTTCCTGCCGGCGCTGCTCGTAGAGGGCCAGCAGCCGATCCACCGCCTCGGCCATCCGCCGGGCCGGCACCTTGCCCGCGAGCCGTCCGAAGCTCGCGCCCTCGCCCGAGATGCCGCCGCCGATGGTGACGAGGTACTGCGGCACGAGTCGCTCGCCGAGTCTGCGCACACCGCCCTGCAGGCCGATCGCGGCGACGTGGTGCTGGCCACAACCGTTCGGGCAACCGGAGACCTTGATGTCCGCGGCGGCGGCGGCACCGTCGGCCGCGCCCCGCTCCCGCAGGTGCTCGCCGAGCAACTGCGCGACGCCGCGGGAGGCGGTCACGGCGATGCGACAGCTCTCCGCGCCCGGACAGGAGACCACGTCGGCCACCGTGCCCGCGTCGGGCTCCCCGAGCCCCACCGCCGAGAGACCCTCGAAGAAGGCCGGCGCCTCCGTCTCGCGGATCCAGCGGAACAGGAGGTTCTGCTCCTTGGTGGTCCGGGCGGTGCCGTCGCCGTGGCGCTCGGAGAGGTCGGCGGCCGCGCGCAGCTGGGCGGCGCTCACGTCCCCGAGCTTGAGCCACGCGGTCGCGGCGACGTAGCCGGGCTGCCGCTGCGCCCGCACGTTGGTCCGGCGCCAGCGATCGAAGCGGCCCAGCGAGAGCTGCACGAGCGGGGCGCTCGCGGTCGGTCGCGGTGGCGCCTGCTCCTCGGCCGGCAGCGGCGGCAAGGGCCGGCCGCCCTCGGCCTTCACCGCGTCGAACTGGGCCTGGTAGAGCGCCCGGAAGCCCTCCCAGCCAAGCCGGTGGATGACCCATTTGAGGCGCGCCTTCTGGAGGTTCTTGCGGTTCCCCTCGGCGTTGAACACGCGGAGGATGGCCTCGCAGGCGGACAGGAGATCCTCGGCCGGCAGGAACTCGTGCAGCACGCCGCCGGAGCGGGGCAGCGTGGCGAGGCCGCCCGCCGCCGTGAGCCGGAAGCCCCGGCGGCCATCCTGCATGCGCGCGAGGATGCCGATGTCGTTGATGGCCCCCTGCGCGCAGTCGTCCGCGCAGCCGGACAGGTTGATCTTGAACTTGCGCGGCAGGCCCGATCCGAGCGGCGCCCGCAGGAAGAAGCGCGTCACCATCTCGCCGTACGGGGTCGCGTCGAAGGGCTCGGTGGGGCATACGCCCGCGTAGGCGCAGGCCGTCACGTTGCGCACCGTGTGCGAGCAGGCCTCCCGCGTGGTGAGCCCGGAGGCAGCGATGGCGTCCATCATCGGCCCGACGCTCTCGGGCTTCACGAAGTGGAACTGGACGTTCTGGCGCGTGGTCAGGTGGCCGAAGCCGCGCGACCAGCGCTCCGAGGCGTCCGCCAGCACCCGGAGCTGCGTGGACGACAGGATGCCCTGCGGGATCTTGACCCGCACCATGTGCACGCCGTCCTGGCGCTGGCCATAGATGCCGTAGCTGAGCCGGTAGGTGCGAAAGGCGTCCGAGCCGATCTCGCCGCGTTCGAACTTCTCCAGCATGGACACGAACTCCGCCGCCTCGCGGGCGTCGCCGAAGCTCGCCCGCTCGCGCACGTTCCCGGCCGACCCGTCGCTCGCCATGCTGAGCAATCTTTACAAACTCGATGTAGTATTGTCAAACGGCGCAACCGGTGCGCCGCCTCGCCTCGGCCACGTCGAGTTCGGGTTGCCAGCAACGCTTCCCAAACGTAAGCTCCAGCCCATGGACCGCCGCACCGCACTCAAGCTCATCGGCGCCGCGCCCCTAGTCGCATCCGCCGCGGGCGGGGCCGCGCACTCCAGCCGGCGCCTGGGCCCCATGCCGTCGATCTTCCTGGCGCACGGTGCCCCGCCGCTGCTCGACGACCCGCTCTGGGTCGGG
>DATJNL010000210.1:0-7716 GCA_035508175.1 Myxococcales bacterium
CCTTGACTTGACGCGGTGCGGCGCTATCATCGCCGCGCTTTTTAGAGCAGCGCGATGCCCGCCCCGTCGAGATTCATCCACGACATCAAGCGCACCCACTCGTGCGGCGCGCTGACCGACCGGGAGATCGGCCAGACGGTCGTCCTCTTCGGGTGGGTCCACAACCGCCGGGACCACGGCGGCTGCGTGTTCATCGACCTGCGGGACCGCGAGGGGCTCACCCAGGTGGTCTTCGAGCCCGAGGTCTCCGGCGAAGCGCACCGCCTGGCGGGCGAGCTTCGGCACGAGTTCGTGATCGGCATCCGTGGCAAGGTCCACGGGCGCGGCAGCCAGGTCAACCCGAAGCTCAAGACCGGCCAGATCGAGGTGAAGGCGACGGACCTCGAGATCTTCAACCGCGCCGAGACGCCGCCGTTCCCCATCGAGGACGAGATCGACACCGCCGAGGAGAAGCGGCTCGCCCACCGGTACCTCGACCTGCGCCGCGCCCCGCTGCAGCGGGTGCTGGTGACGCGGCACAAGATGAACCAGGCGGTGCGTTCGTTCCTGAGCGGGCGCGGCTTCCTGGAGCTCGAGACGCCCTTCATGATCCGGTCGACGCCCGGCGGCGCCCGGAATTTCCTCGTGCCATCGCGGCTGAACCCCGGCCGCTTCTACGGCCTCGCCGAGTCGCCCCAGCTCTTCAAGCAGCTCTACATGGTGTCGGGCTTCGACCGTTACTTCCAGATCGTGAAGTGCTTCCGCGACGAGGACCTGCGCGGCGATCGCCAGCCCGAGTTCACGCAGATCGACGTCGAGATGAGCTTCATCGCCGAGCCCGACGTCTTCGACGTGGTCGAGGGGCTCATGGCCGAGCTGTTTCGCGTGGCCAAGGGCAAGGAGATCAAGACGCCGTTCCCACGGCTGGGCTACGACGAGGCGATGGCCCGCTACGGCGTCGACAAGCCCGATACCCGCTATGCGCTCGAGCTGAGCGAGATCACGGACATCGTTCGCGCCGACGGCGGGGGCCTGCCGCTGTTCGCCCAGGCCGTGGAGCAGGGCGGCATCGTGAAGGCGTTGCGCCTGCCGGGCGGCGGAGGCATGAGCCGCACGGAGCTCGACGGCCTCGAGGAAGTCGCGAGGAGCTTCGGCGCGCGCGGCCTGGCCAGGGCCAAGGTGGGCCCCGGGGGCGAGTGGACGCAGTCCCCGCTGGCCAAGACCGCCTCGGTGGCCCTACGAAACGCCATCCACCAGCGCCTTGCCGCTTCCGAGGGCGACGTCCTGCTCTTCCAGTTCGGGAAAGCCAAGGTCGTCAACGGCGTTCTCGGTCAGCTGCGCGGAACGCTGGCGCGTCGGCTGAAGCTGATTCCCGAAGGGCGCGACGACCTTCTCTGGGTGGTCGACTTTCCATTGTTCGAGTACTCGGAGGAGGTGGGCGCGCACGTGGCGAGCCACCACCCCTTCACCTCGCCGCGGCCCGGCGACGTGGAGTACCTTCTCTCCGACCCCGGCCGGGTGAAGGCACGCGCGTACGATCTGGTGCTGAACGGCAACGAGATCGGCGGCGGCAGCATCCGCATCCACGATTCCGCCGTCCAGGCCAAGGTATTCCAGGCGCTCGGAATCTCCGACGAGGAAGCCCGCAGCAAGTTCGGGTTCCTGCTCGACGCCCTCAAGTTCGGTGCACCGCCCCACGGCGGCATCGCCCTGGGCATGGACCGTCTCACGATGCTCCTGGCCGGCGGGGAGTCGCTGCGGGACGTGATTCCGTTCCCGAAGACGCAGAAGGGCACCGATCTGATGACCGGCGCGCCCGGCGAGGTCACGGCGGCCCAGCTGCACGAGTTGCACGTCAAGAGCACCGTGTAGCGCACCGTGAGCGACGGCTCCGCCATTTACGACGTGGTCGTGATCGGCGGTGGGGTGAACGGCACCGGCACGGCCCGCGACTGCTCCATGCGGGGCCTGAAGACCGCCCTGGTCGAGAAGCGCGACGTCGCCTCGGGCGCGAGCGGCGCGAATAGCGGGATGATCCACGGCGGGATCCGCTATCTGCAGACCGAGCCGAAGGTCACCAAGCTCTCCTGCATCGACTCGGGGTACATCCAGCGCATCGCGCCGCACCTGCTGTTCCGGATCCCCTTCATCTTCCCGGTGCCCCGCAAGGGCGCCGAGCCCTCGCTGCTCGAGCGCGCCTACCTCTACGGCGCCGAAGTGCTCTTCTCGATGTACGACGACTACCAGCCGTACAAGCGGGGCAAGCCGTCGAGCCGCCTCACCGCCGACGAGACTCTGGCGCTCGAGCCGGGAATCCGCCCGGACATCGTCGGCGCGGTCACGACCGACGAGTGGGGCATCGACCCGCAGCGCCTCTGCGCTGCCAACGCGCTCTCCGCGCGCGAGCACGGCGCGGACGTCTTTCTCTACACCCAGGTCGTCGGCTTCGCCCGGGGTCCGGGTGGGGCCATCGCGGGCGTCGAGGTGCGGCGCGACGGGAAGAGCTCGCTGCTGCGCGGCCGGCTCGTGCTGAACGCTTCGGGCCCGTGGTCGCCGCGCGTGGCCGCCCTCGCAGGAGTGACCGTGAAGTTGCGGCCAGGGAAGGGGGTGCACCTGACCCTGGACCGGCGCCTGTCGAACTACGGCGTCATCTGCAATGCGGTCGACGGCCGCCAGATCTTCGTCTACCCGCACGAGCAGAGCTCCGTGATCGGGACGACCGACGACGACTACTACGGCGACCCGGATCGCATCCCCATCACGCACGACGAGGTGGAGTACCTGTTGCAAGGGATCGAGAGCATCTTCCCCACGGTGCGCCAGGCTCGCATCCTCCGTGCCTGGGCGGGCGTTCGGCCGACGATCTACAAGTACGGCGCGAACGAGGACGCGCTCTCGCGCGAGCACGAGCTCATCGATCACTCGCGCGACGGTGCGCCGGGGCTGTACAGCATCATCGGGGGCAAGCTCGCGAGCTACCGCATCATCTCGGAGGAGATCACCGACGCGCTCTGCCGCGCGCTGGGCCGTTCGGCGCCGTGCCGCACTCACCTGGAACCGCTGCCCGGCGGCGAGGCCACCCCCGACGTGGCGGAGCTGGCGAGGGAGCATGGTTTCCCCGAGTGGAGCGCGGACCGTTGCGTGTACCGCCACGGCAAGCTCGCGGAACGGATCCTGGCGTCTGCACACGATGAGCCCTGGCTTCGCGGCACCCTGTGCGAGTGCGAGCAGGTGAGCTACGCCGAGGCCGTGTACGCTCTGCGGCACGAGATGGTCCGGACGCTCTCCGATCTTCGCCGCCGCTGCCGCGTCGGCATGGGACCCTGTCAGGGGGCGAGCTGCGCGGGGGCCGCTGCACAGCTCCTCGCGCGCGAACGCGGGCTGTCCCCGGCCGAGTGCAGGCGGGAGCTGCACGACTTTCTCGCCGCGCGCCTGTCCGGACAGCGGCCGGTGCTCGCCGGCGCCGGGATGGCCGAGCTCGAGCTCACGCGCGGCGCCTATCGCGAGGCCGCGGAGCCGCTTCCGTCCGCGGGGCGAGGACCCCCGGCGTGAAGCGCGTGCTCGTCATCGGTGGCGGCATGGCCGGCGCCGCCGCGGCGTTCGCGGCGCGCGAGGCCGGGGCCGAGGTGACCCTTGCCGCCCGCGCGCCCGGGGCGACGGCCCTGTGTGGAGGCCTCATCGAGGTGGCCGCGGATCCGCTGGGCCGCGCCCTGCCCGCGCGAGAGGCGGCCGACGGGCTGGCGGCGCGCGCGCCGGGGCATCCTTACGCGGCCCTCCGCGCCCGGCTGGGCGACTTGGAGCCGGCGCTCGCCCTGGTCGGCCGGCGGCTGGCGCCGTTCCTGGTCAAGGGGCCGGCGCTCCTGGCCACGACGCTCGGGGGCGTCCGCGCCGGGGCGTGGGCGCACGCCTCGCACGCGGCCGGTGCGCTGGTCCCGGGCCGCCGCTACGGCGTCTGCTGGTTTCCCCGCCAGCCCGCCCTGCTCGACGGGCCCGCCGTCGCCGCGGCGCTGCAGGCCGCGGGCGTGGCCGCCGAGCCGTCCGGGGTCGACTGGCTGGATCGGGAAGAGCGCCTCGGGCTAGGCCCGTTCGACCTGGCGCGCCTCTTCGATCGACCGTCGGAGGTTCGGAGCCTGGGGGCGTCACTTGCCCGCGCGCGGGGCTCGGCCGACGTGCTGCTGCTGCCTCCCGTCATCGGGTTCGAGAAGACGGGTGAGGCGCTGCACGCGCTCTCGTCGGCGGTGGGGGCCCCCTGCGCGGAACTGGTTGCGGCCACGCCCTCGATCCCGGGCGCGCGCCTGCAAGGAGCCCTCGACCGGGCTCTCGAGCAGGCGGGCGTCGAGGTTCGGCGGGGTGTGGTGACGCGGCTGGCGGAGGGACGGGCGGAGGTCACTGCGGCCACCGGGACCCACGAGGTGCCCTTCGACGGTGCCGTGCTCGCGACCGGTCGCTTCATCGGCGGGGGCATTCGGCGGGACGCCGCCTTCTCGGAGCCCCTGCTCGACTTACCCATTTCGGACGGAGCGATCCGGCTCCTCGAGCAGCCCATCGACGGCCTCTTGGGGGAGGGGCCGGGCGCGGCCTGCGCGGCGTATCGCGCCGGCATCACGGTGGACGATCGGCTGCATCCCATCGATGGCCAGGGTCGCGCCGTCGACTGGTTGCACGGGTGCGGAGCGGTCCTTGGCGGCGGCGATCCGGCAGTCGACGGCGCGGGCCTCGGGCTCGCGGTGTTCACCGGCGTTTTGGCTGGACGGTCGGCTGCCGGCGTCGCAGGGTAGGCCGACGGGGCCAACGATGCAGACCAAGGAGATCTTCGGTTACCTGCGCATCGGCATGAGGGCGGTGTTCGTCCATCCCCTCCAGCTCGCTTGGCACGGCGCCCCGGACGCGAGACGCTTCCGGGAGAACTTCCTGCCCGAGGGGCTCGTGCCGACGACGCCCGAGGATCGCGAGCGGTTGCGCGAGGCGTCCCGGTGCATCGCCTGCTTGCTCTGCGACGGCCCGGCTGCCGAGGTGGGACTCGGCGCGAAGCCGAGCCTCGTGCCCCTGGTGTTCTCCCGCAGCAGCGTCGATCTTCCCAGGAGCCGCGCCGCCGTCCAGCAGCTGGTCTCGGCGCCGGAGGTGCTAGCCGCGGGCGAGCGCCTGTGCCCGAGCGGCGTGCCGCTGCGGCGGCTGACGGAGTGGCTGGCGGGTCGCCTCGCGCGCGTCGAGGGCACGGGCGGCGCGCCGTGAGCGCAGTGGCGATCCCGATCGCCGGGCCGCCGCTGGCGGCGCCGGCGTCCGGCACGGAGATCCTGGCCGCGGAGCTGTCGCCCCTGTGTGGCGGTCGCGTCTCGACGGCGGATCTCGATCGCCTCGCCTGCGCGCGGGACATGTGGCCGCGCTGGCTCATTCTCGAGCGCGAGGGACGCTGGCCTCCGCCACCCGATCTCGTCGCCAGTCCCGGCACCACGAGCGAGGTGGCGGCGCTGGTGCGGCGGTGCCGGGATCTGTCGGTACCCGTGGTGCCCTACGGCGCCGGCTCCGGCGTCTGCGGGGGTACCGCGTTCACCAACGGGGGGGTTGCCCTCGACCTGAAGCGGCTTTCGCGCGTGCGACGCATCGACCGCACGCGGCGCGAGGTCGAGGTCGAGGCGGGCCACCTGGGATGGACGCTCGAGGAGCGCCTCGGCCGCGAGCGGCTCACCATCGGCCACTTCCCGTCCTCGATGAGCTGCTCGACGGTCGGGGGCTGGATGGCGGCGCGCGGCGCCGGCCAGCTCTCGACGCGCTACGGGAAGATCGAGGACCTGTGCCTCGGCATCGAGGCGGTGCTGCCGGACGGAGAAGTGATCGACGAGCGGGCGGCGCTGGGTGGCAGCCCATGGGTCGACCTCCTCTGCGGGAGCGAGGGCACGCTGGCGGTGCTCACCGCTGGAACGTTCCGCTTGCGCCCCCAGGCGGCCCGGCGCCGCTTCGCTGCGTGTGAGATGGAGGGGGTCGAGAAGGGGCTCGCCGCCGTGCGCGCCCTGCTCCGGGCCGGCCTGACGCCGGCGGTCGTGCGCCTCTACGACCCGCTCGATACGCTCCTCGCCAGTGGGGGGGACCGCGGCAGCGCGTCGGCGGAGGCCCGCACTCGGGCGCCGCCGGACGGATGGCCGGAGAAGTGGCGGACTCTGAGCAAGCGGCTCGGCCTCGAGGCCCTGGGCGCCTCCCTGCGCGTGAGTTGGTTCCTCAACCGCGCGGTCGATCTGATGGTCCGCGGGAGTTGCCGGCTCGTGCTCGTCTTCGAGGGGGCGGCCGGCGAGTGCGAGGTCCAGGTGCGCGAGGCGGAGCGCCTCTTGGGAGGGCTCGGCGCGCGCCCGCTGGGAGCCGGGCCGGCGGAGCGCTGGTGGGAGCATCGCTACGACGTCTCGTTCCGGCAATCCGCCCTCTTCGCCGCAGGGCTCTGGGTCGACACGCTGGAGCTTTCGGCGCGCTGGGAGCGGCTGACGGGCCTCTACCAGGCCGTCCGGCGGGCGCTCGCTCCCTACGCGCTGTGCATGGCGCACTTCTCTCACGCCTACGTGGAGGGTTGCTCCATCTACGTGACGTTCGCCGGTGGAGGGCGGAATGCGGACGAGCGGGCGGCGCGCCACCGGGATGCGTGGGCGGCGGCCCTGGCCGCAGCCCTCGGGGAGGGCGTGAGCGTCAGCCATCACCACGGAGTTGGGCTCGCCAAGGCCGATGCCTACCGGCGGCAGCTCGGGACGGCTGGTCTGTCCGTGCTCCAGGCCCTCAAGGACGCCTTCGATCCGACCGGAGTCCTGAATCCCGGCAAGCTGGGGCTCGCTGCGCGCAAGGCCTCTCCCGTGCCCGCTGCCTCCCGCCGGTCTCGGGCCCGAGCCGTCCGGCCGGCTTCTGCCGCCGATCTGGTCGCAACGCTGGAAGAGGGAGCTCGGGTCCAGAAGCGGCGGGGATTCGACGGCATCGATCGTTCCGCGCTCGATCAGATCGGACCTCTGAACGACGAGTCGGCGCTCGTCGACGTGGGCGCGGGTCGTCGCATCGGAGGGCTGGAGTCCCGGCTTCGCTCGTCCCGGCTCACGCTCGGACCGCTGACCCCCGCGGTGCTGGCGGGTACGGTCGCGGAGTGGGTGGAGGGTCCCCACCGCTCGCTGCGAGCGACGGAGGGCGGGCGGCTGGAGAGCGCGGTCTTCTCGCTCGAGGTGGCGCTGCCCGACGGCTCGATCTTTCGCACGCCGGCCGTGCCTCGCTCTGCGGCGGGGCCAGGTCTCGAGTCCGCGTTTCTCGGCGGCCGCGCGCACTCAGGGCTGCTTCTGTCGGCGACTCTGCGGGTCTTGCCGGCACCCGGCGGCCGGCGCCGCGTGACCGCGAGGGCGAGGTCGAGCGAGGCGCTGGTCGAGGCGCTCAGGATGGCCATGGACGACGACGCGGTCCCCACCGCCGCAGGCCTGCGCCGGGAGGGGCGCAGTGTCGTGCTGGCAGTCGCTTTCGACCTCCCCGAGCCCTTGGCGGAGGTTCGGGCGACCCGTTTCGTCGAGGCGGTCCAGGCCGCAGGCGCCGTGCTGGGCAAGGCGGCGGCGGCCAACCACTGGTGGAGCGGAAGGGCGGAGGCGGCAGGGCTCGAGATCGCCGTGGCCTGGGGAGATCTGCCGCGGTTGCTGGGTCACTGGGAGGGGCGCTGCGAACTCTACCGCCTCACCCACGAAGGGGTCGTCGCGGTGGGCCGCGCCCAACCGCCACCGAGAGGCTACG
>DATJNL010000211.1:0-9107 GCA_035508175.1 Myxococcales bacterium
GGCGCGCGCATCGACCTTGAACCAGCGGCCGTGGAACTCGCGGCCGCCCACCAGGTGCTGGGTGGGCTCGCCTTCGGCGCGCCGGCGCACCAGCTCCCGGAAGCGCGCCAGCTCCTCCGCCTCGAGCGGCCGGTCGAACTGGAGGTAGAGCTGGAGCCGCGCCGTGCCGAGCGCGTGCGCGAGCAGCACCTCGGCCGTGAGCCGCGGGCTGTCGATGCCCTTCCCCTCGAAGTGCTCGGTGGTCCAGCGCAGCACGCGCTGGATCGTCCACGTCTCGGCCACCTACGCGGTCGCCTGGTTCTTCAGCGCTTCCGCCTGGAAGTACGTGCGGCAGGCCTCCACCACGTCGGCGATGTCGCCGTCCATCACCGCCGGCAGGTTGTGGCGGGTGAGGCCGATGCGGTGGTCGGTGAGCCGGTCCTGCGGGAAGTTGTAGGTGCGGATCTTCTCGGAGCGGTCGCCGCTCCCCACCATGCTCTTGCGCGACGCGGCGCGCTCGGCGTCGCGCTTCGCCTGCTCCTGCTCGTAGAGGCGGCTGCGCAGGAGCTTCATCGCCTTGCTGCGGTTCTTGATCTGGCTCTTCTCGTCCTGGCAGTGGACGACCATGCCGGTGGGCAGGTGCGTGATGCGCACCGCCGAATCGGTCGTGTTCACGCTCTGCCCGCCGGGGCCGCCGGCCCGCATCACGTCGATGCGCAGATCCTTGTCCTCGATCTTGATGTCGATGTCCTCGGCCTCGGGCAGGACCGCCACCGTCACCGTGGACGTGTGGATGCGCCCCTGCGTCTCGGTCGCGGGCACGCGCTGCACGCGGTGCACGCCGCTCTCGTACTTGAGCTGCGACCAGGCGCCCCGGCCCTCGAGGCTCGCGATGGCCTCGCGCAGGCCGCCCATCCCGCTCTCGCTGCTGCTGATCACGTCGACCTTCCAGCCGTGCCGCTCGGCAAAGCGCACGTACATCCGGAAGAGCTCGGCCGCGAACAGCGCCGCCTCCTCGCCGCCGGTGCCGGCGCGGATCTCGACGATGACGTTGCGGTCGTCGTTGGGATCCTTCGGGATGAGCTGCAGCTTGAGCTGATCCTCCTCCGCCTGCGCCCGCTGCCGCAGCGGCGCGAGCTCGGCGCGCGCCATCTCGCGCAGCTCGGCGTCGGGATCCTGCAGGAGCGCCTCGTTGCCCGCGATCTCCTCGAGCGTCTTGCGGTAGGCCCGCAGGGTGGCGACGAGCGGCTCCAGGGAGGCGCGCTCCTTGGCGGCCGCCTGGAAGCGGCGCTGGTCGGCGATGACCTCGCCGTTGCCGAGATCCTCCGTGAGCCGCTCGAAGTTGGCCTCAACCCCGTCGAGCTTGGCGAGGACTTCCTTGTCCAGCATGGGGCCTACGCATACCCCAAAACGGCCGCCGGCAGGAAACTACGCGAGGGGCATCGCGTCGAGGAAGCGCCAGAGCGCCCGCGCCGCCGCTTCCGCCGCCTCGACCGCGCGGTCCGGATCGGTCGAGAGCCGCTCGGCGATCGCCGCGGTGGCCGCGCTGTGGTGGACATCGAGCTCGCGGTGGACCTCGAAGAAGGCGAGCGTGCGCGCGTCGCCGATCCCGTAGCGGGCGCGCAGGCCGTCGATCTTGGCCGCCGCCACCGCGGGCACCTGCGATTCGTACGCGTAGAGAGCCGCGGCGCCCTCGCCGGCCTGCCGGGAGGTGAGGCCGCGGAAGGTCTCGACGAGCGCGCGCACCGCCGGCTCGGCCGGCGCCTCGCGCACCTCGGCCGCGCCGATCCCCTCGGCGAAGTCGATCCAGAGCGCGGCGTGGTTCCGCTCGCCGCGCTCCTCCTCGATGAGGTTCTCGAGCAGCGATTGCCGCGCGGCGAGGTCGTTCCCGCAGCGGGCGTGGACCGCGCTCACGTAGGTGGGGAAGGCTTCCACGTGGTGGCGGTACTGCCCGGCGTACTGCACGAGCGCCGTCCGGGGCAGCGTCCCGTCCGTCCAGGCCCGGTAGAAGGGGTGCTGCAAGAGCGCCCAGCGGGCAATCGCCTCGTCCATCCGACCGCGCAAGTTCATGGAGCCTCCCTGGAAGAGCCGGCAGGTTCTCCCGGGTGCGCGCCGGTGTCAACGGGAAGCGTGAAGTGAAAGGCGCTGCCGACGCCCGGCGCGCTCGTGGCCCAGATCCGGCCGCCGTGGGCCTCCACGATGCCCTTCGCGATGAAGAGGCCGAGCCCGGTGCCCTTGCGGCCGCGGGGCCGGAGCTTCTGGCCGCGCTCGAAGAGGTGCGGCAGCTGCCGCTCGGGGATGCCGCAGCCGGTGTCGGAGACGGTCACCTCCACGGCGTCGCCGGCGGGGTGCACGTCGATGCGGATCTCGCCGCCCGGCTCGCTGAACTTCACCGCGTTGCCCACCAGGTTGGCGAGGACCTGGAGGACGCGCTCGCGATCGCAGCGCACGCTGCAGCGCCGGTCGTCGAGGCCCACCCGCAGCCGCAGCGCCGCCGCCTCGACCTGCGGCGCCAGCGTCTTGAAGGCCTCGTCGATGAGCGCGGCCGCGTCTTCCGCCTTGGGCTCCACGGTGAGGCGCCCCGTCTCGATGATCGTCGCGTCGCGCAGGGCGCCGATGAGCCTATCCATCCGGGTCGCCGCGCCCAGGATGGCGTCGACGAGGCGGCGGCCGCGGCGCCGCTCCTGGGGCGGGCTCCGGTCGATCAGCATCTCGGCGCTCAGCCGGACGGTGGAGAGGAAGTTCCGGAGGTCGTGCGACACGATGGCGAGGAGATCGTCGCGGGCGCGCACCGCGCCCTCGGCCGCGCGGTAGAGCCGCGCGTGCTCGATGGCCAGCGCCGCGTGACGGGCGATCTCCTGGGCCAGCGCGAGGTCCTCGTCCCGGTAGCGCCGGCCGGAGTCCGCCATCACCAGGCCGAGCACGCCGATCACCCGATCTCGCAGGACGAGCGGCGCCGCGATGCTGCACGTGGCCCCGAGCTCGTCCAGCAAGCCGCGGGATTCCGCGTCCGCGAACTCGGCGATGGGCTCCTCCAGGAAGTCGCGGCGCTGCGGGCGCTTCGTCCGGATGGCGCTGCGGACGCTCTCCGCGCGCTGGCGCAGGCTCGCGTCCACCAGCCGCTCGAAGAGCTGCTGCTTGCGCCGGTCCGGGTGGTAGGTGGCGACCCGCTGGACGGTGCCGGTCTCGTCGATGAGATCGATCGCGGCGAGGTCGGCAGCCGCGGGCACCACGAGGCGCGCGATGGCCTGCAAGGTCTCTCCGTAGTCGATCGATTCGGAGAGCAGGGGGGCCACCTTCGCGAGGATCTCGAGGCGTGCGCGCTCGCGCGCCTCGAACTGTCGCAGCCGCGCGATCTCGAGCGCGAAGGCCGCGCGGCCCGCCAGCATCTCCACGAGCCGCTGGTCGTCCGCGGTGAACTCGACGGACGCGCCGCCGCGCCGCTTGTTGGCGAGGTGGAGATTCCCGCGCAGCTCGCCCCGGTAGACGATGGGCACGGCCAGAAAGCTCGTGAGCGGCGGGTCGAGCGGCGGCAGGCCCGCCGCGTTGGCTTGCTCGCGGAGGTCGCGCAGCCGCACCGCCCTGCCGGCTTGCGCCACGCCGGCCAGCAGATCGAGCGCGCCGGGGCACGTCCGGAGCGCCGTCTCCTGAGCGGGCGTCATGCCGCTCGTCACCCAGGGATCGAGCCGCCGGCTCCCCTCGCCCCCGAGCCCGAGCGCGGCGACCTCGGCTCCGACGAGCTCGCGGGCCCCGTCGGCGATGATCTGGAGAACCGGCCGGATGTCCGGGCCGGCGAGCGCGGCCACCGCCGCGGTGACGGCGGAGAAGGCGCGATCCAGCCCCTCGAGCTGCGCGCGCAGCGCGGTCTCGGACTCGTGCGCCCGGTGCGCCTCTCGCTCTGCCACCCGCCACTGCGTGACGTCGACGAGGACCGTCCGGCAGGCGGCGGGCGGCGCCGACGGGCCGCGCACCGCCACGCTCACGAGCTGGAACTCCATCGGGCCCTGCGGGGTCGCCAGCCCGAGCTCGCCCGTGACCGGCGAGGCGGAGCGCAGGCAGCAACGCAGGTGGCGGAGCAGGGCCTCGGGCTCGTCGAGCCTCGCCAGCGAGGCGAGCGGCCGGCCCACGAGCTCCGATCGCTCGGCGCCGAGGAGGGCCGCGCCGGTCAGGTTGATCTCCAGGACGATGCCGCCCGGGTCGAGCGTGCAAAACGGCACCGGCGCGAAGTCGTAGAGGTCGGCGTAGCGGCCGCGCGACTCCTGGAGCTGGCGCTGCGAGTCGAGGAGGGCGCGGTTCTGCGCCTCCAGCTCCGCCTTCTGGGTCTGGAGCTCCCGCAGCAGGCGTTCTCGGTCCGGCGGCATCTCTTCCCCCGCAGCCCGCAAGATAATCCTGGAAATTCCTGACGGCTTCTACGCTGGCGGGGGGGCCCGGTCAACGGTGAAGAGGGCTGTCACTCACCGTGATGGGAGGGTCCAGAAGCGGACGCCACGGCGTGCCGTGAGAGCCACAGCCCGGGGACGAGCGGCAGCCAGAAGCTGAAGCCGCGGAAGAGGAGGGTGGCCGCGAGCGCCGCGGGGATCGACACGCCCACCGCTTTCAGCGTGAGCACCGACGCGGCTTCGTAGGTGCCCAGGCCGCCGGGGACGACGCCGAGCGTGCGCAGGAGGCTCGAGACCATGAAGCTCGCGAAGACGCCGCCGGGCGAGGCGCGCGCACCGAGGGAGGCGAGGCACACTCCGACGGTGGCGGCGTCGAGCGCCACGATGGCGAGCTGGCAGAGGAGGCACGCCCCGAGCAGCGGCGCGCGCCAGGCGAGCATTCGATCGGCGGCAGCGAGGTAGTCGAGCCCCGCCTGCAGCGGCTTCAGGCGCGCGAGCCAGCGCGCCCGGGGCCGCCGGCCGGCCACCAGGAGAAACGACGCGCCGAAGACCGCGCCGAAGACGCAGAAGGCGGCCGAGACCCCGACGATGAGCGTCGTCGCGTCGCCGGCGAGCGCCAGCCAGCCGAGCGCCGCGCCCAGGCAGAGCACGTACGCGGCGTAATACGTGGCGTGGTCCACCGCCATCGCCGCCGCCACCACCGGCCGTGGCATGCCGCCGCGTTCCAGCGAGGCCGCGATGAGCGCCGTGCCGGAGAGACCGGCCGAGGGAATGGCCTGGTCGACGAAGATCTTCGCGAGGCTGAGGCGATACGCAGTCCAGCGGCGCAGCGGCGTGCCGCCCGCCCGTCCGACCAGGCAGAAGACCTCTCCCTGGGCCGAGTAGGTGAGCGCTTGCAGGTAGAGCGCCGCCGCGAGCCACCACGGCCGGGCCTCGCGGGCGATGCGCACGAAGCCCTCGGCCTCGGAGAAGTGGAGGGCGGTGTAGACGACGCCGGCCAGCAGGCCGACGCCCACGAGCCAGGGTAGCCAGCGCGCCGCCCACCGCCGGATGCTCTGCGCTTGTGGCACGAGGCCACGAGTAGCAGAGAAGGCTCGACATGCGGTAGGAACGCTGCCGCATGGCAGGCTCTCCTCTCCTTCGTGTCTCGCTCGAGCGAAGGGCGCACGGCCCCCGGTCCGTGAACGCGGGGGCGCCGCACGGGGTCCTCGCGTCTCGTGGGGCGCCAGCCTCGGCCGCCGCATGAGCGGCGGGCGCGCGGCCCCGTGGCAGCTCGTGCCGCTCGTGGCCGCGCTCGCCGGGCTCGTCGCGGGCGGCCTCCTGGCGCTGTTCGGCTGCCCGGCTGTCGCCGGCTGGGCGTGGGGGAGCGCCACCGCGCTCGTGCTCGCGGCCAGCGCCCTCTCCGCCGCCCGAGGCCTCTGGCACGGACAGTTCGGCGCCGATCTGATCGCACTGCTCGCGATGGCCGGCGCGCTCGCGCTCGGGCAGCTCCTGGCCGGGGCCATCATCGCGGTGATGCTCACCGGCGGCGCGGCGCTCGAACGTTTCGCCGCCGGCCGGGCGAGGCGCGAGCTCTCCGCGCTGCTCGCCCGCGAGCCTCGGGTCGCGCACCGGCGCGTGGGAGAGGCCGTCGTGGCGGTGCCGATCGCCGAGGTGGGGGTGGGCGATCGGCTGGTGGTGGCCCCGGGCGAGGTCCTGCCGACCGATGGCTGGCTCGAATCCGCGGCAGCGGTGCTCGACGAATCGGCGCTGACCGGCGAGGCGCGGCCGATCCAGCTCCGGGCCGGCGCGTCGCTGCGGAGCGGCGGCACCAACGCGGGCGGCCCCTTCGAGATGCGGGTCACCCAGGAGGCTGCCCGCAGCACCTATGCCGGGATCGTTCGCCTCGTGTCGGCGGCGGAGCAGTCCAAGGCCCCCTTCGTGCGCCTGGCCGACCGCTACGCGCTCGTGTTCCTCCTGGCCACGGTCGGCGTGGCCGGGACGGCGTGGATCCTCTTGCACGATCCGGTGCGCGCCCTGGCGGTGCTGGTCGTCGCGACTCCCTGCCCCCTCATCCTCGCGGCGCCGGCGGCGATCCTCTCGGGCGTCTCCAAGGCCGCTCGAAACGGCATCATCGTGAAGGGCGGCGGGGCTTTGGAGACGCTGGCCCGCGTGAAGGTGTTGCTGCTCGACAAGACCGGGACCCTGACCCTCGGCCGGCCGCAGGTCACGGACGTCGAGAGCTTCGGCGCGCCGGCCGCCGAGGTGGTGCGGCTCGCCGCGTCGGTGGAGCAGCTCTCGATGCATCCCTTCGCGCCGGCCATCGTGGCGGAGGCCCGCGGCCGTGGGCTGGAACCCGCGTTCCCGGAGGACGTTCACGAGGAGATGGGCCGGGGCGTCTCGGGCCGCGTCGGCGAGCGGCGGGTCGCCGTGGGGCAGCTGGCCTGGGCCCAGCCGGACGGATCGCCGCCGCCGGAGGTCCGCTCCCTGGCGATCCGGACGCAGGCCGAGGGCTCCTCGAGCGTCTTCGTGGCGGTCGACGGGCGGCTGGCGGGGGCGCTCATCCTCGAGGACCCGCTGCGGGGCGAGGCGCCTCGCGCGGTGCGGGAGCTGCGGGCGGCGGGCGTCGCGCGCATTCACCTCGTGACGGGCGATCACCCGGACGTGGCGGAGCTCGTGGGCGACGCGCTCGGACTCGATCGCGTCTTCGCCGAACGCACGCCGGAGGAGAAGGTGGAGGTGGTGCGGCAGCTGCGCGCCGAAGGCGTGACGGCCATGGTCGGCGACGGCGTCAACGACGCGCCGGCGCTGGCGCTCGCCGACGTGGGAGTGGCCATGGGGGCGCGCGGCGCCACGGCCGCCTCCGAGGCGGCCGACATCGTCCTGACGGCCGATCGCCTGGAGGGGCTCGTGGTGGCGATGCGGATCGCGAAGCGCACGCGGCGCATCGCGCTCCAGAGCGTGGTCGCCGGGATGGGGCTCTCGCTCGCGGCCATGGGCGTGGCCGCGGCGGGCCTCCTCTCACCCATCGCTGGGGCCATCCTCCAGGAGGGCATCGACGTGCTGGTGATACTGAACGCCCTGCGGGCGCTCGGCGGAGGCGGGCTCGCGCCGCGGCCTTCTGCGGCCGTCTCCGGGCTCGCGCAGCGGCTGTCGGCTGCCCACCAGGCCCTCAAGCCCCGGATCCGCGAGCTGGCTGCGCTGGCCGCGCGGCTCGACTTGCTGGCTCCCGGAGAGGCCAAGCAACGCCTCGAGGCCACCGGGTGCATGCTCGAGGAGGAGCTCCTGCCCCACGAGCGGGAGGAGCAGCGCTCGGCCTACCCCGTGCTGGCGCGGATGCTCCAGCCCGAGGATCCGACCGGCCCGCTCGTGCAGACGCACCACGAGATCCAGCGGCTGGTGCGCCTCTTCTCGCGGCTCGTGGCGGCGCTGCCCCCGGGGGGGCCCGGGCCCGACGACCTGCGCGATCTGCGCCGCGCCCTCTACGGGCTGAACGCCGTCCTGACCCTCCATTTTGCTCAGGAAGAAGAGCTGTACAGCCTGCTCGAGGCCTGAGGCGGAGGGTGCGGGTGTGGCGAGCCTCAGGCGCGCACGCGCCGGCCCGAGACGAGCGAGACGATCGCGAGCACCAGGAAGAAGACGAAGAGGATCTTCGCGATGCCGGCGGCGGCCGCGGCGAGTCCGAAGAAGCCGAGGATGCCCGCGACGATCGCGAGGATGAAGAAGACGGCGGCCCAGTAGAGCATGGTTCCCCCCGTGAGACGGCGACCCGGAAAAAGCTCGTCATTGCTCCGCGCGGGAGCAAGAGGCCGCCCCCGAAGGTCAGCGGCGTCGTCCGCCGTGGACGCCCCCGCTTCGTGGAGCATAGCCGCTGTGGAACAGGGGCCGGCCCGGCACGTGCGCGCGGTAGGCGGGGCCGCGATACCAGTGGAACCGCCAGGGGCCGCGCTTGCCGAAATAGGGGAGTGGCCCGTGGCCCCACACCCACGGCGCCGCGACCCAGCGCCACCCGTAGGCCGGCTCGTACAAGAAGATGAACGGCTCGCCGACCTCGTCCTCCGGCGTGTAGACGTACTCGTCGCCGTAGGGCAACCACACCCAGCCGTACTGGCCCGTGTAGATCCACTGGCCATCCGCCTGGGTGGTGGGCGGCGCCGGCTGTCCCTCGGCGGCGGGGGGAGGGGGCGGGTTCTCCGGCGGCGGGGGCGGCGCCGCGGTCGGGGCGGTCCCCTGCGGCGTGACCTCCTGGGGCGGCGGGCTTGGCTGCGCCTCCTGGCCGAGCGCAGGGAGCGCCGTCAGGAACGCCGCGAGCACGAGGCGGTGCCAGCGGTGGGTCGATCGGGTCTTGGGAAGCGTGATCATCTGAAGCTCCTCTCTGGACGTCACGCCCGTAAATGCAAGGCTGGGGCCAGCAGAGAGGCGGCGCGGGGCGATGACCGAGGGACGCTCCTCACGGAAGCGTTTCAATGCCCGAGCGAGATGGCGCCCAACCGCTCGTCCCAGACGAAGGTGTAGGTCGCTCGGAAGATCGCGCTGCGCTGGAAGTCGTCGGGCTCGCCGGGGTAATGCGCGTCGCGTTCGACGAGCTCCCACTCGAGCGCCAGGGCGTGGCGGTCCCAGACACGCCCGAGCAGCGAGACCGTCGCGCGCGTGATCTGCTCCCAGCCGCTCGCGTCGATGGGGGCGGCGAGCAGGTACTCGCGCAGCGTGCCACGAAGCTCGAGCCGGTCCTCCAGCAGGAGGCGTGCATCCACGAGCGCCTGGCCGCAG
>DATJNL010000212.1:0-4063 GCA_035508175.1 Myxococcales bacterium
CGCCGCTATCTGGGTGACGAAGTAGGCGATGAGCGAAGCGGTCACGCCGAAAGCGACCCACATGCCCTGCAGATGGAGCGGGAAGGTCGAGCCGTGGACGTGCAGCGCGTGGGATGGCGCGATCAGGAACAGAGCGCCGAAGCAAACCACGGTCGCTCCGACGAGTGCCCAGGCCCAGCGCGCACCCAGAACCACTGCCGCGAGGGTGACCTGCACGAGGTAGATGACGCTGAAGGGATTCCCGGGGCCCCCGGCGATGGCCAGGAGCGCCGTCAAGAGCAGGACGTCGAACGCGAGGATCGCGGCGAGGAGCCGGTTCGACGCGCCGCTCGAGCGACGGGCCCAGCGGTCCATCGCGACGTTGCTCGCGCCCGCGGCGGCGACCAGCGCGAGGGTCGCGCCGAGCGCGGCGCTCTCCGGAACCGCCAGCCGCGCGAAGGCGATGACCAGGAGCAGGCCGCCGATTGTGACCCAGCGCAGGCGCACCAGCCAGCGCAGGGTCACGAGCCGCGACATCGCCTCGGGCGCGATCTCCAGCGGTGAATTCATGACAGGGTCGGGGTCGGGGTCGGGGTCGCTTTTTCAGTCGAGGTCGAGGCCGATGTCGACGGCACGCGCGCTGTGCGTCAGCGCGCCCGACGACACGAAGTCCACCCCCGTGGCTGCGATCGCCGCCAGGTTCTCCAGCGTCACGCCTCCCGAGGCCTCCAGCAGCGTCTTTGGCGCCAGCTCCTCCCGCAGCTTCACCGCGGCGGCCAGCGTGTCCGGCTTCATGTTGTCGAGCAGCACCACCTCCACGCCCAGCCCGAGCGCCTCGCGCAGCTGCTCCAGCGTGTCCACCTCCAGCTCGATCTTCAGCAGCGCGCCCGCGCCCCGCCGCGCGGCCTCCACCGCCGGGCGCACGCCGCCCGCGGCGGCCACGTGGTTGTCCTTGATGAGCACGCCGTCGAAGAGCCCCATGCGGTGGTTGTGGCCGCCGCCCGCGCGCACCGCGGCCTTCTCGAGCGCGCGCCAGCCGGGGGTGGTCTTGCGCGTGTCGAGCAGCCGGCAGCGCGTGCCGGCGAGCTTCGCCACGTAGCGCGAGGTGAGCGTGGCCACGCCGCAGAGGCGCTGCAGGAAGTTCAGCGCGGTGCGCTCGGCCGCGAGCACCGAGCGCGCGGAGCCCGAGATCTCGGCCACGGCCCGGCCGGCCTCCACCGCGGTGCCGTCCTGCAGGTGGCTCTGGAAGCGCACCCCCGGGTCGACGCGGGCGAAGACGGCCCGGGCGACCTCCAGCCCCGCGAGCACGATGGGCTCGCGCGCGGCGAGGCGGCCGGCGCAACCGGCCGCGGGGCCCAGCACCGCCGCGGAGGTGACGTCCCCGGAAGGGCCGAGATCC
Organism: Myxococcales bacterium; assembly: GCA_035508175.1. Classification (GTDB taxonomy): domain Bacteria; phylum Myxococcota; class Myxococcia; order Myxococcales; family JAKAPL01; genus DATJNL01. Next base: position 1,379 of record DATJNL010000212.1, read on the forward strand.
TCGCGCAACGCGAGCGTGATCAGGGACTCGGTGGCTTCGTCCATGGGCCCCCTTCCCCGGGAGCGGGAGGGTCCTCCCGGCTAGCGCCGCCCGCGCTTCTTGCCGCGGCGGGCGGTGACCTTGCGCGCCTTCTTGCGGGCGGTCTTGCGCGCGGGCTTGCGGGCCTTCTTGTGTAGTGCCTTGCGGGCGACCTTGCGGGCGACCTTGCGGGCGGGGCGCTTCGCCTTGCGGCGGGCAGCCGGCTTGCGGGCGGCCTTCTTGACCTTGCGCTTTGGCTTGGGCTTCGCCTTCGCCTTGGGCTTCGGCTTCGCCGTGGGCTTGCGCGCCGCCGGAAGCGGGGGCAGCGCCGCGGGGAGCGGGATGGGCCCCGGCGGCAGGTGCGAGGTGGGCAGCGGAATGGGCGCCGTCACCGGCGCCGCCACGGTCGGGCTGAAGGGCGGCTCGCCGGGAGGCAGGATCGGTGTGCCCGGCTGCGTCTTCTCCTCGAGGCTCTGGGGGGAGCCCTGCGAAGACGTCTCGGGGCCGCCGCCCGGCGGAGGCCCTCCCCTGGACTCTTGACTCATCGGCGTCTCCTCGTCCTCCCCCGTGATCACGGCGACCTGCTCGCGCAGCCTCTCAATCTTACCCCGAAGCTCGGACACGCGCGCGCGGTCCTTCGCCACGACCTCCGCCGGGGCGCGGGCGACGAAGCTCGGGTTCTCCAGCTTGCGCGCGAGCGACTCGCGGTCCCCCTCGGCCTTGGCGAGGTCCTTGCGGAGCCGCCGCTCCTCCTCGGCGAAGTCGATGAGCCCCTCGAGCGGCACCGCCAGCTCCATCTCCGGCTCCACGGCCACGGCCACGCGGCGCAGCTTCGAGCCCGGCGGGCGCGGCGGCAGGATCTGGAGATCCGCGAGCTGCGCCAGCGGCCGGATGAACTTGCCCGCCTCCTCCAGGATGGCCCGCACGTCCCCGTGCCGCGCGTGGATGGCGGCCGGGATGCGCTTGCCGGGCGGGATGTTGCTCTCGCCGCGAATCGTGCGGAGGCGCTCGACCGCGCGCATCACGAGGTCCATCTCGCGCTCGCTGCGGCCGTCGCGCGGCGTGCCGCGCGGGTAGGCCGCGATCACGATGGACGCGGGGTCGTCCCGCCGCCGCGGCAGCTTCTGCCACAGCTCCTCGGTGACGAACGGCATGAAGGGGTGCAAGAGGCGCAGGGCGCCGTCGAGCACGTCCACCAGCGTGCGCTGCGTCGCGCGCCGCGCCTCGACGTCCTCGCCCAGCAGCGTCACCTTGGCGAGCTCGATGTACCAGTCGCACAGCTCGCGCCAGAAGAACTGGTAGACGAGCGACGCCGCGTCGGAGAAGCGGTAGGCCTCGAAGGCCGCGTTCGTCTCCTCGGCCACCCGCCCGAGCCGGGAGCGGATCCAGCGGTCGGCGAGCCCGCCCGCGGGCGGCAGCCCCTCGCGCCCGCCCTCGGGGAAGCCCTCGAGGTTCATGAGCGCGAAGCGCGTGGCGTTCCAGATCTTGTTCGCGAAGGCGCGGTAGCCGGTGACCTGCGCGAGCGAGAGCTTCACGTCGCGCCCCTGCCCGGCCTGGGCGGCGAGGGCGAAGCGCAGCGCGTCGGCGCCGCTCTCCTTGCTCACGTCCAGGGGGTCGATCACGTTGCCCTTGGTCTTCGACATCTTCTCGCCGTGCTCGTCGCGCACCATCGCGTGCAGGTACACGTCGCGGAACGGGATCTGGCCGGTGAACTTGAGCCCGAGGACGATCATGCGGGACACCCAGAAGAAGAGGATGTCGCTGCCCGTCTGCATGAGCGTGTTCGGGTAGAACTTCGCGAGCGCCGGGGTCGCCTCCGGCCAGCCCAGCGTCGAGAACGGCCAGAGGCCCGACGAGAACCAGGTGTCGAGCACGTCGGGATCCTGCGTGAGGCTGCCGCCGCCGCAGGCGGGGCACGCCGTGGGATCCTTCTCGGCGGCGATCACCTGGCCGCAGGCGCAGTACCACACCGGGATGCGGTGGCCCCACCAGAGCTGGCGGCTGATGCACCAGTCGTGCACGTTGCGCATCCAGTGGAAGTAGGTGGCGGTCCAGGTCTCGGGGAAGAAGCGGATCTCGCCGCGCTCGACCACCTGCAGGGCGGGCGCCGCGAGCGGGGCCATCTTCACGAACCACTGCTTCGAGAGGAACGGCTCGACGATGGTGCCGCAGCGCTGGCAGTGGCCGATGGCGAGCTGGTGCGGCTCGGTCTTCAAGAGCGCGCCGCGCGCCTCGAGGTCGGCGAGCACGCGCTTGCGCGCCTCGAAGCGGTCGAGCCCGGCGTACGCGCCGCCGGCCGCGGTGACGCGGGCCTGCTCGTCGAAGATGGAGATGCGCGCGAGGCCGTGGCGCACGCCGGTCTCGAAGTCGGCGAAGTCGTGAGCGGGGGTGACCTTCACCGCGCCGGTGCCGAACTCCATGGAGACGAGCACCGGATCGGCGACGATGGGCACGGGCCGATCGACGAGCGGCACGATGGCGCGCTTGCCCACGAGGTCGCGGTAGCGCGGGTCGTCCGGGTGCACCGCGACGCCGGTGTCGCCGAGCAGCGTCTCGGGGCGGGTCGTGGCGACGGTGAGCGTGCGGTCGCTGCCCTCGACGGCGTAGGCGATGTGCCAGAGCTTCCCCTGCTCGTCCTGGTGATCGACCTCGAGGTCGGAGAGGGCG
>DATJNL010000213.1:0-7484 GCA_035508175.1 Myxococcales bacterium
CCGGCCCGGGCGCAGCCAGCACCAGGCGCTCGACGCGCTGAGCGTTGGAATCCGCCGGGAGAAGGTGAGGTGGGTGCTCGATGCCGACATCCAGGGTTTCTTCGACACCCTGGACCACGGCTGGCTGTTGAAGTTCGTCGAGCATCGCGTGGGCGACCGGCGCGTCGTCCGGCTGATTCAGAAGTGGCTCAAGGCCGGCGTGCTGGAGGACGGAAAGCGGGTACGCAGTGAGGTGGGAACAGTGCAGGGCGGCAGCATCAGCCCGCTGTTGGCCAACATCTACCTCCACTACGTGCTCGACCTCTGGGTCCAGGCGTGGAGGAAGAAGCGATGGCGCGAGAGCACCATCATCGTGCGCTACGCGGACGACTTCATCCTGGGCTTCGCGTATCGAGAGAAGGCAGTGCAGTTTCTGGCGGAGCTAAAGGAGCGACTGGAAAAGTTCGGCCTGAAGCTGCATCCGGAGAAAACTCGGCTCATCGAGTTTGGCCTCTTCGCACGAGCGGACTGCCGCAGGCGAGGAAGGCGGAAGCCGGAGACCTTCGACTTCCTGGGCTTCACGCACATCTGCGGGCGGCGCAGGAGTGGTTGGTTTACGGTGCTGCGGAAGACGATGCGCAAGAGGCTGGTGGCGAAGCTCCATGAGGTGAAGGAGGAGCTCCGAAAGCGCCGCCATCAGAGCGTCGCGGAACAAGGCCAGTACGTGCAGGCCGTGCTGACCGGGCACTACCGCTACTACGGTGTACCCGGCAACAGCGGGAGCTTGTGCGGATTCAGAAACCAGGTGGGCTGGCTCTGGGTGAGGAGCCTGCGCAGGCGCAGTCAGACGCACCGCCTGCACGGGCCACGCGCCTGGAAGCTGGTCTCCCCGTGGCTTGTCCCGGCCCACATCTGCCACCCTCATCCTGAGCGACGCTTCGCCGTCACTATCCGAGGTAAGAGCCGGATGCGGTAACGCCGCACGTCCGGATCCGTGGAGGGGGCGGTGGGCGACCACCGTCCCTACTCCGACCGCCGCAAGGCGAGGAGAAACCGCAAATGGACGACCACGCGTTCAGCCCCCATCAAGCCGAGCTGCGCCCACCCTACGCGACCGAGCCCGCAAGCGAGTGCCCGCGCCAGCCTCACCGGCGTGGCGCGAGCTTGCCGCGAGGGAGCTGGTGAGCGAGGGCGAACGAGGGGTGGACCCTCACCCCGGCCCTCTCCCCGCTTCGCGGAGCGAGGGGGACTGCCTCGATCCCGACCCTCGACGCCTCAGTGCGCCATCGCCGGCCCGCCCGACGTCTTCACGCGTTTCATCAAAAACACCGCCGGCACCATCACCAGCGTGAACACCGCCATGATCCAGAGGATATCCAGGTACGCCAGCGTCGTCGCTTGCCGCACCAACGCCCCGTACATGAGCCCGATCGCCTGCCGCTGCGCGGCGAACGCCGACGAGCCCATGCGCACGAGTCCCTGCGCAGCTCCCGCCAGCCGGCCCTCCCAGTCCGGGCTCCCGGAGACCATCGTGCGCGCCAGGATGCTCTGGTGGTGCGCCGTTCGCCGCAGCAAGAGGAAGCTGACCAGCGAGATGCCGAAGTCGCCGCCCATGTTGCGGAACAGATTGATGATGCCCGAGGCTGCGTTCCCTTTTTCGCGCGGCAGGCCCATCGTCGCCATCGTGTTGATGGGCACGAACAGGAACGCCATCCCCACCGACTGGAACATCCGCAGCTCCATCGCCGTGCGGAAGTCGATCCCGAGATACAGGTGCCGCGTCATGTAGAAGAGCGAGATCGAGAGGACGCCGAAGCCGAACGCGATCAGGAAGCGCAGATCCACCCGGCCCGTGAGCGCGCCCACGAGCGGCAGGAGGAGGATGACCACGATGCCGCCCGGCGAGAGGACCATCCCCGCCAGCTCGGCGGTGTAGCCCATCAGCGTTTGCAGGAACAGGGGCAGCAGCACCGTGCTGCCGAGGAGCGTGATGCCGAGCACCAGCATCATCACGTTGGCCACGGCGAAGTTGCGCTTTCCCAGCAGGCGGATGTCGACGACCGGGTTCTCCTGGCCCAGCTCCCAGATGATGAAGGCCGCCAGCGCCACCACCGCGACGATCGAGAACGTGACGATGAAGCGGGAGCCGAACCAGTCGTCCTCGTTGCCCTTGTCGAGCACGACCTCGAGCGCACCCAGGCCCAGCGCGATCAGCGACAGGCCGATGTAGTCCACGCCGCCGGACTTCTCTCGCAGCCGCTTGAGGTAGGGCGGGTCCTGCACGATCCGGGAGCTGAGGATGAGCGACACGATCCCGACCGGCACGTTGATGAAGAAGACCCAGCGCCAGGACATGTGATCCGTGATGTAGCCGCCGAGCGTGGGGCCGATGGCGGGCGCCAGCACCACCGCCATGCCGTAGACGGCGAAGGCCATGCCGCGCTTCGCGGGTGGAAAGGTGTCGATGAGGATCGACTGCTCGCTCGGCCCGAGCCCCCCGCCGCCGATGCCCTGCAGGACGCGGAAGAACACCAGCCAGCCCAGGGACGGCGCGATGCCGCAGAGGAAGGAGGAGACGATGAACGCCCCCACGCACGTCATGTAGAAGCGCTTGCGGCCGATCTTCGAGGCCATCCAGCCCGAGATGGGCAGGACGATGGCGTTCGAGACCAGGTAGGAGGTGAGGACCCAGGTGGCCTCTTCCTGGGTGGCCGACAGGCTTCCGGCGATGTGCGGCAACGACACGTTCGCGATGCTCGTGTCGAGCACCTCCATGAACGTCGCCAGCGTGACGGTCAGCGCGATGACCCACGGGTTGAACGCCGGCTTCCAGGCCGCGTCCTGGGCCTCGAGCTGTGCCGCGGTCAAGGCAGGCGATGTCGGGTCGTCCGGCAGAGGGGCCCTCGCGCGAATGCTTCGAAGAGGACACTGCGGATAACGCCCGGGGCGGTCCGAAGCAAGGCCTTCTCTCGGAGGAACGCCGTTTCAGGCCGCCCACTCCCGCTCGAGCGCCAGGAGCCGGGCATGCTCGGGCAGGCGGGACAGGAAGCTCTCGCGCAGCTCGGGGTTCGCGATCAGGCCGGCCCGCTCCCGCAGCCGCGAGAGCGCCCGGGCCAGGGCCTCGCGCGCATGGGCCTCCTCGCCGGCGGCCCGCGCGGTCTCGACCTCGCCGAGGCGGACGAGCATTTCCCCGTCCTCCACCTCGCCAATCTCGTCCAGGATGGCCATGGCCTTCTTGGCGGCTCCGCGGGCCTCCGGAATGCGCCCCTGGCGGAGCCGGATCAGCGCCAGGTTCGCGTTCGAGCGGGCGAAGAGCGGCGGGATGTTCTCGAAGCCCCGCAGGGCCTGCTGGACCTCCCGCTCCGCCGCCTGCAGATCTCCTTCGAGCAGCGCCGCGGCTGCGAGGTAGTCGTGCGAGGCGGCTTCCATGCGCCGGTCGCCGAGCCGGGCGAACTCCCGGACCGCCTCGTGGCCCAGCCTGCGCCCCTCCTCGAAGCGGCCGAGCAGCGCGAGGGCCAGCGAGAGGTTCTGCAGCGCCGTGGCACGGGTCGTCGATAGCCCCATGCGCTCGCAGTCGGAGAGGGTCTCGCGCAACATGGCCTCCGCCCGCTCGAACGCGCCCACCGACATCGCGGCGTAGCCCACGTGGCCGCGCTCCTCCGCCACGTGGCGCAGATCCCCGGCCTGCTGGTAGCACTCCAGCGTCTTCTGCTCCTCCTCGAGCCAGCCCCCGGTGTCGCCGGCCAGCATGGTGCCGGTAGCGCGGGCGAGGTGGATCGCCGCCGCCTCCGCGGGCTCCGCGCCGGCGCCGGCGCTGGCGGCCGTCTCGATGGCGCGGAGTAGGGTGTGCCCGACGCCGTTCAGGCCGCGCGTGAAGAGCCCCCACACGAGGCGCGCCGCGGCCACGACGAAAGGACCTGCCGCTCCCGGCCGGTCCGCCGCGCGCTGCAACTCGCCGGTGAGGGCCTCGAGCTTGGGCAAGTCGTTCACGCGGTGGGCCGCCGTCGCGGCCTCGCTCGCGGCCTGGAACCAGGGCCGACTCGCGGACGGCAAGAGCTCCATGGCCTCGAAGGCGCGCAGCAGGGCCTGCGCGTGCTCGCCGCGCCACTGGTGCGCCTCGGCCTGCACGAGCCGCAGCGATCCGAGGGTGGGGCCCTGCGCGCCGCAGGCCGCGCCGCGCTCCGCGCGCGCCAGCGCCGCCTCCAGGTCGTTGCCCTCGAGCGCCTGGCGGGCCGCGCGCGCGTACCACTCGACGGCGCGGGCCGGCTCGCCGCCGAGCTCGAAGTGCTGCGCCAGCACGAGCGGCTCGGTCTCGCCGGCGCGCTCCAGCCACTCGCCGGCCAGCCGGTGGCCCAGCTTGCGGTCGTGGTCGGTGAGCATGGCGCGCGCGGCGTCCGCGACCAGGGCGTGGCGGAAGGCATACTCCTCTTCACCGGAGAAGCGGCTCGTGTCGTGCCGCGTCACCAGCTCGAGCTGCACCAGGCGCGCCAGCCAGTCACCCGTCTGGGTGGAGCGGCGCCCCTCGCCGAGCAGGGCGCGCGCGCCGCCGGCCCAGAAGACGCGGCCGAACACGCTCGCCGCGCGCAGGAGGCGCCGCGCCTCATCGGGCAGCCCCTCGAGCCGGGCCTCCAGCATGGAGATCACCGAGTCCGGCGCCGCGGCCGGCGCGCCGCTCTTCCCGGGGACGGCCGGCCGCTCGGCGGCGGCGCGGACCAGCTCCTCCAGGTAGAGGGCGTTGCCTTCGGACAGCTCGAAGAGCTGGGCGGTCAGGGCGGGGTCGACGGCTTCGCCGAGCGCCGCGCGCACCAGCTTCTCGGCCGCCTTTCGCGTGAGCGGCGTGAGGCGAACGCGCTCGGCGCCGCGCTCCTCCCAGAGCGCCGGGAACTGCCGGTCCACCTCGGGACGGGCCAGCGCGAGCACGAACAGAGGCCTGTCCTGGTTGCGCCGCAGGGCGTCGTCGAGCAGGCGCACCGAGGGCAGATCGCCCCAGTGCAGGTCCTCCAGGAGGAGCAGTACCGGGCCCTTCGCGCACTCGGCGGCCAGCAGGTCGTCGAGGGCACGGCGGATCTGGTCGCCCATCACCTGGGCGTCGGCGCGCGCGGCGCGGAGCTGCGCACCGTGCTCGTCGGGGAAGGGGGCCCCGGCCAGCTCGGCGAGGAACGGCAGCGCCCGCTCGAGCGCATCGCTCTCGAGGGTGGCCGCGAGCCGTGTCCGGAGCGCCCGCTGGCGGGCCTCGACGTCCTCGCCGCGCCGCCCCACGGCCTCGCCGAGCAGCGCCTGCGCGAGCAGCCCGAACGCGGTCCCGGCGCTGAGGGGGTCGCCCTGGGCGACGTGGATGCGCGGCGGCGCCTCGCGAGCGCGCAGCCGTGAGAGCAGCTCGGCGGCCAGCCGCGTCTTGCCCATGCCCGGCGCCGCCGTGACGATCGCGGCGCGTGCGACCGGCTCGGAGGCCACTTCGTCGTAGAGCGCTTCGAGGGAGGCGAGCTCGCGGTCGCGGCCCACCAGCGAGGTGCGCCGGCCCAGCAGCGTGCTGGCCGCGTCTGCCTCGGACAGCTCGCCCAGGAGCCGCCGGTGCTCGCCTTCCACCTGGACGGTGAACCGGGTGCCCAGCAGGCGCGAGGTGACCTCGTCGACCTCGATGCCAGGCGGGGCGCCCGCGGTTTCGAGAAGGGCGATGGCGCGATCGATCACCTCGCCCATCGGCCAGCGCTCGGAGACCACGCCGCGACCGGTGGCGAGCGCGAGCTGTGCGCTGGGCAAGAGGCGGCGCAGCTCGAGCGCGCAACGCGCCGCGCTCTGCGCCTGGTCCGTGGCGACGGTCGTGCCGCCGAGGGTCACGATCACCGAGCCGTCCACCAGCTGCTCGGCGCGGCCGCCGTGCGCCGCCACCACCGTGAGGATGAGGCCCAGGGGCAGCGTGTCTCGGCCGCTGTGCAGCGTTGCGGACACCGCCGCCTCGGCGGCCGAGCCCGGCGTGTGGATGGTCTCGCCCTGGCCCGCCGGCGCGCCGGGGATGCGCGCGACGATGACGCAGAGGAGGCGGCGCTCTCCGGTGGTGATCGCGGGCGCCTCGCGCGCAGCCGGAGCCGGCTGGGTCAGTCCCACCGCGCCGAGCTGGCGCAGCGCCGCGAGGAGAGCCGCCGCGTCGGCGGGCCGCTCGGCGGGATCCTTGGCCAGCAGGCGTGCGATCAGCGCGCCCAGGTCCGCGGGCAGTTCGGGACGCAGATCGGCCAGGCGGGGCGCGTCCTCGAGGAGGATCTTCGCGAGGATCGCCATCGCGTGCGCACCTTGGAACGCGGGGCGGCCCGTCAGCGCCTCGAACAGGACGCAGCCGAGGGCGAAAACGTCGGCCCGCGCATCGACATCCGGCGCGCCGCGGGCCTGTTCGGGGGCCATGTACCCGGGCGTTCCGACCACGGTTCCGGCCACGGTGGCCTGCCGGCCGCCTCCGGCGACGCGCGCCACGCCGAAGTCGAGCAGCTTCACGCGCCCGAGGTCTCCGCCGGCGAGGAAAATGTTGGGCGGCTTCAGGTCGCGGTGGATCACGCCCTTCGCGTGCGCGAACGCGAGAGCCTCGGCGGCATGAGAGACCACGGCGACGGCCTCGCGCGCCTCGAGGCCGGCCCGCTCGAAGCGGCGGCCCAGATCCTCGCCCTCGAGCCACTCCATCACGAGGTAGGGCTCGAGCTCTCCGTCGCGGCCGTGGGCCACGTAGCGCACGATGCCGGGGTGCACGAGGTCGCGGAGGAGCTCCGCCTCCCGCTCGAAGCGGCGCGTCTGGGTGGCGTCCACGGCGCGCAGCACCTTCACCGCGACGGGCTCTCCGGTCGAGCGGTCCGTGGCACGGAAGACCGTGCCCATTCCGCCCGAACCGACGGGGGAGAGGAGCGCGAAGCGGCCCCCGATGACGTCGCCGGGCTTCACGTGGTGGACACTCTAGCAGGAGCGAGCGGCGGGCGGCAGCCGCGCCGGCGCGCCCTGTGATATGTCCGCGGGATGCGAACGCTGACGCTCTGTCTTTGCACTGCGATCGCCGCCTGCAGTGGCGGCGGGGGCGGCGACGCCGGCGGCGACGCCGGCAGGGCGGGCCTGCTGCCGTCTCCGGCTCTCGCTCCCCAGGAGGCCTGCACCGAGCTGGCGGCGGCGCTCGGGGCGCTCGAGGTGCGCTGCGGGCGGATGGCCGCCGGCGATGCGCCGGCGTGGGAAGCGGCGTACTGCGCGGGCGGGTTCGCGACGCAGCAGGGTCTTTTCGACGCGGGACTCCTCGCCTACGACCCCGCCGCCGTCGATTGCGAGACGGCCTTCCGGCAGACGCAGCCATGCAACCTCTCGCCCACCACGCCCAGCGGCTGCTCGCAGCTCGCGTGGGGCGTGCTTGCGACCGGCGACGCTTGCGGCGATCCGGACTCGTGCCAGAACGGCGACTACTGCAACCGCGCCGCCGCCGGCGTCGCCTGCGGTGCGTGCGCGGTCGACCCCCAGGTGGGCGGTGCGTGCGGCCCGGC
>DATJNL010000214.1:0-4261 GCA_035508175.1 Myxococcales bacterium
GGCTCGGCCCGCGGCCCCCGGAAGAGGCCCGCGTAAAGCTCGCCCCGCCGCGCGTCGAGGAGCGCGCACACCAGCTCGCCGTCCACGCCTGGCGCCGCCGCGGCCAGCGCCCGCAACGACGACGCCCCGGCCAGCGGCAAGTGGCGCGCGTAACAGATCCCCTTGAGCGTCGCGAGCCCCACGCGCAGCCCGGTGAAGCTCCCGGGGCCGAGGCCGACGGCGCAGCCGGTCAGCGCGTCGAGAGAGGCGCCACCCTCACGCAAGAGAGCGTCGATGGCGATGGGCAGGCTGTGGCCGTGCTGCCCGCCGTCGTCCAGCTCTCGCGCCGCGAGGACCTCGAGCGCCTGGCCCTGCCAGCGCGCGAGCGCCAGCGAGAGCGTCCGCGTCGAGCTGTCCAGCGCGAGGATCACTTCAGTGCCCCAGCAGCGCATGAGAGGCCGGCCCGGGGAGGCCATACACGGGCGGCGGCCCCTGCGTCTCGGGAGGCGGGGCCTGGGCAGGTACCACGACCGGCGCCTTCGGCGCGGGCGGCGCGGGTTCCTCCTGCTGCACGGGAGGAGGAGGCGGCGGCGTGCCGTCGGCGGACGCGGCATGCTGCCCGTAGCCGAGGTAGCCGGCGCGCTTGTAGTAGTCGGGAAGCGGGTTGTAGCCCGCGGGCCGGCCGTTGCTCTTGGCCCCGGCCGACGTCCAGGGCCAGTCCGGCGCCGGGGACTCCGCCGGCTGCGAGTCGTTTGACCGTGTCGCCGAGCCCGGCACCGGCATCGGCGCGTCCTTGGGCAATGGCACGAAGTCGGGCTCCGCCAGCGCGGCGGCGACGTTCTTGTTCCCTTCCGCGTCGAGCTGCTCGCCCTCGTCGCGGCCCTGGCGGATCTGCAGCGCCAGGGCATCGGCCTTGGGGCGCAACTCGTCTCCCGCCGGCACCTGCGCCAGCGCCTCGAGCACCGCGTCGAAGCGCGGGTCGCGGTAGGTGAGGTCGTGGGTCTCGGCCGAGGCCTTGGCGAAGAGCTCGACGGCGTGGCGGTAGGCCGCCTCGGCGGGATCCTCCGGCGGCGGCTTCCGGCAGCCCACGAGGACCAGCGCCACCAGGAAACCCAGCGCTCCCTGGCGGCTCATGGGAAGAGACTCGGACCCCGCTTCTGCACGAAGTCGTTGATGATGACGAACGCCATGAGGGCCATCAGCAGCACCAGCCCGAACGCCTGCGTGACCTCGCGGGCGCGCATCGAGAGCGGCTTGCGCCGCACCGCCTCGACGAGCGCGGTGGCGACGTGCCCACCGTCGAGCGCGGGCAGGGGCACGAGGTTTAGGAGGCCCAGGTTGATGCTGAGCAGGGTCATCATGAACAGGAAGGCCGCGGCGCCTTCCTGCGCGGCCTGCCGCGCCACGTCGGCGATCATGAGCGGGCCGCCGAGCTGCTTCACCGAGATGCGCCCCTGGAACATCCGCATCAGGCCGAGGAGCTCCTTGCGGCTGATCTCGACCGTGCCGGTCACCGAATCGGCCAGGGCCTCGCCCACCGTGACGTGCAGCGTGACGAGCCGCGGCTGGGGGAAGATCCAGTCGCGGGGCAGCGCGCGGTCGCTCGGCAGGAGCGGCTCGCCGTCGTGCAGGAGCCCGAGCGTGAGCACGTGGATGCGCTCGCCGGTGACCTGGGATTCGCCCAGATCCATCGTGGCCATCGTCATGGGCACCACGGGGGCCGGCTGCCCCGGCGCCTCGACCGTGAGGGTCAGCGGCTTCTTCGCGACCTTCTTGAGCGCCTCCTCGAGGCCCCACCACGACGCGAGCGGCTTGCCGTCCAGCGCGCGCACGCGGTCGCCCACGTGGATGCCGGCCTTCTCGGCCGGCGAGCCGGGCAGCACCCAGCGGACGTACAGGTCGTCGAGCTCGAGACCCGCCTTGGGGCCGAGCACGAGGTGGGCGTGAACGGCCTGCAGCACGGCTGGGCCGAGGCCCGCGTAACCGAGCGGGCGGCTCCGCAGTGCCACGATGTCGGCCGCCTTCGCGCCGGTGGGCGAGGCGGCGAACGAGCGCTCGAGCTCGAGGCCGTCGTCGACCGGCTTGCCGTCGATCGAGACGATCCGGTCGAAGGTGCGAAGCCCCGCGAGGTAGGCCGGCGAGGTCGGGTCGAGGACGCCGATGGTGGCCGGCGGGGCCAGCGAGCGGATGCCGACCATGCCCCGGTGGGTGGTCTCGATCTCGTCCTGCTCCTCGGTCGAGGTCGGAGTCATCGAGAGGGTCACGTCGCGGCCGTCGCGCCGCACCACCACGGCGAGCGGCACGCCCACGCGATCCCCCACGGCGTCGCGGATGTCCTCGAAGGCGCGCACCGGCTTGCCGTCCACGGACTCGATGACGTCGCCCGCCTGCATGCCCGCATGCTCGGCGGGCGAGTCGGGGAGCACCGCGCCCACGTACGGGGCGACGCCCTGGTGCTCGAACGCGAGGGCGGTCACGAAGAAGACGATCACCGGCAGGATGAGGTTCATCGCCGGCCCCGCGAGCGCGATGACCATGCGCTTCCAGGGCGGCGCCTCCAGGAACCCACGCCCCTTGTCCTCTTCGGCCAGGGGCTCGGCCGGGTTGTCGCCGGCCATCTTGACGTAGCCGCCGAGGGGCAGGAGCGACAGCCGGTACTCGGTCTCCCCGTGCCGGAAGCCGAGGAGGCGCGGGCCGAAGCCGAACGAAAACCGGGTGACCTTGACCCCGCACCACTTGGCGACGGCGAAGTGCCCCAGCTCGTGGAAGAGCACGAGCGGCCCCACGAGCAGCAGGAAATACGCCACGTAACCTGGCAGGCCGGCCATCGGCACCAATTGTAGTGGCCTCATGGGGGAAAGACCACCTTGCCCGCTCGGCCGTGGCTGTGGCAGCCTGGGACCCATGTCCGAGGCCATCACCGAGGGCATCCGCGTGAAGGTCGAGAGCACCTACGTGCCCGACCAGTCCTCGCCGCGGCAGGGGCGGTACGCCTTCGCTTACCGCGTGCACATCTCCAACGAGGGCGCCAGCGTGGCGCAGCTCCGCAGCCGCCACTGGATCATCACCGACGGCAACGGCGAGCGGCAGGAAGTGCGCGGCGACGGCGTGGTCGGGGAGCAACCGGTGCTGCAGCCGGGCGAGCACTTCGAGTACACGAGCGGCTGCCTGCTGAAGACCCCGCACGGCTCGATGCACGGCAGCTACCGCATGGCCCGTGAGAACGGCACCATGTTCGAGGCGAAGATCGCGCCCTTCTCGCTCACGCTCCCGAATGCGCTGAACTGATTCGCTGCCCTGGAGACCTCGTTGGGGGCGCTCCTGACGGCGTGGCGGGCGCGCTTGGTCTTCCTGCGCACCTCGAGAGCCTCGTTGAAGACGCGGTGAGGCTCGTCGAGCGCGCGCAATCGTCTCCAGCGCAAGCGGGGGGTCTTCGCGGGCGCGTTCGCGAGCTTCCAGCGCACGGTGAAGGCATCCCATCGCGAGGTGGAGAGCCCATTGAGCAGGCGATGGAGCTCGTTGAACGAGCTCTTTCGGCTCTGGCGCACGTCGGGGGAACCCAGGCGCGCGTCGTGGAGCCTCTTCGACGCACGCCTGGCCTTCGAGCGCGTGCGCGAGGCCTTCCAGCACGTCTGCGAAGGGCTCCATCGCCCGTGCGATGGCCTCTGCCGCCTGCGCAATGAACGCTTGCACGCGTTCCACGAAGGCTGGCGCGCGTGCTGGAGGGTCTCGCGCGTCGTGTGGGGGCTTTAGAACAGGCTCGCTGCTTCGTTGGGGACGCTCGCTGTCTTCTAGAACATGCGCAAGGTTTTCAAGCACCTGCTCGACGACCTCTGGGGCACCTGCTCGAAGGCATGGAACGTGTGCCAACGTTTCGAGCGCAGGCTCCCGAGGCGTTGGCACGCGTCGTGGAAGAATTAGCGTGTGTTCTCGAACCCTTCGCGCACGTCGTGGAAGACCCAGCGCGTGTTCTAAGAGCCTTCGCGCACGTCGTGGAGAACCCAGCGCGCGTTCTCGAAGTCCTCGCGCACGTCGTGGAAGACCCAGCGCGTGTTCTCGAACCCTTCGCGCACGTCGTAGAAGGCTTCGCACGCGGTCTAGAGCTCTTCGCGCACCTTCCAGAGGCCTTTGCACGCGCGCCAGAGACGTTCGCACGGGTCGTGGAGGACATCGCTCGCCTTCCAGAAGCCTCCTCGCGGGCGCGAGGAGGGGTCGCGCGTCTTCCAGGAACCATGGCGCGCCTTCGCGAGACGATCGGCCGAGGCCGCCGCCTGCCTCGAGT
>DATJNL010000215.1:0-10483 GCA_035508175.1 Myxococcales bacterium
CTCCGGGCTGGGTGCGAACCAGCCGATCGGTTTCGGTCTCACGTTCACCCTCCTGAGGACCTGGTCATGAAGACCGTACTTCTGATGCTCTGCCTGACCGCGTCCGTCGCCCGCGCGGAGACACCGGCCGAGCTGCCCGACATGACGCTGCCCGGCACCGACGGCGTCGCCCACCGGCTGCGCACGGGGGCCAAGGAGACCGTGGTCGAGTTCTTCTCACTCCACTGCCCGTGCCAGCGCTGGCACGACCCGCGCTTCAAGGCGCTCCACGCTCGGTTTGCCAAGGACGGCGTCGTCTTCTTCGCCGTCGACCCCGAGGAGGGCGTGACGCTCGCTGAGCTGACGGCCGCCGCGAAGCAGCGCGACTACCCGTACCCCATCCTGCTGGACGAGGGGGGCAAGCTCGCCAAGAGTCTCGACGCGATGTTCTGTCTCACCACGGTCGTGGCGGACTCGTCGGGGCGCATCCGCTACTGGGGCGGCATCGACAGCGACCGCAGTTGCAACCACCAGTCGGAGGGTGCTCACCCTTACCTCAAGAACGCGCTGGAGGCGCTGCTCGCGGGCCGCGACCCCGACCCCGCGCATACGAAGCCCATGGGCTGCTGGTTGCAGCGATGGTGACGCGGCGCCTCACGCTGCTCGCGAGCTTGCTGGCCGCCTGCGGTGGGGGCCACCCCGGCGGCGGCGACGGTGGAACGGACGGAGGCAGCTGCCCGAACCTCTCTCCGACCTGTCCGTCGCCCCCGCCCAGCTACGCGACGCAGGTGGCGCCGATCCTCGAGCGGTCCTGCTTGCCCTGCCACACGCCGGGCAAGCAGCCCTACGCCGCCCCCACGGATCTCACGAACTGGAGCGCGGTGAACGGGATCCACGGAACGGTGCTGGACGAGCTCTTCGTCTGCGCCATGCCGAACGGCGACGGCGGCCCGGGCTTCGTGCTGGACGGTGGCGCCCCGACGATCAGCGATGCGGACAAGCTCACGGTGATGGACTGGTGCCTCTGCGAGGCGCCGAACAACTGACCCCGTTACTGCGCGTTCACCACCACCGGCCAGCGGCTGTACAGGTTGCTCCCGGGTAGCTCCGAGTAGATCATCACCACTCCGCTGTAACCGCTCGCGGTTCCCGACGGCACCGTCACGTCCAGCGGCCCGCTCTGCCCGTTGCCCAGGTACACCGCCGGTCCCGTGAACG
Organism: Myxococcales bacterium; assembly: GCA_035508175.1. Taxonomy (GTDB): domain Bacteria; phylum Myxococcota; class Myxococcia; order Myxococcales; family JAKAPL01; genus DATJNL01. The sequence goes on from DATJNL010000215.1 coordinate 1,198, forward strand.
TGGGCGTGTAGCCGAGCACGGGACCCGGCTCCGCGATCGCCTGGATGCCCCACGGCGCCAGCGGCCCGCTCGACCAGCCGTACACCTGGAAGGTCGTGCTGTTGCCGGCCGCCACCGTCTGCACCGTGGCCGGCGACACGCTCACGCCGAAGTACGGCCGGTTCGGGTCCGCCGGGACGCACGGCGCGCGGTTCGCCGCCGCGGCGCTGTTCGACCAGATCTGCTGCATGGTGTAGCCCGCGTCCGCGTCGGTGATCCGCTGCCCCTCGCACACGTCCCCCACCTCGGTGAACACCCCGCTCGCGAGCCACGGGCTCGAGCTGTCGTAGACGCGCCAGGCGGCGTCGTAGAGCGGGTAGGGGTCGGTCGCGGATTCGGCGATCTCGTGGCTGCCGATGACGGTGATGTCGTTGAGCTCCTCTTCGCTGCCGGGCGTGTCGCAGTCGGCGATCACCGCGTAGCTGAACGTGGTCGTGCTCCCGAGCAGCGAGAGCGCATACTCGCTGTGGTAGCCGTCCCAGGTGGTGCAGCTCTGGCCCAGGAGCGGGTTGCTGATGGTGATGCTCCCGGGGAAGTAGATCACGTAGAGCATGGGGTTCGTGCCGTTCGGGCCGGGCAGCGAGCCGTCGAGGATGTGTCCCTCGAGCATCAGCTCGATGTCGGGATCCGAGATCGTCTGCGGCGTGACGGCGCTGTAGTCGCTCAGGTTGTACGAGCCGAGCACCGAACCCGCGCCCACGCCATAGTCCGCGCCGATGGTGGTGAACCAGCTCGACCCGAGCAGGTACTGGTCGAAGTCCTGCACCTGGTTGGTGAAGGCGTAGCCGCTGAAGGTGACGGTGACGAGCTGGAAGTTCGAGAGGACCGGATCGTTGTTGGGGTTGGTGAAGAGCGGCCAGTCGGTGCGCGGGGTGACCGTGAAGCCGCCGTCGACGGCACCGGAGCTCGACCCCGACCCCGAACTCGACCCCGAACTCGACCCCGAACTCGACCCCGAACTCGACCCCGAACTCGACCCCGAACTCGACCCCGACCCCGAACTCGACCCTGACCCCGACCCCGAGCTCGACCCTGACCCTGACCCTGACGTCCCTCCACCCGTCCCCCGCCCCCCCGACGTGCTCCCCCGCCCCGTCGTTCCCGTGCCGCTCGTCGCCCGCCCCGTGCTGCTCGAGGATGTCGTCGTCCCCGGCCCCGTGCTTCCCGTCGTCGACTCCCCGGTGGAAGAGCCACTCGCCCCCGTCGTCTCCGCGCCGCCCGTGCCGGCGCTGCCCCCATCCTCGCCCGCCGTTCCCGTGCTGCCGGCGCCGCCCGTCTGGCCACCGCACGCGCAGGCGAATGCCAGCGCTGCGGCGATCGCGATCGTCTTCATTCGAAGCTCCCGTGCCGGCCTGCTCCCCCGGCGAATCTCTGCGCGCCGGCGAGCGTCTCGCCGGACTGCACCACTTCCATCCCGTGACGGAACTCGTTGGCGTGGGCCTCTGCGAGCGAGAGGTTCCACTGCTCGTGGGCCGACCGCCGGTCGGAGCGCAGGCAGGCCTGCGGAAAGGACGCGAGTTGCTCGGCCAGCTCCCGCGCGCCGGCGAGCGCCTGGCCCGGCTCGGCGAGGCGGTTCGCGAGGCCCATGCGCAGCGCCTCGTCGCCCGACACACCCCGCCCCGTGAGGAGGAGATCGAGCGCGTGGCTCATGCCCAGGAGCCGCGGCAGCCGGATCGTGCCGCCGTCGATGAGCGGCACGCCCCAGCGGCGGCAGAACACGCCGAAGACCGCGTCGCGCGCCGCGACTCGCAGGTCGCACCACAGGGCCAGCTCGAGCCCGCCTGCCACGGCGAACCCCTCCACGGCGGCGATGACCGGCTTGCCGAGCTGGATCCGGCTCAGGCCGAGCGGCGCATCCCCGGCCGCGTCGAGCCTCGGGGAAGTGGGCCCGCCGATGGACTTGAGATCCGCGCCCGCGCAGAAGCAGCCGCCGGCGCCCGTGAGGATGGCCACCGAGAGGCCGTCTTCCGCGTCGAACGCGCGGAACGCGCGGGCCAGCTCGTCGGCCGTGGGGCCGTCCACGGCGTTGCGCACGCCGGGCCGGTCGATGGTGACGGTGAGGACCGGCCCCCTGGTCTCCGTTCGCACGTTCATGGCGGAGCGCTCTATAGCATGAATCGCCGTGTCGCCCCGAGCCACCACAGGAGGGAGGGAGCAGGGCTTCTCTCTGTGCGGGAGGAAGGATCGCATGCGCTCGACGAGTCTCCTGGCCGCCCTCGCGGTCGTCACGGCTTCGGCCCTTCCGGCGCGCGCCGCCGAGGTCGTCGCCGCCGCGCCTCCGCCGCTCTCATTCGACGTGGCCGCCGACTACCTCGGCAGCGCGGGCGCCGACGGCGGCGCGCTCTCGCTGGGCCTGCGCCTGCAACCCTACCGCCACCTCGCGGTCAGCCTCGACCTCGGCTACGGCCTCCTCGCCGCTTCGCCGGGCGTCGACGATCGCTGGTGGCTCATCCCGAGCGTCGCCTGGGTGGTGCCGCTCGGGCGCCTGTCGCTCGACCTCGGCGCCGGCGTCGGCGTGGGGACCGTCTCGGGCTATGGCTCCTGGTCGGCCTACGTCGCGGGGCCCTTCGATCCCGTCTGGCACACGACCGCGCCCGCCGCGCGGCTGCACGCCCTCCTCGAGCTCCCGCTCACCCGCCGCGTGGCCCTCTTCGCGCGCGCCGAGGTGGCCGCGCTGTTGCCGGACGTGGCGGGGACGCTCTGGGGCGGGACGTGGCTAGGCGTGCAGGTCGGGCTGCTGTAGCCGGCGCCGCCGCAGCGCGAGGCAGGCGAGGCCCAGGAGGGCCCAGCTCGCATCGGCCCGCGTACCGGAGGTGCAGCCGCAGCCGGAGCTCGCGACCGGTGTGGGCTTCGGCCCGACGAGCGGGCCGGTGCTGCCGCCCGCGGCGCTCCCCGCGGACGACGAGCTCGCGGCCGCGCCGCTGCTCGTGCCGCTGCCGCTCGACGACACGGTTCCGGTGGCGCCGCCGCTGCTCGTCCCAGCGCCCGAGGACGACGCGCCCGCGCTGGTGGAGCCGCCGGTGGTACTGCCGCCGGTGGAGGATCCCGTGGTGCCGCTCCCGCTGGTGCCGCCGGAGCCCGTCGTCCCCGCCACCACGCCGTTGCACGCGGTGGGCGCCGCCGTCACGTAATCGGCCGTGCAGCCGTCGCCGGCCTGGTAGGCGCCGGCGCTCGGGACCTCGTAGCTGACGCCCGTCGAATCGGTGAACTCGAAGACGTACGAGTGGCAGCCCGAGGCGAGAGTGCCCGCCCACGTGTAGGTCGCGTTGCCGCCCGAGCCCCGGTCCACGGTCATCGGGCTGCACGTCCCGTCCACGTCGAGCTGCGCGCTCGACGGCGGGGCGGTGTCGTACCAGTTGGCCCAGAAGGTGAGCTGCGTGCCGGTCTGGGGGAAGTGGCTGCCCGCCACGAGCTTCGGGATGGTCGCGTTGCCGCAGGCGAAGTCCTGGCTGTCCCATTCGCCCTGGTAGCAAGCGCTGGACGAGGACGTGACCACCGCGCCCGCGCCCATGCTGGTGTTCGTGGGATCCAGGATGTTGTAGCGGTGGCCGTTCTCGCCGGTGGTGCACGTCTGGAAGCCGCAGGTGCCCGTCCAGCTGCACTGCTCGGTGAGCCAGCCCTCGACCGCGGCCTGCGGATCGGTGTAGCCGGCTGCGATGTTCTCGGCGCAGCCGTTCGGGTTGAAGAGCTGGATGCGCGTGAAGGGCTGCGTCACGCAGGACGCCTGCGTGGTGTCGCACGAGCAGGTCGAGCAATTGCACACCGATTGCCCGCCCTGACAGGCGCACGACGGCGACCCGTCGCAGCTCGACGGCCAGATCGACGCGATGTTGGACACGAGGAGGCACGGCGAGGGGTGCTGCAGCATCGAGTCCGCCGCCACGAGGTTTGTGACGTGCAGGCGCGCCGAGAGGTTCAGCTCGTAGTCCCACACGAGCGGCGGCGCGGGCGAGTAGCAGGCGTGGTCCGGGCAATCGGAGGAGGCGCAGCTCGCGAGCTCGGTCTGGGGGTCGGCCCGCGCGCGATTGCTGAGCACGAGGTCCGTCCGCTCGGCCCAGTTGGGGAAGCCGTTCTGGGGCACGCCCACCGAGGTGAGGGCGGCGCTCTCGGTGTCGGGGGGCTCGAGGCGTCCGGGGGCGCCGCCACAGGCCGCGAGACAGGAGACCGCGCAGGCGGTGGCGAGCGTCTTCAAGCGGACGAAAGGCTACCCCACGCCACGCCCTCCGACAACCGGCGGGGGGCTAGAATGGGGCGTGCTCTTCTTCGTGAAGCGCCACGTGGCCCTGGACCTCGCGGTCACCTTGGTGCTCGGCGGGGCCGGGCTCCTGGGCATTCGCCTGCTGGGCTTGCCGCTGCCGCTCGTGGCGTCCGCGCGTGCGCTGGCCCAGGGCCTGGGCGGCGCGGTGCTGCTCGGGACGTGGACGCTCGGCGTCCAGCTCGGCTACCGCGTCTTCAAGGGTCCGGTGTACGCGCGCGAGCTGACCCTCGCGCTGGCGCGCCAGTTCAGCGGCGCCGGGCCGGTGCAGATGCTCCTCGGAGGCGCCACCGCGGCCTTCGGCGAGGAGCTGTTCTTCCGCGGCCTCGTGCAGCAGCGCTTCGGACTGGTTGCCGGCGCGTTGCTCTTCATGGCCGCCCACTTCGGGCGGCGCGACATTCGCGTGGTCAGCTTCTGGTCGCTGGCCCAGGGGCTGTGGCTGGGCCTGTTCTTCGCCTGGAGCGGCAACCTCGCCGTGCCCATGGTGGCCCACGGGCTCTTCGACATCGGCGGGATGGTCTACTTCCGCGCGCTCCTCGCCCGCCCGGCCGCGGCTACATGAAGATCCTCGTCGCCGGCGCGACCGGCAACCTGGGCACGCGGATCGCGGGACACCTGCTGGCGGCCGGTCACGAGCTGCGCTTGCTGGTGCACCGCCGCCCGTTGCCGGACGAGCTGGCGCAGCACGCGCGCGCCGTCGCCGTTCGCGGCGACCTCGCCGATCCCGCGACGCTGGGGCCTGCCTGCGAAGGCGTCGACTGCGCGATCTCCGTGGCCGGCGTGCTCTTCGAGCCGCGGCCGGAGCGGTTTCTGGAGACGACCAACGTCACCTACGTCGGAAACCTGCTCGAGGCGGCCAGGCGCCGCGGCGCGCGGCGCTTCCTCCTCGTGAGCTTCCCGCACGTCGAAGGAGACACGACGCCCGAGCATCCGGCGACCGGCCGGCTCGACGCCGCGCCCACGGTGGCCCACTTCCGCACGCGCCGCGCGGCCGAGCGGCTGGTGATCGAGCGCTGCGAGGGGACGGCCACCGCGCCGGTCATCTTCCGGGCTGCCACGGTGTACGCCCGCGGCCTCAAGCTGGTCGAGGGCGCGCGCGGGCTCTTGCAGAAGCGCCTCCTCGCGGTGTGGCGCCGGCCGACCTGGCTGCACCTCGTCGCGCTGCCCGATTTCCTCGGGGCCCTGCAGGCGGCCGTGGAGAAGGAAGGGGTCCGCGGCATCTACCAGGTCGGCGACGAGGCGCCGCTCACGCTGCAGGACTGCCTCGACCGCTTCGCCGAGCGGCTCGGGGTGCCCCACCCGCGCCGGCTGCCCGAGTGGACGTTCCATGCCGCCGCGGCGGCCTGCGAGGGCTGGGCGCTCGCGTTCGGCACGAGCGCGCCGCTCACCCGCGACTTCATGCGCGCCGGCATGGTCTCGTCCGTCGCGGACATCGGGCGGATGAAGCGCGAGCTGTGGCCCGTGCTGCGCTACCCGAGCTTCGCGCAAGGGATCGAGCTGCTGTGATCGACTGGGAGGGCCTGCTGGGTCAGGCGGCGCACCGCCCGTGGCCGCTGCCGGCGGCGCGGTGGCGCGTGCGCATGAGCTGGGCCCGGCTGCTCTTCGCGCACTGGTCCCTGCCGCCGGAGGCGCTGGCTCCCAGGTTGCCGCCCGGCCTCGCGCTCGACACGCACGAGGGCCGGGCCTTTCTGGGGCTCGTGCCCTTCTGCATGGAGCACGTCTCGCTCCGCGGCCTGCCCGACGTGCCGGGCCTCTCCACCTTCCCCGAAGTGAATCTCAGGACGTACGTCACCGCCGGCGGCAAGCCGGGCGTCTGGTTCTTCAGCCTCGATGCCCACCAGGCGCTCGCCGTGGCGGCGGCGCGCGCGACGTTCGGGCTGCCCTATTTCCGCGCGCGCATGACCGCGCGACCCGAGGGGGAGACGACGGTGTACGCGAGCGAGCGGGCGCACCCGGGCTCTCCTGCCGCGCGCTTCGCGGGCCGTTACCGGCCCACCGGCACCCCCTTTGAGCCGCGGGTCGGGAGCCTGGAGCACTGGCTCACCGAGCGCTACTGCCTCTACGCGGTCCGGCGCGGCCGGCTCGTCCGCGGCGAGATTCACCATCCGCCCTGGCGCCTCCAGCCTGCGGCGCTGACCCTCGAGACGGAGAGCCTGGCCGCGGCGGCCGGAGTGCCTTCTCCACCCGCCGAAGCGCTGCTCCTTCACTACGCCGCCCGCCAGGACGCGCTGGCTTGGCCGCCCACGGCCGTCTGAAAAGCGTTCGAGCAATACCCAGGTGACCGGGTTTCCGCCGCTGCGGTCCGCCCATGGATCGAAAGGGCGCCGTGGCTCGTCAGGGCTGAGCGGGCGGGACGGGGACCCTCTCGCCGCGAGTTCAGCGGCGCCTCTTCGGCTCGATCTTGCCGTTCCGCGAGCGCCGCTGCTGTCTGAGCGGCGAGAGGGTCCCCGTCCCGACCGCCCAGCGGCGAAGAGAGGGCCCGCTCTGCGCGCAGTAGACGGCGGGCGTGGTTGCGGCACGGTGCCGCGGCTGGCATCCTCTCGGGCCCGTGGACTTCGAGACCCCAGCCGCCCTGCGTCCCACGCTCGACCGCATGGCCGCGTTCGTGCGCGACGAGCTGTTCCCCCGGGAGCGCCTGCTCGGCGAGCGCGGCTTCGCGGCGCTCGAGCCCGAGCTGCGCGAGCTGCGAAAGCGCGTGCAGGCGCTCGGGCTCTGGGCGCCGCAGCTTCCCCGCGAGCTCGGCGGCATGGGCCTCTCGCTCGTGGAGCACGGCCTGGTGAGCGAGGTCCTCGGGCAGAGCCCGCTCGGCCACTACGTCTTCGGCTGCGCCGCGCCCGACGCCGGCAACCTCGAGATCCTCCACAAGTACGCGACGGAGGCGCAGCGGAAGGCCTACCTCGAGCCGCTCGCGCGCGGCGAGGTCCGCTCGTGCTTCTCGATGACGGAGCCGGAGCACGCGGGGAGCAACCCCACGGAGCTCTCGACGCGGGCGCGGCTCGAGGGGGGCGAGTGGATCATCGACGGGCACAAGTGGTTCACCTCGTCGGCCGACGGCGCGGCCTTCGCGATCGTGATGGCGGTCACCGAGCCCGAGGCCCCGCCGCACGCGCGCGCGAGCATGATCCTCGTGCCCACCGGCACGCCCGGCTTCGAGCGCGTGCGCAACATCTCGATCATGGGGCACCCGGGCGAGGGCTACTTCAGCCACGCCGAGATCCGCTACGCGAGCTGCCGCGTGCCCGAGGCGAACCTGCTCGGCGCGCGCGGCCAGGGCTTCCTCATCGCGCAGGAGCGGCTGGGGCCCGGGCGCATCCACCACTGCATGCGCTGGATCGGCATCTGCGAACGCGCCTTCGAGCTGATGTGCCGCCGCGCCCTGGAGCGCGAGGTCGCGCGCCGCGAGCCGCTCGCGGCGAAGCAGATCGTCCAGGCCTGGATCGCCGAGTGCCGCGCGCGCATCGACGCGGCGAGGCTGCTGGTGCTGCGGACGGCCTTCCGCATCGATCGCGAGGGGCTCAAGGCGACCCGCGCGGACGTATCCCTCATCAAGTTCCACGTGGCCGAGGTGCTGCAGGAGACCCTCGACCGCGCGGTGCAGGTCCACGGCGCGCTGGGGCTCACCGACGACACGGTGCTCGCGAGCTGGTTCGCCCACGAGCGCGGCGCGCGCATCTACGACGGGCCCGACGAGGTGCACAAGCTCACCGCGGCCAAGCAGATCCTCAAGGCATTCGCGCCGCACGACGAGGTGGCGCCGGTGCGCCCCGGCGAGGAGCTCGACGAGGCGAAGCTCGCGGGCTGGCTCGAGCACACCGTGGGGAAGGCCGAGCCCCTTCACGTGAAGCAGTTCCCCGGCGGCCACTCGAACCTCACCTACCTGGTCTCGTTCGCGGGCGAAGACTACGTGCTGCGACGCCCGCCCTTCGGCAGCAAGGTGAAGACCGCCCACGACATGGGCCGGGAGCACCGCATTCTGTCCAAGCTCTCGGCCGTGTTCCCGCGCGCGCCCCGGCCGGTCGCGTTCTGCGAGGACGACTCCGTGCTCGGGGCCAAGTTCTACCTGATGCGGCGCCTCCACGGCGTGATCCTGCGGCGCGATCCGCCGCCGGGGCGGCTGCTCGATCCCGCGACCGCAGGCCGGCTGTGCGAGAGCTTCGTGGACGTCTTGGCCGAGCTGCACGCGGTGGACTACCGCGCCATCGGCCTCGGCGATCTGGGGCAGCCCGGGGGCTACGTGGAGCGGCAGGTCTCCGGCTGGGCGCGCCGCTACCAGGAGGCGCGCACCGACGACGTCGCCGAGGTCGCGCGGGTGGTCGACTGGCTCGCGGGCCACCTGCCCGAATCCGGAGCCCCCGCGCTCATCCACAACGACTACAAGTTCGACAACCTGGTGCTCGACCCGGGCGACCTCGCGCGCATCGTGGGCCTGCTCGACTGGGAGATGGCGACCCTCGGCGACCCGCTCATGGATCTGGGCACGGCGCTCTGCTACTGGGTGGACCCCGGCGACCCCGAGCCGATGCAGCGCTTCCGCTTCGGCCCCACGCAGCTCCCGGGCATGCTCTCGCGCCGCCAGGTCGCCGAGCGCTACGCCCTAAAGACCGGCCGCGATCTCGCGCACATCGGCTTCTACTACGCCTTCGGCCTCTTCAAGACCGCCGTCGTGGCGCAGCAGATCTACGCGCGGTACGCGCAGGGCCACACGAAGGACCCGCGCTTCGCGAGCTTCATCGAAGCGGTGCGCGCCCTGGCCGGGCAGGCGGCGGCCGTCATCGAGCGTCCCGGCGCCCTCTGACGGGGCTACTGGATCGCGTAGAGGTTGCCGTCGTCCGAGACGAAGTAGACCGTGCCGTCCGGGCCGATGGCGGGCGAGCTGCTCACCCGTGCGCCGGTGGTGATCTTGAAGCGCTGGCTGCCGTTCGGGTTGACGGCGTAGAAGCTGCCGTCGGTCGCGCCGAAGAAGACGGTCCCGTCGCCGCCGATGGCGGGAGC
>DATJNL010000216.1:0-3744 GCA_035508175.1 Myxococcales bacterium
CTGCTCACCGGGTTGATCCGGTGAGCAGTGCCCTCAGCATGCGCTTGAAACGAAGCGCGAGCGCCTGGATGGCGCTCGCGTCCTCGGCGGCCACGGCGCCGAGCACCAGCGCGAGATCCACGGCGCCCACCACCTCGTGCAGGCTGTTGTTCGCCTGGGTGAAGTACTTGCGCCGCAGACCCACCTGCTCGTTCGGGAGGCCTTCGCAGAGGCCGAGGAAGGCGCTCTTGATGGCGCGGCCCGCCTGGTCCCGGAGCTCGTCGTCTTTGATGTGGGCCACGTGGACCCGTCGAGCCAGCTCCCGGGCCACCTGGTAAGCATCCATTCGTTGCATCGCGAATCGCGTGTCGCTCATGTGCCGCTCCTTTCACCCCATGACAAGGAGCGGCACATGGACGACGACGACCGCGACCCGAGGAGCCGACCCCGACCAGTCGACCTCGACCGTCGACCGTCGACCATCGACCGCGTCCGCGACCACGATGCAGCGTGCGTGACAGGCGGGTTCATCGCCTGGCGCGCGCGCTGCGGAAGCACTGCTTCGACAGGCCCCCTCACCCGGCCTCTCCCCCGCTGGGGGAGAGGGGAGCTTCATCCGGGGGTCGGAGGTCGGGGGTCGGGGGTTGGGGGTTCGGGTCGAGGTCGAGGTCGGGGGTCGGGGTCGGGGCCGGGGTTGGGGTCCGGGTTCGGGTCGGGGGTCCGGGTCGGGGGTCGGGGGTCGGGGGTCGGGGGTCGGGGTCGGGGTCGGGGGGTCGGGGTCGGAGCAGTTCCCCCTCGCCCCGCGAAGCGGGGAGAGGGCCGGGGTGAGGGGCCACCCCTCGTTTCGCTCTCGCTCGCCACCTCCCTCACGGCAAGCTCGCGGTCGCGTTGCCGACCGGCTGCGGAGTCTAGGCCGCGGGCAGCGCGCGGCGCATCAGGTCGGAGCTCAGGAGGCCCCGGGGATCGAGCCGCTGCTTGAGCGCGAGGAACTGCGCGAGCCGCTCCCGGCCCCAGGCGCGCTCCACGTCGATCGGCCGCAGCACCGAATCCTTCGCGAAGTAGAAGCGGCCCCCGGCGGCGAGCACGATCTCGGTGAGCCGGTGGCACAGCGCCCAGAGCCTCTCGCGATGAACCGCGGAGAAGTCCATCGCGAGCGACCAGCCGTCGACCGCGTGGCTGAGCAGGAAGGGATCCGGGCGGTGGCGTTTCATCACCACGAGGTAGGGCGGCAGCCCTTCGCGCTGGCAGGTCTCGAGGATCTCGCGGAACGCCTCGCGCGCCGCGTCCTTCGGCACGAAGGGCTGGTACTGGATGAGCCCCTCGCGCCCGTAGGCGAGCCACCAGTTGGGCACGTAGTCGAGCAGGAAGGCGAAGGCCGCGTGGGACTGGAGGTAGGTCGCTCCCGGGCGGTGCAGCGCGCTCGCCCAGTACTGCCCGCAATTGATCAGCCGGACGCCCAGGTTGCCGCGGAATGGCCGCATGAACCGCCAGATGAGCCCTCGCGGAAACCCGAGGATCGTGGCGGGCAGATCCTGCCGCTCGACCCGCAGCGTCGCCGCGGGGCCCTCTGGGTCGTCCGCCGCGGCGACGTAGTTGGCCTGGTGGACGACGCCGCGCCCGAGCGAAGCGCCGGGGGCGAGCGCGTCGAGCCAGCCCACGAGGTAGTCCGCCTGCGGGAGGCGCTGCTCGAACACCTCGAAGGACTCGGCGAGGCTGCGCGTGCGGATCGCCCCGACGCGCAGGAGTCCGCTCTCCACGCGCTTGAGCGCGAGCCGTATCCGCGTGAAGGCGCCCAGCGCCCCGAAGCCGCCGATCGCCGCATGGAAAATCTCCGGGTTCTCGTCGCGGCCGCAGCGCCGCAGGGTCCCGTCGGGCGCGAGCAGGTCGAAGTCGAGCACGTGGTCGCCGATCGGCCCCACCTTGAAATTGTTCTTCCCGTGGATGTTGGCGGCCACGCAGCCGCCCAGCGTCGGGAACATCGTGCCGGGGACCACGGCCGGCCAGAAGCCGTCCGGCAGCGTGCGGTGCCACAGGTCGCCGACGGTGACGCCAGGCTCCACCTCGGCAATCCCGGTCGACGGATCCCACGAGAGGAAGCGGTTCAGCCCGGACGTGTCGACCGCCAGCCGGCCGTCGGCGAGCGCGGCGTCGCCGTAGCTCTTGCCGCTGCCCCGGAAGCAGAGCGAGATCCCTTCCCGCGCGGCGCGCGCGAGCAGGTCCGCGAGCTCGCCCGCGTCGCGGGGCGCCGCGTAGTGGCAGGCAGCGCGCATCGCCCGCCCGAAGCCCTCCAGCACGCGCAGCGGCGCCTGGGCGAGGCTCGGGACGGGCCGCGGACGCGGCCGAACGAAGGGCACGACGGACACTGCACCGGTCCTAAGCCGGCCGCCCTAGAAATTCAATCGGCGGAAGACGAACGACGGGATGAGACGGAGCACGAGCGCGACCAGCCCCCAGCGCGCCGGCACGAAACCCTGCTTCGGCCCCCGCCGCGCCAGCGCCAGCGTCCGGTCGGCGGCCTGGTCGGCCGAGATGAGCCAGAAGAGGCCGGGCTTGCCCTTGGTCATCGGCGTGTCGATGTAACCGGGCTTCACCGTGACCACCCGCACGCCATAGCGACCGAGCCGGTTGCGCAGGGACTCGAGGTACGTCGTGAGCGCCGCCTTGGAGGCGGCGTAGGACGGGTTGCCCCGGCGGCCCCGCTCCCCCGCGATGGAGGAGATGCCGATGATCGTCCCGGATTGCTGCGCCTGGAAGCGGGCGCCGGCAGGGTTGAGCCAGGCCATCGCTCCGACCAGGTTGACCTCGACGGTCTCGCGCTCCTTCTGGAAGCTCCACTCGCCCTCGGCGAAGTCGCGGAGCACGCCCGAGGCATAGACGATGACGTCGAGGCCGCCGAGCTTGGCGACGATGCGGTCGAAGAGCGGCCCGGCGGCGTCGGCATCGAGCACGTCGTGGACGAAGACCTCGGCCCGGCCGCCAGGCTGCGCGATCTCCGAGGCGACGCGCTGCAGCTCCTCCTGGCGGCGCGCCACCAGCGCCACGGTCGCGCCGTCGCGGGCGAGCCGTTTCGCGATCGCCTCGCCGATGCCGGACGAAGCGCCGACGACGATCGCCCGCTGCCAGGTGACGGCCATGAGCAGCCCGGTCTAGTCGACCGCCGAGCCGCCCGTCAACCGGGGCGATCAGAGGCCGATCCCGGGAGGACGAAGACCGATCCTCCTTCGACGAAGCCCGATCCTTGACCGTGCGAGACCGATCCCGCAGGGACGAAGACCGATCCTCCTTCGATGAAGCCCGATCCCTGACCGTGCGAGACCAATCCCACTAGGACGAAGGCCCATCCCTGGCCGATGTGCCGCCGTCCCTGCTCGATGCGCCTCCGTCCCTGCCCGCTGCGCCTTCATCCCTGCCCGCTGCGCCTTCATCCATGCCCGCTGCGCCTTCGTCCATGCCCGCTGCGCCTTCGTCCCTGGGCGACCTGGCCCCCTCCCGAGGGGATCGAGCCCGATCCATGCCGGATGAGAGGGCGTGGGATGTGGGACCGGGGCGACGCCCCCGGGCCGGGCGATCAGCCGGCGCGCGTCGGGGCCGAGCCGAGCAGCTGAGCCATCACCGAGCCGCAGCCGTCCGCGCCCACCTTGCGGAAGATGCGCTTGCGGCGCGCCCGGATCGTCTCCGCCGACAGCCCCAGCCGCTCGGCCGACTCCTTGGCCGAAGCGCCTGCGGCGATGTCGGTGAGCGCCACCCGCTCCGCCGACGACAACC
>DATJNL010000217.1:0-22171 GCA_035508175.1 Myxococcales bacterium
GACGGCGCTGGAGGCAGCGGCGAAGGCTCTGGCGCAGGAACGGGGGCAGAAGGCGGACGGGAGGGCTGTGCGGCAGGGGGCTCGTCCTCGCCGAGACCCAGCCCGAGGTCGAACTCCGAGCCCGCCATCGCGTCGGACGCCCCGGCCAGCGGCGGCGCGGGAATCGACAGGCTCGGGCTGGAGGGGGAATCGAGGTCGAGCCCCGCCAGCGGGTCCTCGAAAGCAGCCTGCGAAGACGCTCCGGCAGCCTCGAAGCCCATCGGGGGCAGCGCGGCTGCTGGGGGACCTCCGGTTCCACCGAGCGGCCCGAGCGCGAGATCGAGGGTACCGGCGAGCGCGGCCTCGAACGGATCGGAGGGCTTCGGCGGCGGCACCGACGCGAGGGCGGAGACCACCGAGCGCCCAGGTGGAGCAGGGGTCGGCGCCGGAGCCTTGGGCGCGGAAGGTGCCGGGCTGCCGCCGAATAGATCTTCCAGACCCGTGGTGGCTGCGGCAGAGAACGGCCTCGAGGGAGCCGGTGCGGCCGGGGCCCCGAACACCGCATCCGGCGAAGGCGCCGCGGGAGGTACGGCCGGCCCGGGCGGCGCGGGGCGCGGCGCACCGGGCGCCGTCCCTCCTCCCAGGTCGAGCTGGCCGAAGAGATCGTCGAGCAACCCGGGCGGCGGAGGAGGCGGTCGGGACTTGCCCGGGCCGGGCGGTGCCTTGGACGGCGACGAAGTGGGCGCTGCGGCCGGCGCGGGAGGTACCCGGGAGGGCGGCGAAACGGGCGCGGGCGCCGCTGCCGGCATCGGTGGAACGGTCGCCGGCCCCACGACGGACGCGGCAGGCGCCGGGATGCCAGTGGCGGAAGACGAGGGTTGCGCGCCGGCGTCTCCCTTGCGCACCACGAACACGTTGGCGCACTTGGTGCACCGAACCTTCACCCCTCGCTCGGTGACCTTGTCGTCGCCGATCTTGAAGCGCGTCTGGCAGGAGGCGCATTGAACGATCATCGTTGGAGGAGGCCGCGGGCAGCGTCAGTATCGCGCGCCGAGCGAGTCGGCGCAAGCGAACGCTCCTTCCTTCCTTGACTTGGCACCGCGGTCGCCGTCACAATGACGAGGTGCGGCATGACGGGGACCGAAAGGACATGACCGACCCGATCCCCACCGCTGGCGCTTCGGCCGCCGCCCCGTCAGCCGAAGCCAAGGTCATCAAGCGCTACACGAACCGCAAGCTCTACGACACCGTCGAGAGCCGTTACGTCACCCTCGACGAGATCGGCGAGATGGTGAAACGCGGCGTGGAAGTCCGAATCGTCGACAACAAGAGCAAGGACGACCTGACCTCCGTCACGCTCGCCCAGATCATCTTCGAGGAAGAGAAGAAGAAGAGCCGGATGCCGCTCGGGATGCTGCGCGACATCATTCGCAGCGGAGGCGAACGGCTCGAGGAGTTCATCCAGAAGGAAGTCACCCCGCGTGTCACCTCGTTCCGCGAGGGCGCCGAGGCGGGGTTGAAGCTCCTCAAGCGCGAGGGCGCGGAGCGGCCCAGGGAGCTGTTCGGCGCCACCCAGGTGGCCTTCCAGGAGTGGCAGCACCGGATCGACGAACGGATCAGAGAAGGGCTGGCGGCGATGACGACGCTGCCCTCCATCGGCGCGGAGCAGCAGAAGCTCTCCGAGCGGCTCGCCCAGCTCGAAAAAAAGCTGGCCGAGCTCGAGAAGCAGGAAGGCAAGTAGCCCGGCGGGGCCGGTCAGCCCGCCGCGACGACTCGCGGCAGCGCGCCCTTCCCTGCCAGCTCCCGGCCGATCTCGGAGAGCATCTCGGCGCCCTTCGACGCCGGGTCGTACTCCCAGATGGTCTTGCCGTGCGACTGCGCTTCGTCGATGCGGACGCTGTACCCGAGCACCGTGCGGGAGAGCTCCGCCGGGAAGCGGCTGCGCAAGCGCTCGAGGATCTCGTCGGCGAGCGCGGTCTTTCGATAGAAGGTCGGCACGACCAGCGACACGCGAAGCCCGGTGTGACCGTGTTCTTCGCGCACGCGGCGCACCGTGTCGAGGATCTCCGCGCAGCCGTCGAGGGCGAAGTACGTGAGCGCCACCGGCACGACGATCTCCTCGGCTGCCAGCATGACGTTCAGCGTGGCGAGCCCCATGGAGGGCGGCGCGTCGAACAGGATGAAGTCGTATCCCTGAAGACCGCGCAGGCGGTTCGCGAGGCGGCGCGCGCGATCGGGAGAAGCCCCGGCGCGCTCCGGGAACTCGGCCAGCGTCTTGTTGGACGGCAGGACGTCGAGGCGTGGCACTGCAGTCGGCCGCACGGCCGACGTCAACGTGGAGGCCGGGTCGACGAGCAGATCGTGAATCGTGGGGCGCAGGCTGCGCACGTCCAAGCCCAGGGACTTTCCCGCGTGCCCCTGGGTGTCCATGTCGCAGAGCAAGACCCGCCATCCACCGTGGGTCGCGAGCCAGGCGGCGAGATTGACGGCCAAGGTCGTCTTGGCCGTGCCGCCCTTCTCGTTGATGAAGGCGATGCGGCGCATCTCCCCGCCCCTCGCCCCCTAGGCCCGCGCCTGGGGCGTGCCCTGCGGCCGGGCTCCCGCCAGGGCGCCCAGCTTCTCGTCGAGCTCCCCGACGAGCCGTTCGAGGTCGTCGAGGCGGTCGTGGAGCGCGCGGACGTCGGCGGTCGATGGAAGGTTGAACGCCGAGAGCACGCGCCGGAGGTTCTTGTCCATGAAGCCCTTGGCGGAGAGAGTTCGCTGCACCAGGGTCTGCAACCCCATGACGAACCGGGGATTCCCCATGAGCTGGTTGGCGAGCTTGCCGACCTGCCGCTCTCCCTGGCTCAGGATGCGCTGCACGACGGGATTCCCCTCGAGGATCTTCATGGGCGCGCATGCTGCCCCCGGCGGTCCACGACTGTCAAGGACGCCGCCGGCCGAATATCGGTTGAATCCACGCCGAGGCGCATTAAGTTCCTTCGACACATGCCCCGTACCCAGCGGAAGAGATCCCCGTCCCGCACGAGCGGCCGCACGACCGTGGGGCATCCCGCGGTGACTGCCACACGCCCTCCCATCGACCCCGCCACGATCGAGCGGCTCCTCTCGCTCGCCATGGCGAGAGGCGCCGAGTTTGCGGACGTCTACGCCGAGCGGACCGAGCGAACCGGTCTCTCGCTCGAGGAGGGACGCATCCGCAGCTCCCAGTTCGGTATCGACCAGGGAGTCGGGATCCGTGCGATCAGCGGCGCCAAGGTCGGCTACGCGTACTCGGACGACCTCGACCCCACGTCCCTCGAGCAGGCGGCCCGGACTGCCGCGCACATCGCGGCGGCGCCACGCGAAGCGCCTCCCACGCGGTTGCGTCGCATCGCGACGCCGGTGCACTACCGGGTGCTCGAACCCCTCGCGAAGGCCGCGATCGATCGCAAGGTCGAGCTGGTCCAGCGTGGGGATCGGGCCGCGCGGGCCTTCGATTCGCGCATCACGCAGGTGTTCGGCTCCTACGCCGATCAGACTCGATCGATCGCCGTCGGGAACACCGACGGACACTTCGCCGAAGACGTCCAGGATCTCTGCCGGCTGCACTTCCAGGTGGTCGCGGCGACGAAGCGGGGCGAGCGGCGCACCGGCTTCTACGGCGGCGGCGGGCGGGTCGACATCCGCTACTTCGATGCCTTCACCCCCGAGGCGGCCGCTCGCGAAGCGGCGCGGCAAGCCATCGCCACCCTCGGCGCCATCGACGCGCCTGCCGGCCCCCAGACCGTCGTGCTGGCCCCGGGCTGGAGCGGCATCCTCCTCCACGAGGCCATCGGCCACGGACTGGAGGCGGACTTCATTCGCAAGGGCACCTCGCTGTTCACGGGCAAGGTCGGACAGAAGGTCGCGAGCGACCTCGTGACGGTCATCGACGACGGCACCGTCGCCAACGCCCGCGGCTCGCTGAACGTGGACGACGAGGGCGTCCCGGCCGAGCGAAAGGTGCTCATCGAGAGCGGCGTCCTGCGCGGCTACATGAGCGACCGTCTCAACGGCAAGCTCCTGGGCGCGCGCTCGACCGGTAGCGGGCGCCGCGAGAGCTTCCGCCACCCTCCGATGCCGAGGATGACCAACACGTTCCTGGCGCCGGGCGACGAAACGCCCGAGGAGATCCTGCGCGGGGTGTCCCGCGGTCTCTACTGCGCGCAGTTCGGGGGCGGCCAGGTCGACATCTCCAACGGCAACTTCGTCTTCGAAGTGGCGGAAGCCTACCTGATCGAGGACGGCAAGCTCGGAAGACCGGTGAAGAACGCGACGCTCATCGGTGTGGGCCCCGAGGTGCTGGCCCGCGTGAGCCACGTGGGATGCGATCCCACCCCCGATCCAGGCATCGGCACCTGCGGCAAGGACGGCCAGATGGTCCAGGTGGGAGTGGGCCTGCCGACCGTCCGGATCGAGGAGCTCACCGTGGGCGGCACGGCCGTCGGGGCTGGCGCGTGACTCCGACCCTGGAGGCCCTCGCCGAGCGCGCGGTCGATCGCGCACGGCGCCGCGGCGCTCGTCAGGCAGATGCTTGGGCCGAGCGCTCTCGCGAGTCCTCGGTGCGGGTGCGCGACGGTGAGGTGGAGGATCTGCAGCAAGCGACCGCGAAGGGCCTCGGTCTGCGCGTCATCGCCTCGGGCCGCCTGGGTTTCGCCTACACGTCCGACCTGACCCCGGAGAGCCTCGACGCCCTCGTCGATCGTGCGCTGACGCTGGCGCGTTCCTCGGCCCCGGATCCGGCGAACCGGCTGCCGACGGCCCGGGACCTGTCCCACCGGCACGGCGATCTCGGCCTCCTCGACCCGGCAGTCGTGGATCTGAGCGCCGACTGGAAGATCGCCGCGTCAAAAACCATGGAGCGGGTGGGCCGGTCGCTCGATCGGCGGGTCAAGGCGTTCGAGAGCGTCGGGGCCTCGGACGTCGTGGCCGAGGTGGCGATCGCCTCGAGCGAGGGGCTGTCCGATTCCTACCGGAGCAGCTACGTCGCTCTCTACAGCGCGCCGGTCGCGCAGGCCGACGACGGCCAGCTGCAGACCGGCTACTGGGTGGACTATCGCCGCTTCCTCGGCGAGCTCGAGTCGCCCGAGGCCGTCGGCCGACGGGCCGCGGAGCGGGCCTTGCGAATGCTGGGGGCCGGGAAGGGTCCGACCCGGCGCGTACCGGTGATCTTCGAACCGCTGCAAGCCGCTGCGTTCTTCGGCGGGATCGCGGGCGCGCTCGACGGCAAGCGTGTGCACCAGAAGGCGAGCTTCCTCGGAGGCAAGCTCGGTCAGCGCATCGCGCCGACGACCTTGAGCCTCGTGGACGACGGCCTGCATGCCCGTGGCCTGGGCAGCCGACCCTTCGACGGCGAAGGCCTCGCCAGCCGCCGAAGCGCTCTCATCGATGGCGGCATCCTGACCAGCTACCTGTACGACACGTACACGGCCCACAAGGCGAAGGCGAAGAGCACGGCCACCGCCGGCCGCGGCTACCAGAGCCTGCCGCACATCGGGACCACGACGCTTCTGGTGGAGGCGGCGTCCACGCGGCCCGCCCCGGACATCATCCGCGACGTCAAGGCAGGGCTCTACGTGACCTCGATGCTCGGTCACGGGGCCGACACCGTGACCGGCGATTATTCGCAGGGAGCGGCCGGCCTCTGGATCGAGAACGGCGAGCTGACGCGCCCCGTGCAGGCGATGACGGTCGCCGGAAACCTCCTGGACATGCTCGGCTCCATCGACGCCGTCGGGGACGATCTCGATCTTCGCGGGACCGTGGGAGCGCCGACGATTCGCTTCGGGGAGCTCACCGTCGCCGGAGGCTGACGGGCTGAAGCTAGGCCGAGAACGACTGGCCGCAGCCGCAGGTGTTCTTGGCGTTCGGGTTCTGGAACTTGAACCCGGCGCCCTGGAGCCCCTCGACGTAGTCGATCACCGTGCCCTTGAGGTACTGCGAACTCATCGGGTCGACGCAGACCGGCAGCCCTTCCATCTCGAAGACGAAATCCGTGGGACGCGTCTCCTTGACGATGTCGAGATCGTAGTTGAACCCCGAGCAGCCGCCGCCGATGACGCCGACGCGAAGGGTGAAGCCCTCGAGCTTCTGCTCGACCATGGCCTTCTTCACCATCTCGACGGCCTTGGGCGTGAGGGTGACCGGCGGCTTGCGCGGCGCGCGGGGCGGCTTCACGTCGGGAGCGGGTACGGCGGCGGCGGTCTCGGTGGTGGCGTCCATGGCTCGTTCCTCGCGAGGTTCTTCCTTCATGTATAACTTCTCCGGCCGCGGAGATCCAGCTAGGCAGCCCGCCCCCCGTCGACGCGGAGGATCTCGCCGGTGACGTATTCGGCCTGGCAGAGGAAGGCCACTGCCTCGGCGACGTCCGCCGGGGTGCCCACGCGGCCCAAGGGGATGCGCGCGAGCTCGGCCGCCCGTTCGGCCTCCCCGTAGCGTTCCGGCCAGAGCACCGTGCCCGGCGCGACGCCATTGACCCGTATGTCGGGCGCGAGCTCGAGCGCCAGCACCCGCGTGAGCATGGCGAGCGCAGCCTTGGCCGAGCAGTAGTGCGCATAGCCGCGCCATGGCTCGAGCGCACCCACGTCGAGCACGTGGATCAGGCAGCCGCCCGGGCGAGTGAGCGCGGATGCCGCCCCCTGCGCGACGGCGAACGGGGCCTCGAAGTCCAGCGCCAGCATGCGCCGCAGGCCGTCGCGATCGATGCGCTCGAATGGCAGGCGCTCGAAGATGGCGGCGCTGCTGACGACGAGATCGAGCCCCCCGAGAGCCCCGGCGGCCCGTCCGGGAAGCGCCCGGGCAGCGCTCCAGTCCGCGAGATCCGCCTGCAGCACTGCGGCGCGCCCGCCCTGAGCGCGAGCCCGGGAGGCGCCGGCCTCGGCTCCCTCGCGCGATCCGTGGCAGTGAAAGGCGACGGCCACGCCGAGATCGACCAGATGATCGGCGATGGCGCGACCCACCCGGACGCCCGCACCGGTGACGAGGGCCCGCTGTCCCGCGAGGGCCCGCATCAGAAGACCACGTTCTCCACGCGGTTCCGCTCCGATGAGATCTCGATGGGCCTCTGCTGCCTGCGGCCGCTCGGCGGATTGACGACCGTCAGCACGTGCTTGCCTTCCCTGAGCCGAATGTCGGTGGCAGGGGACGTCTTGCCGGTGTCGTGCCCATCTACGTACACGCGACACCAGGGAAGACAGTTGACGGCCAGCGTCCCGGCGCGTCGAGCCCGCCCGTGTGCCGTCCGGACTTGGCTCGGTCCACGGATCGCGGTCGGGGTCGGTGTTACGGTCGGGGTCGGGGTCGGGATCGCGGTCGGGGTCGGGGTCGCGGTCGGGGTCGGGGTCGCGGTCGAGGCCGGGGTCGCGGCCGGGGTCGCGGCCGGGGTCGGGGTCGTGAGGTCGCCTCTCTGCCACGCAAACAGCGCGACCAGGGCGGCGGCCACCCCGGGACCGGACAGCCAGATCGCCAGGCGCCTCGCGCTGCGGCGCGAGGTGCGCTTGATCTGCGGGGCCGAGGGGACGGTCGGTTCTCTTCCCCGCGGGGCGGCGCCGGCGCCCGGCACCAGCGTCGGCGAAAGCTCCGCCAGGCGCGCGTTCGGGTCCGTCACCGGCGCCCGCGACCGCTCGCGGACGTGCTCCTCGCCGAAGAGCGCGATCAAGTGGTCGCGGAGCTGGCTGGCCGCGGGCACGTAGCTCTGGGCCGACAGGAAGCCGTCGAGCGCCGCGCGCATCTCGACCGCGCTCTGGTACCGGCGTCCCAGCGGCCGCTCCAGCGCCCTCATGACGATGGTGTCGAGCTCCTCCGGCAAGTCCGGGCGCCGGGTCGACGGACGCTGGATCGGCTCGTCGGCGATGGCGCGGGCGGCCGCCACCTCGTTGTCGCGTGCGAAGAGGCGAACCCCGGTGAGGAGCTCGTAGAGCACCGCCCCGAGCGAGAAGAGGTCGCTGCGCCCGTCGAGGGGCTTCCCTTCCACCTGTTCGGGCGACATGTACGAGCTCTTCCCCTTGAGCGTACCGGCCTTGGTCGTCTGTGATTTTCCCTCGGCCTTGGCGATGCCGAAGTCGAGCAGCTTCACGGCGCCCTGGTAGGTCACGAAGAGGTTCGAGGGCGACACGTCGCGGTGGACGACTCCGAGCGACCGCCCTTCTTCGTCGCACAGCCCGTGGACGTAGGCCAGCCCTTCGCAGGCGGCGGCTCCGATGATGGCGGCGATCTGGGGCGGCGTCGCGCGGTCGAGCGCCCGGGCACGGGCCACCATCGCCGCGGCGTCCTCGCCCGCGAGATATTCCATGGCCAGGAAGTACGTGCCCTCGATCTCCCCGAAGTCGAAGAGCTGAACCACGTTCGGATGCGACAGGCGCGCCCCGAGCCTGGCCTCGTCCAGGAACATCTGCACGAGGTCGGCGTTCCGCGCGAGGTGGGGCAGGACGCGCTTGACCACCACGACCTTCTGGAAGCCGACCGGCCCCTCCTGCTTCGCGAGAAACACCTCGGCCATGCCGCCCTGCGCAAGCAGCCGCAGCAGGCGATAGCGCCCGAAGCTCCCGATCTCACCCATCCCCGCCGATCATAGCCGTTTGGCGAACATCCGGAAGACGCCTCGATTTGAAAGCGCGGGGCGCCCGCGTTATAGAAAGCCGACCAAAGAAGGAGCCTTTATGCCCAGCGGCAAGGAGCTCGTCAGCCAGGTCAAGAAGCAGATCCGCGAGGTCACCGTCGAGCAGGTGGCCAAGCTCATCGGCGGGTCGACTCCGCCCCTGCTCGTCGACGTGCGCGAGAGCGACGAGCATGCCGCCGGCAAGCTCCCCGGGGCGCTCAGCGTCCCGCGCGGCTTCCTCGAGCTTCGCATCGAGGAGAAGGCTCCGGATCGGGCTGCGCCCATCGTCCTCTACTGCGCCGGCGGCACCCGCTCGGCGCTCGCGGCAAAGACCCTCGCCGACATGGGCTACACGGCCGTCTCTTCGATGGCCGGCGGCTACAACCGCTGGACCGACGCCGGCCTGCCCGTCGAGCGCCCCCGCACGCTGACCGCCGCGCAGAAGGAGCGGTACCGGCGCCACCTGATCATCCCGGAGGTGGGCGAGGCCGGACAGGCGAAGCTCCTCGACGCCAGGGTCCTCCTGATGGGCGCCGGCGGACTGGGCTCTCCTGCGGCCCTCTACCTCGCGGCGGCCGGGGTCGGCACGCTCGGCATCGTCGACATGGACGTCGTGGACACCTCGAACCTGCAGCGCCAGGTGCTCCACAGCAACGACCGCGTGGGAATGCCCAAGACCGAATCGGCGGAGAAGACGCTGCGGGCCCTCAACCCGGACGTGAACGTCATTCCTTTTCAGGAGCGGCTCACCTCGCAGAACGTGGAGCGCATCGTCTCGCAGTTCGACCTCGTGCTGGACGGCGGCGACAACTTTCCGACTCGCTACTTGCTCAACGACGCCTGCGTCCTGCTCAAGAAACCCAACGTGCACGGCTCCATCTTCCGCTTCGACGGCCAGGTGACCACGTTCGTCCCGGGCAAGGGCCCTTGCTACCGTTGCCTCTACCCGCAGCCGCCCCCGCCCGAGCTCGCCCCCTCGTGCGCCGAGGCGGGCGTCCTCGGCGTGCTCCCCGGCATCATCGGCCTCTTCCAGGCGAACGAGGCCCTGAAGCTCATCCTGGGCGTCGGGCAGCCTCTCGTCGGCCGGCTGCTGACCTTCGAGGCCCTGGGCACGCACTTCACCGAGCTCAAGCTGCGGCGCGATCCCAGGTGCCCGGTGTGCGCCGAGGGGGTTCCCTTCCCCGGCTTCATCGACTATGAGCAGTTCTGCAACGTCGCCGCCTGAGCCATGAGCCCCATCGCACAGATCGATCCGAAGGAGCTCGCCGCCAAGCTCGCGCGTCCGGAGGCCGAGCGGCCGTTCCTCCTCGACGTTCGAAACCCCGACGAGCACGCGCGGGTCCGCATCGCAGGCTGCACGCTGATCCCGCTCGGCGAGCTGGGCCGTCGGGTCGAGGAAGTCCCGCGGGACCGCGAGATCGTCGTGTACTGCCACCACGGCATGCGCAGCCTGAACGCCGCCGGCCTGCTGGCCCAGGCCGGCATCGCGGCGAGCTCGCTGCGCGGCGGCATCGACGCATGGGCACAGCTGATCGACACCACGCTGCCCCGCTACTGAGGGAAGTCATGGCACTGGAAGAAGGCAGCAAGGCCCCGCCCTTCAAGCTGGTCGCCGACGACGGCGCCCAGGTCGCCCTTTCCGACTTCAAGGGGCGCAGGCTCGTGCTCTTCTTCTACCCCAAGGCGAACACGCCCGGCTGAACGGTCGAAGCCTGCGACTTCCGTGACGAAGTCGACCTCTTCGAGAAGCGAAAGACGGCGGTCCTCGGCGTGAGCCGGGACAGCCCCGAGGCGCAGCGGAAGTTCAAGGCGAAGTACCAGCTGCCGTTCCCCCTCCTCTCGGATCCCGACCACGCCACCCACGAGGCCTACGGCGCGTGGGGCGAGAAAGTGATGTACGGGAAACGGATCATGGGAGCCCTTCGCACCACGGTGGTCATCGGCGCCGACGGCAAGGTCGAGAAGATCTTCCACAAGGTCAAGGTCGACGGCCACGCCAAGGCCGTCCTCGAGAGCCTCTGAGCTACGGCACCTCGATCAGGAAGGGCCAGTACCCGCCGTTCTGATCGCCGTCACCTCGTGCGTTGTAGAGCGCGAAGGCGGCAAACGCCCCGCGAGACACGTCGAAGGGCACGCTGACCGTCAGCGTCGCGGCCTCGCCGTTCTGGAGCGTCACGTGATCGAGCGTCACCTGTGGCTGGAAACCGCCTGGATAGGCGTAGGCCCCGTACAGCGGCAGGAGCTTCACCGCCCACGGCGGCATGGGCTCCGTCGACCACCCGGTGAGGTCGAAGGTCACCGTCTCTCCGGCCCGGGCCATCACGAGATTCGCGGGATCGGGCGACACGTTGAAGTAGGGCCCCGCCGGCTCCGGAACGCAAGGGTCCAGCCCGGCGCCAGCCGCCTGGTTCGACCAGATGCGCTGGGCCAGGAAGCCGTCTTCGACGACCGAGGTCTCGGTGCACAGGTCCCCGACCTCTCCCGGAACGAAGGTCCAGGGCTGGGTGGGATCGTCGAACACCCACGCGGGCGCGCTTCCCGGAAATGGATCGGTCGAAGCCTCGATAAGCTCGTGGCTGGCCGCGATGTCCTGCTCGTCCTGGCTGCCGTAGCACAGCGGGAGCACCGCGTAGGGAAATGGTCTGGCCGCGAGATCGTCCTCGCTGTGATAGCCGCCGAAGCTCTGGCAGGAGGTCCCGAACGATCCGCTGGTCACCGTGGTCTCGCCCGGCAGGTACAGCATGTACAGGACCGAGGTCGCGAAGGGACCCGGCCCACCGGCGGGCGGCGGCAACACGCCCGCGTCGATCTCCTGGACGAGCAGCGCCTGGATGTCCTCGTCGCTCAAGGTCGCAGGCGCGGCCTCGGGCAGGACCACCTTCGCGAGTGAATTACCCGGCGCGACACCATATGACGCGCCCACGGTGCGCAACCAGTCGGAGCCCACGATCCAATCGTCGTAGGCTTCGTTGTGCGCCTGGCCCGGGTCTCCCTGGTAGTGAATCGTGACGACCTCGGGAGCCGGCAGCACCGGACCGCCGTTGTCGGGAACCTGCGCCAGCGGAACGTGTTCGGCCTCGACGAAGGCCCCACCGTCCAGCCCGGCGTCGCCGAGTCCGCCGCAGCCATCCAGCAGCACTTCCGCAGCGCTGATGTCGTTGACCGCGACGGCCAGGTCGGGCCGACCGTCGCGGTCGAAGTCGCCGACCAAGGTGCCGAAGGCGCTGCCGCCGGTCAGCAAGCGCGCCGGGGCGCCGAAGCCTCCGTCCGGCTGCCCGAGCAGCAGATCGACGCCGTCCACGAACCCGCCGGCATAGCCCACGGCGAGATCGGGTCGGCCGTCGCGATCGAAGTCGGACACTGCGATCGAGACCGGGTAGGCATCGACGCGGGTCAACACCGGGGCGTCGAACACACCACCGCCGAGCCCCCGCAGCGTGACGAGGTTCCACGTACCCGTGGAGACCGCTGCCAGATCGATCCGCCCGTCGCCGTCCAAGTCCGCGGCGACGATGGCGTCATAGGGTCCTCCCGGCAAGAGGACCGGGGCCAGCGGCTGGAACTCCCCCCTGCCGTCGTTCAGGAACACGTTCAGCGTCGAATCGTCTCCGACGGAGGCCAGATCCAGGACGCCCTTCGCGTGGAGCTCCGCTGCGACCACGGCGTTCTGCGCGGCCGGCGTGGGGTAGGCGATCGGAGGCCCGAGCACGCGTGCCCCGTGGTTGAAGAGCAGCGTCAATCCGTTCTGACCGCCGAAGGCCCCGGGCGCCGCGGCCGCCAGGTCGAGTCGGCCGTCGCGGTTGAAATCGCCGGCGACCAGGCCGTAGGGGCAACCCGGCAGCAGGTAGGGCTCGTCGCCGGCGTACAGACCGTTCGGCTGCTGCACGAACAGCTGCACGGCACCCCCGCCGCCGTCCGCAGCCTCGTTGCAGCTCGCGACCGCGAGATCGACGGCTCCGCCGCCCCCGAAGTCCCCCGTGAGAACGTTCACGGTACCGGGTTGGGTGGGGAGCTGGACGCTCGCGCGAAAAGTGCCGTCGCCCTTGCCGTAGAGGATCGTCACCGAATCCCCGGGCGGCTGCGGCGCCCCCCCGCTGGCGAACCCTCCGTTGGCGACGACGAGATCCAGGTGGCCATCGCGGTCCACGTCGGCCGCGGACAGAAACCACGGTCCGGGCCCCGTGGGCGCCGCGAGCGGCAGGCCGAGGACCGCGCCACCGTCGGGCAAGTCGCAGCCGAGGGCCGGCGGCGCCGGAATCGAGCCGGCGTCGGCGGGCGTCCCCGCCGGCCCCACCCCGTGCGACGCAGCCGCGCTGCAGGCGCAGAAGGCCAGCAGACCCAGACGCGGCAGCGCGGCGCGGCCCACCGTCAATCCGCCGGCCGGTTCGGGTTGCGCACGCCCATCAGGTAGGCGGTGACGAATTCGTCGAGATCGCCGTCGAGCACCGCGTCGACGTTCCCTTTCTCCACGCCGGTGCGGTGGTCCTTGACGAGCCGGTAGGGTGCGAGGACGTAGCTGCGAATCTGCGACCCGAAGGCGATCTCCTTCTTCTGCGCTTCGACGGCGTCACGCTCGGCGTCGCGCTTGCGTTCCTCCAGCTCGTGGAGGCGTGACTTCAAGATCTTCATCGCGAGGTCGCGGTTGCGTCCCTGCGAACGCTCGTTCTGGCAGGACACCACGATGCCGCTCGGAAAGTGCGTGATGCGGACCGCCGACGACGTCTTGTTGACCTTCTGGCCGCCCGCGCCCGAGGCCCGGAAGGTGTCGATGCGAATGTCGGCCTCCTTGACCTCGATCTCGATGTCGTTCTCGATCTCGGGGTAGACGAAGACCGAGGCGAACGAGGTGTGCCGCCGCGCCGCGGCGTCGAAGGGGCTGATGCGCACGAGCCGGTGGACGCCGGCTTCCGCCTTCAGATAGCCGTAGGCGTACTCGCCCCGGGCGATGAAATCCGCGCTCTTGATGCCCGCCTCGTCGCCGGGTTGAAAGTCCGTGAGCTCGACCTCGAAGCCCTTGCGCTCCGCGTAGCGGCTGAGCATGCGCAGCAGCATCGCGGCCCAGTCGCAGCTCTCGGTGCCTCCGGCGCCGGCATTGATCGTCACGATGGCGGGGGCGTGATCCTGCGGACCCGAAAGCATCCGCGCGAGCTCCATCGCGGCGACGGCCTGCGCGCTCTGCGCCGCCGCCTGCGCGGCTTCAGCCCGCGAGGCCTCGTCGTGCGCCTCGTCGGCGAGATCCAGGAGCACGCCCGCATCCTCGACGGCCCGCTTCTCCTTGCGCCACGAGGCGACCGTCTGCTCGGCCTGCGCCTTTTCCTTCAGCAGGGCCTGGGCTTCGAGATTCTTGTCCCAGAAGCCCGGCCGGCCGGCTTGCTCGTCGATCGTGCGGATCCGCGCTTCCTTGACCTCGATGTCAAAGCCGCCCCCGAAGATCGTCGAGGCGCTTCTCGAGCTCATGAAGGCGTTCTCGGACTTCGTCGACAGGCATCGCTAGGCCCTCG
This sequence comes from Myxococcales bacterium, assembly GCA_035508175.1. Lineage (GTDB taxonomy): Bacteria > Myxococcota > Myxococcia > Myxococcales > JAKAPL01 > DATJNL01. The sequence continues at coordinate 14,098 of DATJNL010000217.1, forward strand.
CCTTGCGCGCGACGAACCAGAGTCCAGCGGCAAAGGCGGCGCAAAGATAGGCGAAAGCGTCCCCGATCACAACGTACGGGGTGTGGGAGCGCAACAGCGGCACCTGGCCCTCGAGCAGCACCGGCGGCACCGCGCTCGCCGTGCTGACCGTGTCCGCGTCCGTGTCGACGAGGCCGATGCCGGTCCGCGACACCACGCGCCCCGCGGGGTCGATGAAGGCGGAGATGCCGGTGTTCGCCGGCCTCACCAGGGCCTTGCCCGTCTCGATGGCGCGCAGCGTGACCATGGAGAGGAACTGGTAGCTGGCCGACGAGAAGCCATACCAGGCGTCGTTGGTCAGGTTCACGAGGAAGTCCGGATCCTCGCGCGCGAAGCCGGACGAGATCTCGGGGAAGATCGCGTCGTAGCAGATGAGCGGCGCGTACCGAACGTCCCGGCCGCCGCCGCTCGCCTTCAGGTCGAAGACCTGGAGATCATCGCCGGGATCGAAGAAGCCGATGTCCGGCACCACCGCGTGGATCGGGAGGTGCAACGACTTTTCCAGCGGCACGTACTCCCCGAACGGCACCAGGTGGTGCTTGTCGTACTGCGCCACGATCTGCTCCGAGCCGTCCACCGCGAAAGCGCTGTTCGTGAGCAGCCGGTGGCCGTGCTCGATGCCGAACGTCACCCCGCCCACCAGCAGCTGCGCGCGCAGAGCCGGGATGCCCAGCGGGGGCAGCCGCGCCGGGTGACTCGGCAGGTCGACGGGAAAGCTGGCCTCGGGCCAGGCGATGAGCTGCGCCCCGTCCCGGTCCGCCTGCTCGCTCAGCGGCAACGTTCGCTGGAGGATGAACTGCCGGTACTCCGCGGCCGACATCGGCGCGCCCGAGGCCGCGCCGTTCTTGATCTTCTGGTCGACGTTGGGCTGCACGATGGCGACGGGCAGCTTCGGGGCGGCGGCCACCTCTCGGTCGATCGCCGCGAGCCGGTAGGCTCCCCATGCGTTCGGCAGCACGAACGCGAGGAGAAGCGCCAGCGCGGGGGCGCGGGCCAGCCGGCGTCCCGCGATCCATTCCTTGCCCACCTCGTAGAGCGCGCCGTTGTAGAGGACGACGAGAAACGCCAGGCCGTAGACGCCGAAGAGCGACGCCCACTGCGCGGTGAGCCGGAAGCGCGCCAGCGTGTAGCCGAGGTCGCCCCAGGGGTAGCCGCTGAACAGATAGTTGCGGACGAGCTCGAAGGCCGTCCAGATTGGCGGCAGCAGCGTCCAGAGAGGCCAGCCGAGCCGGTCGGCGCAGTAGCGCGAGAGCAGCGTGGCCGCGCCCCAGTGCACGGCGAGAAAGAGGATCAGCAGATAGAGGACGGGGATCGCGAAGTAATTCGGGATCCCGCCGAAGGTGTGCATGGCGATGTCGATCCACCAGATCGCCACGCTGAAGTAGGCGAGCCCGAAGGCGAACCCCAGCACGAAGCTGCCGCGCGGCGAGGCCCGTTCCAGGGCCACGAACAGCGGGATCATCGAGACGTAGGCGAGGCAGGTCAGCGCGCCGCCGGGCAGCAGCTCGGTCTTGCCCCAGATGGGGAACACCGTCGGCAGCGCGAACGCCATGCAGGCACCCGCCACCAGGGACAGGGCGAGCCGCCGGCCCCGAGTCGCTGCGAGGGTCATGGCCAGAGAACGCTCAGCGCCGCTTGAACCAGCCGCTCTCCGCGTCGGACATCGGCGTGGGAGCGGGAGCGGGGGCGAGCACCGGCACCGCCGCGTGCTTGGGGGTCAAGGGTATCGGGGTCGGCTCGGCCGGAGGCTCGGCGGCGGCCCCGCCTTTCACCACCATCGTGAGCGGCATCGGCGCCGCCTGCGGCTGCTGCAACTGCATCGGTGCCGCTTGCGTCTGCTGCAGCTGCATCGGTGGCGAGCTGACCTGCCCGCTCGTCTGCGGGGCGGCGATCGAGCGCTCGAGCAGGTCTCTCGCCAGCGCCTCGAGCGACCGGCCCGAGCGGTTGGCCGCTCCCGAGAGTGCCGCAAACGTGGGCGCCGGAAGACGAACGGTCAACGTGGCCAGGCTGGCGATCGCTTGCTCCAGGGCCTCGAGCGCCGCGCTGGGTCGCGCCACCCGGAAGTCGCCGCCGTCGACCATTTCCTTGATTTTCCGGGCCAGGTCTTCCTTCGAGTACCAGGCGCCATCCATGGCCACCCGCTCGGAATCCAAGTCTATGGTGAAGCTCTCGGTCATGCCCTGTTTGTTCCGCGCCCGGCGCACCTTGTCAAGCGAACGCCACGCCGCTCCCGCGTCTTATATTTGATAAGTTGCAGGACGAGATTTCCGATGCTACATTCGTTGCCGCCCGAGTCGACAATGTATTTACCACTCGATCCCACCGACGCCGCGATCGTCGAGCTGCTGCAGGCGGACGGGCGTGCGACGCAGCAGCAGATCGCCTCGACGGTGAAGCTGTCCCAGCCTGCGGTCGCCGAGCGCATCCGCAAGCTCGAGGAGCGCGGCGTGGTCACGGGCTACACGGCGCTCGTCGATGCTTCCCGCCTCGGCAAGGACATCACCGCCTTCATCGGCGTCTCGATCGAGCACCCACGCCACTTCGAGGGCTTCGCGCGGCGAGTGCTCGAGATGCCCGAGGTGCTCGAGTGCCACCGCGTGGCTGGCGACGAGTCCTATCTCATCAAGGTCAAGACCTCGAACACCCGCTCGCTGGATCACCTGCTCGTCGACCGCCTCCGCACCATCCCCGGCGTCACCGGAACTGCCACCACGATCGTGCTGTCCTCCATCAAGGAGTCGAGCCATGTTCACGTCGATCAGCCGTCCGACGCCCGCGCCGCCCGCTGAAGCGAACCTGCTGGCCCGGCGCATGGGTCGCATGCAGGCCTCGGCCGTCCGCGAGATCCTCAAGGTCGCGGAGCGCCCCGACGTCCTCTCGTTCGCGGGCGGCCTCCCGGCGCCGGAGCTCTTCCCCGTGCAGGCCATCGCCGAGGCGCACGCGGAGGTGCTGTTCAACGCCGGCGCCAGCGCCCTTCAGTACGGAGTGACCGAGGGGTTCGGCCCCCTTCGGGAGTGGATCGCCGGGAGGCTCGCCGCTCATGGCGCCGCTTTCCCCGTGGAGTCGATCCTCGTCACCACCGGCTCGCAGCAGGGCATCGACCTCGCCGCGAAGATCCTCCTGGACCCCGGCGACGTGGTCGTCGTCGAGAACCCGAGCTACCTCGCCGCGCTGCAGGTCTTCAATGGCTACGAGGTGGAGCTGGAGCCGGTCGGCAGCGACGACGAGGGCCTGGCGGTCGACGAGCTCGAGGATCTCCTGGCCCGGCGGCGCGTGAAGCTCGTGTACGTCGTCCCGGAGTTCCAGAACCCCAAGGGCACCACGCTCTCGCTGGCCCGGCGCGAGCGCCTGATCCGGCTCGCCGCCCGGCACGGCTTCGCCATTCTGGAGGACGATCCCTACGGCGAGCTGCGGTTCGAAGGGGAGCGCCTCCCGCCGCTCGCGGCGCTCGACGACGCCGGCGTGGTGATCCACCTGGGCACCTTCTCGAAGACGCTGGCGCCCGGGCTGCGCATCGGCTGGCTGGCGGCCGCGCCCCACCTCGTGGCGGCCGCGACCGTGGCGAAGCAGGCGGCGGATCTCCACAGCTCCACCCTCGCGCAGCGGGCCGCCGCGGCGCTCCTGTCGACGTTCGACTACGAAGGCCACCTCGACACCTTGCGCGCCACTTATGGAGCTCGCAGCAAGGCGATGATGGCGGCGCTGAGCCGCCATCTGCCGGCGGGCACGCGCTGGACCCGGCCCGAGGGCGGCCTGTTCCTCTGGGCGCAGCTGCCTGGCGGCCTCGACGCCGGAGAGATCCTGCCGCTCGCGCTCGAGCAGAAGGTCGCGTTCGTGCCCGGCGCGCCCTTCTTCGCCAACCACGCGCGCCGCGACTTCCTGCGCTTGAACTTCTCGAACCGCCCGCCCGACGCGATCGAGCTGGGGATGGAACGGCTCGGCCGGGTTCTCGGGGGCCTCGGCCCGCGCGTCCCCAGCTGCTGCGCCTGAAGCCGGCCGGGCCGCTCAGCCCTGCAGAACGGCCGGGACGAACTTCGTCTTCACGATGGCCTGTCCCTCGGGCGTCAGCACCCAATCGATGAACTTCTTGGCGTTGTCGTCCGGCGGGTTCTTGGCGATCAGGATCAGCGGCCGCGCCAGCGGGTACTTGCCGCTGCGCACGTTCTGGGCGTCCGGCGCGATGCCGTCGATGGAGACGGCATGCGTGTGGGACTCCACCAGGTAGGACGCCTCGGCCGTGACGCCGCCCGGCTGCAGCGAGACCTCGTGGACGCACTCGGAGGGAATCTCGAAGGTGCGGGCGGGCTTGGCCTCGCCTCCGGCCAGCACGGCCTCCTGCACGAAGAGTGCGGTCCCGTGCTTGGCGCTCTCCAGGAAGCTCGTGACCGGCGTCGCCGGGCCTCCCACCTCCGACCAGCTCTTGATCTTGCCCGAGAAGATGTCCGCGGCCTGCTGGTGCGTGAGGTTCCGCACCGGGTTCGAGTCGTTGACGAAGATCGTCAGCGCGTCGTAGCCGATGATGGCCATGTAGGGATTCCGCGCCTTCTCGGCGGGGGCGAGCGCGCGGGAGAGGCCCCCGATGGCCGCCTGGCCCCTCATCACCGCCGAGAAACCCTTGTTCGACCCCTCGACGTCCATCGTGGTGAAGCGAATGCCGGTCGACTTCTCGAACGACGACACGAGCTCCGGCAGGACCGAGAGGCCGATGGTGGACGACCCCTGGTAGGTCAGCGGCGTGTCGGAAGTCGTCTTGCACGACGGCAGCAGACCGAGCGCGACCGCCGCCATCGGGCCGAGGCTTCGAGAGGCGAGATGCATGGGGGCTCCCCGGGAGAAAGGACCCGAAGAGCCTATCAGGCCGTCCGGCGGAAAGGGAGACTCAGGAAGAAGAAGGAGGCGGAGCAGAGGATCACCAGGGGACCGGTCTCGCGGTGCAGCAAGGCCGCTGCCACGAAGCCCAGCGCCGTCGCCCCCACCGCCAGCGCCACCGAGATCTGGAGCATCCCGTGCAGCGACCGGGCCAGGCGCTTGGCGGTTGCGCCCGGAATGATGATGAGGGACCCCATCAACAGGACGCCCAGGTAGCGCAGGCCCAGTGCCACGGTGAGCGAGAAGGCCGCCAGGAACAGAAGATCGAGCCGCGCCACGTCGATGCCCGCCGTGCGCGCGATGTCGGGAGAGACGAGCGAGACGATCAGCCGATCCTTCTCCAGCAGCACGAACGCGACGATGGCCGCGGCGACCGCGAGTCCGGCGGCCGACTCCCACGGCGCGAGCTTTCCGGCACCGCCGAAGAGCGCGTCGATCAGCTCTTCGCCGGAGGCGAGCAGGCTCCCGGCCGCGAGCGCGGCCGAGAAGACCACGCCCACGATGGTCTCGGTGGAGAGCCGCGTTCCCCGCTCGAGGGCCCAGATCAGCAAGGTCCCGAGGAGCAGCATCGCCACGCCGCCCACGACCGGCTGCAGCTTGAAGATGAGCGCCAGCCCGATGCCCGGGAGCGCGACGTGCGACATGGCGTCGGCGGCCAGGGTCATGCGGCGCATCACCGCGAAGCTGCCGACCAGCCCGGCAGCGACGGCCATGGCGAGCGCCAGCCCGAGGGCCCTAGGGTCGAGGCTCTGCATGATCGTGGACGTGGAACCGCACCGGGGCGCCGTAGAGCTCGGCGAGCGCCTGCGGCGTCAGGCACTCCTCGGGCGGGCCCACGACGGGCCGGTGGCGGCCGAGGCACAGGACCTGCTGCACGCTCCGGTAGATGACGCTGATGTCGTGCGAGATGAGAAGGAGCGTCAACTGCTGCTCCGCCTGGATCTTCTGGATCGTGTCGTGCAGCCCCTCCTGGCCCGGCTCGTCGACGCCGGCGGTGGGTTCGTCGAACAGCAACACGTTCGGCTTTCCCACGAGCGCAAAGGCGACCAGCAGCCGCTGGAATTGCCCGCCGGAGAGGCTGCCGATGGTCCGGCCGGCAACCTCCGCCCCGAGCCCGACCGAGCCGAGGACGCGCTCGACCTCCCCGCGGGCCGCCCGGGAGACACCGCCCTTCGCCGCGAGGAGCTCCCGGCCCGTGATCGGCAGGTCGCGCTCGATGTCGAGCTTCTGCGGCACGTAGCCCAGCCGCGAGTCCTTCGCCCAGCGGAAGCTGCCGGTGTGCGGCAACGCTCCGAGCAGCGTCTTGAAGAGCACCGTCTTGCCCGCTCCGTTCGGGCCGATGATGCCGAACGAGCTGCCCTTGGCCACGTGGAAGGAGAGATCGCGGAAGACCTCGGTCTCCCCGAAGCGGACGGTCAGGCCTTCGACCTCGAGCGCGTTCTCCACCGGCGGAGCAAACCCCGGCCAGTGCCCTCCGGTCAAACAAAAGCGTCGGGACCGCAGAACGGCCCCGACGCTTCCCTCACCGCGCGGTCACGGCGTCTGGTTCTCGCTGCCTCCAGGCGTCTGCGTCCCGGGCGCCTGCGTTCCAGGCGTCTGGGTCTCGGGCGTCTGCGTTCCAGGGTTCTGCGTGTTCGGGTTCTGCGTGTTCTGATTCTGCGGCGGATTCATCTCGTTGCCGGGGTTCGTCTCGTTGCCGGGGTTGCTCGGGTTGTTGTCCAGGCCCGCGGTTCCGCCCAGGCTGCCGGAGGTCGTGCCCTGCGTCCCCGAGCTGCTGCCGTACGTCCCGCTCTGGCCGGAGCCCATCGAGCCCGCGCCCTGCCCCGCTTGCGCGAAGGCCGGAGCCGCCCAGGCACCGAACGCCACCGCTGCCAGCACCGTCACGAGCTTTTTCATGGTCGTACCCCCTGTGAGTGCCACGCCCTGCAACCTGGGCATCTCGCCTGGGGCGATCAACGCCGGCCGTCAGAAGCGCACGAACGCGAGGTTGGGCGCGACGCGCGCGGGCACGGTGGCCGGCGCCCCTTCGGCCGGCGGCAACGGTTCGTTCCACGCGACGCCCCCGTGGTACTCGGCAGTCCGGAAGGCGGCGTAGCCCTCGATGAGCCGCTCGACCACCTGGACGATGACGTCGATGATCCAGAGGGGGCCGAAGGTCGGAAACAGAAGCACGGGGAACACCCAGAAGAGCAGCACTCCGACGACCACGTCCACCGCGAGCCAGGAGACGAAGCCGACGATGGAGCCCGCGACCAGGTGGCCGATGCCGAAGCCCGGGATGACACCGAGCACGAACGCCAGCGCGGCCACCGGCCCGGCTCCTCCCCCCCCGCCGGGGGCAGGGTCGAGCGACGACGCGAACGCCCATGCCTCGTCCTGGAGGGCGCGCAGCGATTCGCCGGCGAGCGCGCCCCGCAGGCAGCCGGGCGGGAGAGCCTCGTCCAGGACGAGCGACGGCAGCCGATCCTGCGCCGTCTCCGCGAGCCGGACGGCCGGCGGGGTGAGTCTGAGCTCCAATGGACCCACCTCGGCGGCGGTCGCGGCGGAGCACGAGAAGACCGTCAGGAAGAGGGCGGCCATGCGGCGGACGACCATGAGGCACCTCGCTCGGCGGCCAAGCTGGGGATGCTCCCAGCCGCCCGCAAGCGGTGCGTCGAGTTCGCGCAGTGGAACGGCCCGGGTGGGTTGCAGAGCCGCCCGAGGCTCCCCAACTTGGGCGCCAGGCAGCGCGAGTTCCGGGAGGGAACCATGCCCGAGAAGCAAGCGATGGAGCGAGCCAAGAAGGATCTGAGGCGCGGGAAGCGCCCGAGCACCGCCGCCGGCGAATTCGTTCGCGAAGAGATCGAGCACGTCCGCGGCGGCAAGCACGGCGCGCGCTCGACCCAGCAGGCGATCGCGATCGGGCTCTCGAAGGCCCGGCGCGCCGGCGTACCGCTGGCGCCGCCTCCGAAGGGCCGCGCCAAGGCGAGCACCCGCCACCAGGCGGAGAAGGACCTGGCCGCAGGCCGGGGCCGCGCGACCTCGCGGAAGCGCTCCCGGGCCGTGACGGGCGCGCTGCGGCGCGAGCCCAGCCGCGCGGCGTCGAAGCAGGCGCTGTCGGCGCACGCGAAGCGCACCAGCGCGAAGCGCAAGCGGACGAGCCGCCGCGGCCGGTGAGCTAGGGCAG
>DATJNL010000218.1:0-4451 GCA_035508175.1 Myxococcales bacterium
TCCCCGCGAAGCCGGTGAGCAGCGTGCGCAGCACGTCGCGCGGCGAGGCCCCCGCCTTGAAGACCCCCGGGCCGAGCGTGAGATCCGGCGGGCGCGGCGAGAGCTCGCGGGCGGAGGGGCCGTCGCCGCGGCCGCCTTCGCCGTGGCAGGCGATGCAGCCGGCCGCGCGGTAGACGCGGGCGCCCTCGGCCGGCGAGGCGGGGGGCTCGGGGCCCAGGTCGAGCGGCGCCGCGGGCGCGTCGCCGAAGCGCGTGGAGAGCGACTTCGCGAAGTCGACGAGCGCCCAGCGCTGCGCGGCCGGCAGGTGCGCGAACGACGGCATCGCCGAAGGCGGGATGCCCGCGCTGAGGGTGCGAAAGAGATCCGCGTCGAGCGGCGCCGCCTCCGCCGGGACGCTCTTGAGCTTGAAGTCCCCGGCCGTGAGGTTGGCGGGCGGCACGCGCAGGAAGCGGGCGAGGTCGCCGCGGCCGTCGCCCTTGACCCCGTGACAGGGCGCGCAGAGCCGCGCGAAGTCGGCGCGACCGGCGGCGGGATCGGGGGAGGCCACGCGCGGCGGGACGGCGATCGACGGCCAGGGCGCGGCCGGCACCGCGGGCACGAGCCGCTCGGCCGCCTCGTCGAGGGGATCGGCTGGCCTCTCCGGGCGGCCACAGGCAGCCGGGAGCGCGAGGGCAACGACCGCTGTCGCCCAGGCGCGCATCGTTCAGTCGCGCTCGCGCCAGCGCCAGCCCCACTGCGCGAGCGGGTCGTCGGGATCGTGGCCCAGCTTCGAGTTGGCCGAGGCGCGCCCCACCCAGGCCTCGAACTCCGCGGGTGGAAGGGCCGTCACCTCGCCGCGCATCAGGTAGTGCGCCCAGCCGCACATCTGCGAGCAGGCGACCTCGGATTTCCCCGGCTCGGCGGCCTCGAACCAGGCCTCGGTGATGGCGCCCGGGTTCGCGTCGATCTTCAGGCGGTAGAACGGCAGCGTGAAGCTGTGGATCACGTCCTTGCTCTGGAGCTGCACGAGGATGGGCCGGCCCACCGGGATCCGCAGATCGTTCAGCGTCACGACGTCGTCGGCCGTGCCGAACTCGCCGTCGGGGCCCGCGTAGCGGAAGTTCCAGGCCCACTGCTGCGGCATCACCTCGACGCGCAGCGCGTCCTTGGCGGCCGGGAAGCGCCAGAAGTGGTGCTCGAGATCGGCGTTGGCGTGCAGCTCGAGGTTCACGTCGACCGAGACGAAGACGAGGACGGCGAGCGACAGCGTGAGCCAGAGATCGCGGCGGCGGCCGCCGTCGGCGAAGGTGGCCTTGCGATCCGCGCGCCGCCGGAAGAGCACGATCACGGTGACGAGCGTCGCCGCGACGATCAGGAAGTAGAACAGCTCGAGGCCGTTGGCGAGGCCGATGAGCCAGTCGATGCGGTGGCCGTCGAGCGACCAGTCGGGGGGCATGCCGGGGTGGAACATGGACGGACCTCAGGCGGGCGGCGCCGCGGGCTGCAGGCTCCCCGCGGGCGAAGGGGTGGTCAGCGGCTCGGCCGGGGCCGCGCGGGGTTCGGGCTCGTCCTGGGCGAGAAAGTCGCGGCCCGTGAGGTCGGGCCGGCCGAGCACGTGCGGCCCGCGCAGCACGTGGGGGATGACGTCGAAGTTGTGGGGCGGCGGCGGGGAGTGAATCGTCCACTCCAGCGTCGGCACCTCCCACGGGTTGTCGCTCGCGACCTCGCCGGCCACGAGGCTCTCGAAGAAGTTGTAGACGAAGACGAGCTGGAAGGCGCCCAGCCAGAGCGCCACCACCGTGATGGCGTGGTTGAGCGGCATCAGGTGGCGCAGGTACTCGTAGCGGCCCGGGTCGAAGAGCCGCCGCGGGTGGCCGCCGTAGCCGAGGAAGAGCATGCCCACGAAGACGAAGGTGAGCGGCACGAGCGTGCCGAAGAAGTGCACCGTGCCGAGCGCCTCGTTCATGCGCCGGCCGAACATCTTGGGGAACCAGTAGTAGATGGCGGCGAAGCTCGCGAGCAGCACGGCCGCGGCCATGGTGAGGTGGAAGTGCCCCACCACGAAGTAGGTGTCGTGCAGGTAGAAGTCGGTGGTGATGGTGGCGAGGTGGAGCCCGGTGAGGCCGCCCATGCCGAAGACGAACACCACGCCCAGCGCGAAGAGCATCGGCGTCTGGAAGCGGATCGAGCCGCCCCAGAGCGTGCCCAGCCAGTTCAGGAACAGGATCGCCGAGGGGATGCTGATGAGGAAGGTGAGCGTCATGAAGCCGCCGGCGAGCAGCGGCGTGAGCCCCACGGTGTACATGTGGTGGCCCCAGACGATGCCCGAGAGCGTCGCGATCGCCGTCATCGACAGCGCCGTGCGCCGTGCCCCGAAGGCCGGCTTGCGCGCGAAGAACGAGAGCAGGTCCGAGACGAGCCCCCACGCCGGCAGGATCAGGATGTAGACCTCCGGGTGGCCGAAGATCCAGAAGAGGTGCTGGTAGACCACCGGGTCGCCGCCGGCCTGCACCGAGAGCCCCGCCTCGAAGAACGTGCTGCCGAAGACCCGGTCGAGGAACAGGAGCAGCAGCGCCGAGGCGACGACCGGGACGAAGAGCGCGTTCAGGATGGCGGTGAGCCACAGGCCCCACACGGTGAGCGGCATGCGGAAGTAGCCCATGCCGGGCGCGCGGAAGCGGATGATCGTCGTGATGTAGTTGATGGCCCCCATGAGGGTGGAGCAGCCGGCCACGAAGAGCGCGAGCGTCCACAGCGTCTCGCCGCCGCCCGGCTGGCCCGCGGCCGACGAGAGCGGCGGGTACGACGTCCAGCCCCCCATGGCGGGGCCGAGCGGCACGAAGAAAGAGACCACCAGGATGAGCCCCGCGATCATCTGCGTCCAGAAGGACAGCATGTTCAGCTTCGGGAACGCCATGTCGCGCGCGCCGATGAGGAGCGGGATGCAGAAGTTGCCGTAGGCGCCGATGAGGATGGGCGTGACGGCAAAGAAGATCATGATGGTGCCGTGCATGGTGAAGAGCGCGGCATAGGCCGTGGGCGTGACGGCGCCGTGGCTCTGGGGAAAGAGCCAGCGGCCGATGGCGGGCACCGGCTCTCCGGGGTAGCCGAGCTGCCAGCGGATGAGCAGCGCCATCACGCCGCCCAGGAGCATGAACACGAGGCCGAAGCCCAGGAACTGCCGGGCGATGACCTTGTGATCGGTGGAGAAGACGGCCCGGCGCCAGAAGGATCTGGGGGCGGGGTGGATGGGCTGGATGTCGGTGCTGGAAGAGTCGGGCAATCCGCGCCTCGCGGGCAGGTATGTCCGCAACTTCACCCACCCCGGGCAGGGAAGCCTTGATCCGGATCAAGTGCGGGCCGATCGCCAATCTGCGGGTCATGGTGCGACTGAGCCTGCTTGCATGGCTCATGCAGGCGGCACGAGAAATCGACGTGCAGGTGGGGACCGAAGAGGGGAGGAGCGGGGGGCGTGGGCCGTCGGTCTCGGCGCTGCGCTCTCGTCCACCCCGCTGCTCCTTCTCATTGCGGATGACGTGCGGATGACGGCGAGGTGTGGGACGCCGCGTCAGGGGAGCGGGGCCGAGACCACCATGCCGCCGAGCTCGCCGGAGGGGCCGGTCAGCAGCCAGTAGACGTTGGTCGCGTCGCGGGCGACGCCCTGCACGCCGGGCTGGCCGCCGCAGACGTTCGCGGGCGCCGCGGCGCCGATCTTGGGCAGCGAGAGGACGGCGCTCGGGGCCGCGAGGTACAGGGAGGCCGCGTCCTGGGCCGTGGGCCGGCCGAGCGTGTCGCCGGCGAGGAGCGTGAACGACGTCGCGCCCGCGAGCGGCGCCGCCGAGACGCTGCCCGACTGGCCGCCGTCGAGGAGCACCTCGGGCGACCACCAGTAGGCGTTCGTCGCGTCGACCTCCAGATCGACGACCGAGGTGAGCCCGGCCGCGACCGTGGTGATCGGCCCGCCGCCCTTGGGCATCGAGAAGACCGCGCTCACGCCCGCGTCGTTGACGCCCGCCCAGTAGACGTCGCGCTCGTCCACCGCGAGGCCGCCCGGACCGGCGCCGGTCTCGAGGTGGCCCGCGAGCAGCTGCGACGCCGGACCGCCGCCGATGGGCACCGTCCACAGGGACGGCCCCGCGTCGCCCGCGCCCGCGTTGCTCCAGTAGACGTTGGTGGCGTCGACCGCGAGGTCGAAGGGGAGCGGCTGACCGACGGCGAGCGGCTGGACGCGCCCCCCGCCGATGGGCATCTGGTCGACGGTGCCGGAGCTCGGCGGGCAGGCGCCGCCGTCGGCCGGTGGCGGGCAGCCCGCGTACGCGGTCGTCCAGTAGACGTTGTGGGCATCGACGGCGAGGGGGCCCACGGACTGCAGGCCCGCCGCGAGCGTGACGATGGCGCCGCCACCCTTGGGCATCTGGTAGATCGCGCCGTCCTGGAAGCCGGCCGCCGCGCTGCCGACGTCCGCCCAGTAG
>DATJNL010000219.1:0-7643 GCA_035508175.1 Myxococcales bacterium
GGGCCTCGCGGTCCACCATGACGCCCTGCGAGGTGGAGAGGATCGAGACGCCCAGGCCGTTCAGCACCTCGGGCATGTCGTTCTTGCCGGCGTAGCGGCGCAGGCCGGGGCGGCTGGCGCGGCGGATGCCGGTGATGGCCGGCTCCTTCTCCGGGCCGTAGCGCAGGACCACGGTGATGCTGCCCTGCTTGTCGTCCTTGTGGAGCACGAAGTCCTTGATGAAGCCCTCGGCCTTGAGGACCTCGGCGATGCGAGCCTTGACGTTGCTGCCGGGGATGAGCACGCGCTCGTGGCGGGCCCGCGAGGCGTTGCGCAGGCGGGTCAGCATGTCGGCGATGGGATCGGTCATGGTCATGGTGGGGTCTCCGTTCTACCAGCTCGACTTGATCACGCCCGTCACCTCGCCGCGGAGGGCGCGCTGGCGGAAGCAGATGCGGCACATCTGGAACTTGCGCAGGTAGGCGCGCGGCCGGCCGCAGAGCGGACAGCGGTTGTACTTGCGCACGCGGAACTTCGGCTTGCGCTTCGCCTGGGCGATCTTCGAGAGCTTGGCCATGGGGTCGTTCTCCTAGTTCCGGAAGGGCATGCCGAGCGTGCGGAGGAGCGCGCGGCCCTCCTCGTCGCTGCGGGCGGTGGTGACGATGGTGATGTTCAGGCCCTTGATCTTCTCGACCTCGTCGTAATTGATCTCGGGGAAGATGATCTGCTCGCGCAGGCCGAGCGTGTAGTTGCCGCGGCCGTCGAACGACTTGCTCGACACGCCCTTGAAGTCGCGGACCCGGGGCAGCGCCACCGAGACCAGTCGGTCGAAGAACTCGTACATGCGGTCGCGCCGCAGCGTGGCCATGCAGCCGATGGCCTGGCCCTCGCGCAGCTTGAAGTTGGCGATGGCCTTGCGCGAGCGGGTGACGACCGCGCGCTGGCCGGTGATGGCCGACATCTGGATCTGCGCGGCCTCCATGAGCTTGTTGTTGTGGATGGCCTCGCCGAGCCCCATGTTCACGACGATCTTGTGGAGCTTCGGCACCTGCATCGGGTTCTTGTAGCCGAACTCCTTCATCAGGGCGGGCACCGCCTCCTTGGCGTAGCGCTCGATCAGCCGGGCGGCCTTGTCGCCGCGCGACTTCGCCACCTCGGCGATGGGCAGCCCCTCGGCGCCCTTGCCGCCCTTCTTCTTGTCCTTCTTCTCCTGCTTCGGCTTCTTTTCCGGCTTTTCTGTCGTCTCGTCTGCCATTTTCGCCTCAGCGCGGCTTCGAGCGGCCCGAACGGCCGCGCGATCCGCTAGTCGACCGTCGCCTCGCAGCTCTTGCAGAACCGCACCCGCTTGCCGCCCTCTTCGCGCCGGCCGGTGCGCGAGGGCTTCTTGCACTTGGGGCACACGAGCATGAGGTTCGACAGCTCGATCGTGCCCACCTCGTCGATGATGCCGCCCTGCGGCGCCTTGGGGCTGCGCCCGCGCTTCAGGTGCTTCTTGATGATCATCAGCTTCTCGACCCGCGCGCGGTGCTTCTTCACCAGCACCTCCAGCACCTTGCCGGTGTTGCCGCGCTCCTTGCCCTTCATCACCTGCACGAGGTCGTTCTTGCGCACGTGGGCGGCCATCACAGCACCTCCGGGGCGAGCGAGATGATCTTCATGAACTTGCGGGCGCGCAGCTCGCGGGCCACGGGACCGAAGATGCGCGTGCCGATGGGCTCGAGGTCCTTGTTGATGAGGACCGCCGAGTTCCCGTCGAACTTGATGTAGCTGCCGTCCGCGCGCGACACCTCGCGGGCGGTGCGTACGATGACCGCCTTGGCGACCTCGCCCTTCTTCACCTTGGCGGTGGGCAGGGCCTCCTTGACGGAGACCACGATGACGTCGCCGATGGAGGCGTACTTGCGCTTGGTGCCGCCGAGCACCTTGATGCACATCACGCGCTTGGCCCCGGAGTTGTCCGCGACGTCCAGGATCGTCTGCTGTTGGATCATTGGCTCTTCCTTCCTCGCCTAGACCGTGGCCTTCTCGAGCGTCTCGACGACGCGCCACCGCTTCTCTTTCGACATCGGCCGCGTCTCGGCGATGCGAACCCGATCCCCGACGCCGCAGGCGTTCGCCTCGTCGTGGGCCTTGTAGTTGACGTGGCGCACCAGGTACTTGCCGTACTTGGCGTGCTTCACGCGCCGCTCCACGCGCACCACCACGGTCTTCTGCATCTTGTTGCTCATGACCACGCCCACCCGCGTCTTGGGCCGGCCTCGCTCCGCCTGCTGATCCGTCGCTGCTGCCGTCGTCGTCTCGGTCGCCATGGAAGTCCTTTACTTGGCCGCCTTCTTGGGCTTGGCCGCCTTGGGAGCCTTCGCCGCGGCCTTGGCCGCGCCCTTCTTCTTCGCGCCCTTCTCGTCGTCGGAGCTGCCGGCCTCGCCGGCCGCCGCGCGGGCCGGCTTCGCCGCTTCGGCGTGGACTTTTCGCGCCAGCCCCAGCTGCCCCTCGCGCAGCAGGGTCAAGAGGCGCGCCAGCTCCTTGCGCGACCGACCCATCTCGGAGGTGTTCTCGAGGTGGCCGGTCTTGTGCTTGAGCTGGAGGTTGAAGACCGTCTGCCGCGTCTCCTCCGCCATGCGGGAGAGCTCTTCCTGCGTCATCTGCCGAAGCTCGTTCGCCGTCGCCATGGCTTCTCCTCAGACCGCCTGCTCGGAGCGGTGGACGATCTCGGTGGCGATCGGGATCTTGAACGCCGCGAGGCGCAGCGCCTTGCGGGCGATCTCCGACGTCACGCCTTCCATCTCGTAGAGCAGCCGGCCCGGCTTCACCACGGCCACCCAGTCCTCGACGTTGCCCTTGCCGTGCCCCATGCGGGTCTCGGCGGGCTTCTTGGTGATGGGCTTGTCGGGGAAAATGCGGATCCACACCTTGCCGCCGCGCTTGATGCAGCGGGTCATCGCGATGCGGCCCGCCTCGATTTGCCGCGAGGTGAGCCGGCCGCACTCCATGGCCTTCAGGCCGTAGTCGCCGAAGGCGAGGTCGCTGCCGCGGTAGGCCTTGCCCCGCATGCGCCCCTTCTGCTGCTTTCGCCACTTCGTTCGCGTCGGTTGGAGCATCGGTTCCTCTCACTTCCTCGCGGCGGCCGCGGCGCGGGCGGCGCTGCTGGTGGGCAGCACCTCGCCGCGGAAGATCCAGACCTTGCAGCCGATCTTTCCGTAGGTGGTCTTGGCCTCGGCGAAGCCGTAGTCGATGTCGGCGCGGAGGGTGTGCAGCGGCACGCGCCCTTCGCGGTACCACTCGTAGCGCGCCATCTCGGCGCCGCCGAGCCGCCCCGAGCAGGCCACGCGGATGCCCTTGGCACCGAACTTGAGCGCCGTGCTCACGGCCTTCTTCATGGCGCGGCGGAAGGCGATGCGGCGCTCGAGCTGGGTCGCGATGTTCTCGGCGACGAGCTGCGCGTCGGTCTCGGCCTTCCGGACCTCGACGATGTTCAGGTAGACCTCGTTCTGCGTGAAGCGCTGCAAGTCCTTCTTGATCGTCTCGATGCCGGCGCCGCGCTTGCCGATCACGATGCCGGGTCGCGCCGTGTAGACGTTCACCTTCACGCGGTTCGCGGCCCGCTCGATCTCGATCTTGGAGATGCCGGCGTGGCCGAGCTTCTCCTTGATGTACTCGCGCAGGTGGATGTCCTCGTGGAGCCACTTGGCGTAGCTCTTCTCCTCGTACCACTTGGAGTCCCAGCTCTTGATGATGCCGAGCCGCAACCCGGTGGGATGTACTTTCTGGCCCATGGTGCTCCTAGCGCCGGCTCGCCGGCTTGTCGGAAAGGGTGACCTGCACGTGGCTGGTCTTCTTGAGGACCTTGGTCGCGCGTCCCTGCGCGCGCGGCATGAAGCGCCGCAGCGCGGAGCCCTGGTCGACCGTGATGACGGCCACCACGAGGCGGTCGACGTCGACGTCGGCGCCCGCGTTCGCGACGGCCGAGCGCAGGAGCTTGCTGACCGGCCGTGCCGCCGCCTTGGGGGTGAAGCGCAGGAGGTTCAGCGCGTCGCCCACGGGGCGCCCACGCACGAGGTCCGCTACCGCCCTCACCTTGCGGGGGGCGATGCGGAGGTGGCGCAGCTTCGCGTTCGAGGTCATTTCATGCTCCTCACTTGGCCGCCGGTGCCGCCGCGGGGGCGGGTGCGCCGGCCGAAGGGGCCGCCGGGCCGCCGGCCTTCACCTTCTTGTCGGCCGTGTGGCCGTGGAAGGTGCGGGTCGGGCTGAACTCGCCGAGGCGGTGGCCCACCATGTTCTCGGTGACGAACACCGGCACGAACTTGCGGCCGTTGTGCACGGCGAAGGTGTGGCCCACGAACTCGGGCAGCACCATGCTCCGCCGCGACCAGGTCTTGATGACCTTCTTCTGGTTGCCCGTGTTCATCACCTCGACCTTCTTGGCGAGGTACTTGTCGACGAACGGGCCCTTCTTCTTCGAGCGTGCCATGGCCTTCGCTCCTCTACTTGCGGCGCTTGACGATGAACTTGCTGGTGCTCTTGTTGGTGCGGGTCTTGAGGCCCTTCGTCTTCTGGCCCCACGGCGAAACCGGGTGGGGGTTGCCCTGACCGCTCTTTCCCTCGCCGCCGCCGTGCGGGTGATCGACGGGGTTCATGGCGAGGCCGCGGACGGTGGGACGGACGCCCAGCCAGCGCGAGCGGCCGGCCTTGCCCACGCGGACGGTGTTGGAGTCGATGTTGCCGAGCTGGCCCACGGTGGCGCGGCACTCCTGGAGGATCTCGCGAACCTCGCCGGAGGGGAGGCGAATCTGGGCGTACTTGCCCTCCTTCGCCATGAGCTGTCCCCACGAGCCGGCCGTGCGGATGATCTGACCGCCGCGGCCCACGCGGAGCTCCACGTTGTGCAGCACGGTGCCCACCGGGATCGCCTTGAGCGGCAGCGTGTTGCCGGGGCGGATGTCGACGTTCTCGCCCGAAAGCAGCTGGTCGCCCACCGCCACGCCCACCGGCGCGAGGATGTAGCGCTTCTCGCCGTCGGCGTAATGGAGGAGCGCGAGCCGCGCGGAGCGGTTCGGGTCGTACTCGATGGCCGCGACCTTCGCGGGCACGCCGTCCTTCTCGCGCCGGAAGTCGATGAGCCGGTAGCGGCGCTTGTGGCCGCCGCCGATGTGCCGCGTGGTGATGTGGCCGTGGACGTTGCGGCCGCCGCTGCGCCGGTACGCCTCGGTGAGCTTCTTCTCGGGGGTCGACTTCGTGATCTCCGCGAAGTCGCTGGCGGTCATGAGCCGCCGGCCCGGCGAGGTGGGCTTGTAGTGCTTGAGCGCCATCAGACTCCTCCCTCGAAGATGTCGATCTTCTCGCCCTCGCGGAGCTGCACGAGCGCCTTCTTCCAGTTGGGTCGCCGCCCCTGTCCGGTGCCCACCCGCTTGGTCTTGCCGCGGACCACCGCGGTGTGGACGTCCTCGACGTGGACGCTGAAGAGCTTCTCCACCGCGAAGCGGACGTCGTGCTTGCTGGCGCGGCGATCGACCTCGAACGCGTAGGTCCGCTGGTGCTCGCGCATCGCGTCGAGCTTCTCGGTGATCAGCGGGGCCTTGATGACTTCCAGGTAGGTCATTGCCGTCTCCTAGGCGAGCCGCGCTTCGACGGCCTTGGCCGCGCCCTGGGTGAGGACCAGCGCCGGGTGGCGCAGCACGTCCTCGACGTTGAGCCCCTCGGGAGGCAGCGCGTCGAAGTGAGCCAGGTTGCGCACCGAGCGGTGCAGCTTCTGGTTGGCCTTGAGCTCCACGACGAGCGCCTTCCCGAGGCCGAGCTTCGCGAACACCGCCGCGGCGCGCTTGGTCTTGATCTCCGGCAGCTCGAAGGCGTCGAGGATCCAGAGCTGGCCCTCCTTGGCGCGCAGCGACAGCGCGCTGCAGAGGGCGCCCTTGCGCACCTTGAGCGGCGGCCGGTAGGCGTAGTCGCGGGGCTTGGGCCCCATCGCCTTGCCGCCGCCCACCCAGTGGGAGGCGCGGATGCTGCCCTGGCGCGCGCGGCCGGTGCCCTTCTGCTTCCAGGGCTTCTTGCCGCCACCCGACACGAGGCCGCGGTTCTTCACCGCGACGGTCCCGGAGCGGCGAGACGCCTGCTGCGCCTTGACCGCCTCGTAGAGCAGGTGGGGATTGACCTCGGCCGCGAACACGTCATCGGCGAGGTCGACCGTACCGACCTTCTGCTTCTCGAGGTTGTAGACGTCGAACTTGGCCATGGCCGTCTCCTAGCTCTTGATCTCGACGTCGACGCCCGCCGACAGATCGAGCTTCATGAGCGCGTCGAGCGTCTGCTGCGTGGGCTCGAGGATGTCGAGCAGCCGCTTGTGCGTGCGGATCTCGAACTGCTCCCGGCTCTTCTTGTCCACGTGGGGGCTGCGGAGCACCGTGAACTTGTTGATGCGCGTCGGCAGCGGGATGGGTCCCGCCACCTTGGCGCCGGTGCGCTTGGCCGTCTCCACGATCTCCCCGGCCGACTGGTCGAGGAGCTTGTAGTCGTAGGCCTTGAGCCGGATCCTGATCTTTTGCGTCGCCATTCGCTCGCCTTTCCTTCTCTCGGGCCTACGCCACGATCTCCGCGACCACGCCGGAACCCACGGTCCTGCCGCCCTCGCGGATGGCGAAGCGCAGCTCCTTCTCCATGGCGATGGGGGTCATCAGCTCGACCTCCATCGCGATGTTGTCGCCCGGCATCACCATCTCCACGTTCGGCGGCAGCTGGATCGTCCCCGTCACGTCCGTCGTCCGGAAGTAGAACTGCGGCCGGTACCCCTTGAAGAACGGCGTGTGCCGACCGCCCTCCTCCTTCGTCAACACGTACACCTGCGCCTTGAACTTCGTGTGCGGGGTGATCGATCCCGGCTTCGCCAGCACTTGCCCGCGCTCGATGTCCTCCCGCTCGATGCCGCGCAACAGCGCCCCGATGTTGTCCCCGGCGATGCCCTCGTCGAGCAGCTTGCGGAACATCTCCACGCCCGTCACCACCGTCTTCTTGGTCGCTCCCAGGCCGACGATCTCCACTTCCTCGCCCACCTTCACCTTGCCGCGCTCCACGCGCCCCGTCGCCACCGTCCCGCGGCCCGTGATCGTGAACACGTCCTCCACCGACATCAGGAACGGCTTCTCGATCTCCCGCTTCGGCTCCGGGATGTAGCTGTCCATCGCATCCGTGAGCTCCATGATCGCCTTCACCCACTTGCTGTCCTTCCAGTCGGGCTTCTGGATGTCCTCCAGCGCCCCCGTGGCGGACCCCTTGATCACCGGGATCTTGTCCCCGGGGAACTCGTACTTGGTCAGCAGCTCGCGGACTTCCATCTCCACCAGCTGCAGGAGCTCCGGGTCGTCGACCATGTCGACCTTGTTCAGGAACACCACGATGCTCGGCACGCCCACCTGGCGGGCCAGCAGGATGTGCTCGCGCGTCTGCGGCATCGGGCCGTCCGCGGCCGACACCACCAGGATCGCCCCGTCCATCTGCGCCGCGCCCGTGATCATGTTCTTCACGTAGTCGGCGTGCCCCGGGCAATCCACGTGCGCGTAGTGCCGCTTCGCCGTCTCGTACTCCGCGTGGTGCGCGTTGATCGTCACCCCGCGCGCCCGCTCCTCCGGCGCGTTGTCGATCTCCGAGTAGCTCCTCGCCTGCGCCAGCCCCTGCTT
>DATJNL010000220.1:0-7526 GCA_035508175.1 Myxococcales bacterium
GTATTCGTCGAGGTGGGGGTCGAGCCGGCGCTCTCGGGGCGTGCCGCGGATCCGGCTTCGGACGTCCAGAGTCTCGGCCGGACGTTGTATGCCTGGCTCACCGGACGCGAGGCCAACCTCGATCCGCGCGAATCGGTGCCGACCGACTTCGCCCTCCCGTCGAGGCTGGACCGCCGCGTTCCTGCGCTGGCCGACGCGCTCATCCTGCGGGCGTTGCAGGCGGGCGGGCCGCGGGGCCTCAAGAGCGCGGGCGAGATGGTGGTGGGGCTGCGGCAGGTCCTGCGCTCGGCAGGAGCCGCCGTCTCGCCGGGGGAGGTGGCTTCGTGGGTGCAGAAGCGCGCCGGGGCGGGCGCGATCGACTCGGGTGTCTCCGCGCTGCTAACGGCGGGGAAGCGGGTCGAGCTGGCCGCCGGCTCCGAGCGCCGGCCCGCGGTGCGTGTCGCGGACACGCTCGTCGACTTTGCGGTCCCCGCGGAGAGCGTGCCCGCGCCGAGCCGCATGCCCCGGGCGGAGGCGGCGCCCGCGATCCGTCCGCCCTTGCGCCGCATCTCGATGGCGCCGGCGGAGGCGACGGAGACCTCGCAGTCGCTGTCCCTGTCGCAATCGGTCTCGGTGATGCAGCGGCCGCGCCGGCGGCGCCTGATGGGCGGGGCCATGGCGGTCATCCTGGCGGGCGGAGTGGCGGTGCTGGGTTACACGCTCGGCGATCGGGTGGGCCGGCCGCGCGACACGAAGCCCGTGCCCGCGGCCCCGACCGGTCCGGTCGCGCCGCCCCTGCGAGTGCTTGCGCCCCCCGAGCCGCCAAAGCTGCCGCCGGCTCCGCCCATGCCGCCTCTCCCCATGTACGACCCGAACGCGCCGGCGCGCCCCAAGCCGCCTCCGAAGCGGATCGTGCACGAGCGCGCCGAGCCGCGGCTCGGCCACGGCGCCTTCCTGAGCCTCGAGGCGAACCGCGTGGCCCGCGTCTTCGTGGATGGCCGCGACACGCGGCTGCTCACGCCCTTGACGCACGTGCCGATCTCCCCCGGCTCTCACCACATCCGCCTCGTGGCCGCGCTCGGCGGCGATGGCACCCAGGAGTTCGAGATCCACGTGAAGCGCGGCGCGACGGCTTACCGCTATGGCAACCTCGGTGAGTGACGGCCCCACCCGCATCGCGATCGTCGAGGACCAGCCGGCCCTCATGCACAACCTCGTGAAGCTGCTCGGGGCGTTCCCGGAGGTCGAGGTGCGGGGCTGCTACGCGACGGGCGAAGAGGCCGTCCGGGCGCTGATCGCACGGCCGCCGCAGGCCGTGCTGCTCGATCTCGAGCTGCCGGGAATGGACGGCATCGAGGTCATCCGCGAGGTGAAGCCGAAGCTGCCCGAGCTGGTGATCCTCGTGCTCACCACGTTCGACGACGAGGCCAAGGTGTACGAGGCGGTGAGCGCGGGCGCCTCCGGCTACCTGGTCAAGCGCGTGCCGGTCGAGCGCATCGTCTCGGCCATCGGCGAGGCCATGGCGGGCGGCTTCGTGGTGGAGGCGGCCATCGCGCGGCGCTTCTGGAACTACTTCCAGAGCCTGCGCCGGGGCCGGCCGTTGCAGGATCCGTTCAGCCTCACGCCCGAGGAGCTGGAGTTGCTGCAGTACGTGGCCAAGGGGCTCTCGAACAGCGAGCTCGGCCGGGTGCTGCAGATCGATCGCCGCACGGTGCGCACGCGCCTCGCGCACGTGTACAAGAAGATGGGCGTGGCCTCGCACGTCGACGCGGTGGTCAAGGCGTTGAAGGCCGGCCTCATCCAGCCGTAGTTTGCGCCCCGGCTGACATCCGGATCAGGGGCGCGCCGTCTCGCCGTCCCTGCCAGGTGTCCAACGGCCTGAAACCCTTGGCAGTGAATAGCTGGCACAGGCGATGCGACTAACCAGGCAGGAGCCAGCGAAGGAGGCTGCCATGCGGAACCTGATTGCCTGTGCCTTCTGTGGAGCCCAGTTCGACGCGCCCGCGGCCGTCTGTCCCCACTGCGGCGGACCGGTCGCCGACGCGGGTCTCGAGCCGGTGAGCCACGGTGCGCCCTGGCGGCCTGCCAACGACGACGGCCTCGACCTGCCCGCCGTCGACGGCGAGATGGTCGTCGTGCCGGTGGGCGTGGACGACGCCACCCTCTTCGCGCCGCCCGTGCCGCGGGCACCCTCGAAGCCGCGACCACCGCCCTTGCCGAAGAAGATCGCACGCGCCTGAAGGCTTCGGTATGCTCCCGGCTCATGACCGACGAGATCGGCGAGCCGCTCCTGTATTGCGACGCCCGCTTCACTTCCCCCTGGGTCCTCGTCGTCTGGACCGCGCTGAAGGAGAAGGGCGTGCCCTTCCGCCCGGTGCTGCTGGACCTCGCGGCCGGGGAGCACCGCACGCCCGAGTACCGCTCGCGCACCTTCACCGGCAAGGTGCCGGCGCTGCGCCACCGCGACGTCTGGATCTCCGAGTCGCTGGCCATCCTCGAGTACCTCGAGGAGACGTTCGCGCCGCCCGCGCACCCGCGGCTCATGCCTGCGCACGCCGCCGCGCGCGCCCGCGACCGGCAGATCATGTCCTGGATTCGCAGCGACCTCTTCGAGCTGCGGCGCTGCCTGCCGTTCGAGGGCCTCTTCCTCCCGCTGGGGGCGTTCCACCAGGGCCCGCTCCCTGGGCCGACCCCCAAGGCGCTCGAGGAGGCCGCCGCGGTGTGCGACGCGGCCGCGGGGCGCTCATCGGGCGAGGGACCCACCCTCGCCGACTTCGAGCTGTGCTTCATGTTTCGCAGGCTCGTGCAGTACGGCGTCGGGCTCGCGGGCCGCGGCGACCTCGTGCGCTGGTCGGACGGCCTCTGGAATCGCCCCTCGGTGCAGTCGTGGGTCACGCACGCGCGGCCGCGGTCGACGCCGGCCGCCGTCCGTGGTTGAGTCTCGGCCGTGACCACTGCCGCCCTCGCGCTCGCCTTGGCCGCCGGCCCGGCGCTGCAGCCGATGTTCGAGCTGGGGCGCAGCAAGAACGCCAACATCGTCGTCTACTCAGCGCGGGTGCTGCCCGACGGCAGCCTCGACCCGCAGGCGCCGGTCGACGCCCACTGGGTCATGAAGGCGCAGGATGGACGCAGCCAGCCGCTCAGCGAGCTGGAGCGCAAGCTCGCCTACGGCATCGCGGCCACGCAGAGCCGGCCCGGCCTCTGGTCCGTCACCCTGAACGCCGTGCGGGATCGCCCGTTCACCTTGCTGCACCTGTCGGACGGCTGGCACGCGGTGCTGCGCATCGGCGGCGTCCCCTCCGAGCTCACGCGCGTCTTCGTGCAGGAGAAGGAGAAGCTGGACGTGCCCGAGGTCCAGTGGTGCGAGCTCTCCGGCAAGAGCGTGGCCGACGGCAGCGAGACGCACGAGCGCTTGCTACCGCCGAAGAAGAGCGCGCGGCGCCGCAGCGACGGCGATTCGTGGTGAACGCCGGCCGGCGAGGGGCCGGCGCGCTACGGCAGGGGTAGGTCCGTCCCCAGGACCTGCAGGCGGCGCAGGCGGGCCCGGGGCGGCCCGGGGACGGCTTCGGCGATCCAGGCGCTCGCCGTGGGATCCGTGACCCAGGCGGCGAGCCCTGCCGCCGGAGCTTGGCTGGCACGAGGATCCAGGGCGGCGGGGAGTCCTTCGAGCTCAGGTCGATCGACGAGCGTCGTGTGCTCGACCGAGCCGTCGTCCAGCCAGAACGCGACGTCGATGCGGCGGATCCCCAGGGGCGCCGCCGAGCGGACGTAGAAGACGTACCGGTCGCGGTCCGCGTCGCCGCGGGCGACGGCGACGCCGAGGACGTCGAGCACGCCAAGTATCCGATTCACCGGGGTCACGGCGGTGGGCATCGTCGCCGGTTCGGCGCGCGGGGCGTCGAGGTCGTACGCCTGGAGCCAGCTGCTGGCCGGCGCCTCCACGCGCTCGTACGGCTGGGCCAGGTTGCTGACGAGGTAGGGATGCAGGCCGCTCCGCCGGGCCGCCGCGAGGAGATTCGGTGTGGCCGGGTACGTCGTTCGACGGCTGTAGAACATGAGCGCGTGGGAGCCCATGCGGTAGGGGGTGTCCTCCACCGTGGAGAGGAGCACGGCGCTGGCGGGAAGCGCTGCATCGAGGATGGGGCCAAGGTCGTCGCCATCGCTCTCCACCGCGGCATTGCGAAGGGAGAGCCGCCGCAGCTGCAAGGCCGCGGGCGCGGCGACGAGCCCAACCCAGCCGGCGGCCGTGAGCGCCGCCCAGCCCGGCAAGCGCGCGGCCCAGCGGTTCCTCCGGAGGAGCCAGCCGCCCGCGGCGGCGAGTGCGCCCAGGGCGAGCGCGGCGGCGAGCCCCTCGGCGAGCCCCGGCTGGCTCGCCGTCTGTGGCAGAAAGGCGGGCACGGCCCGCCGGACGATCGACAACCAGGGCGCCGCCTTCAGCGCCACGCCGGTGGTCAGCGCGCCCACGGCGGCTCCGGCGAGCCACGGGCGATCGAGCGCGTCGCGCAGGACGAGCCCCACGGCGAGGAGGGCCGCCGGCGCCGCGCCCCAGGCGTGCGCCGGCACCTTCACGACGGCGAGCGAGAGCGGGATCCACTCTCCCCAGAGCCACAGGCAGAGCAACCAGAGCTCAGCGGTGCGGCGCTTCATGGCGGCCCACAGCAACCAGAGCCCAGCCAGCGGGAAGATGGCTGGGGGCCACGGCCCGAGCTCGGTCTGGTTCACCTCGTTGAAGACGCCGTCGATCGGTCGGCTCCAGTAGCGGGACGTGTCGTAGAGGAAGCCGGCCGTGTGCCCGGCCTCCCAGCGGTAGAGCCGCGGCCACTCGATCGCCGAGTACAGGTTCCAGGGCAGGGCCACGGCGACGGCGGCCAGGGCGAACGCCGCCACGAGGGAGAAGCGCAGCCGGGGCGCGAGCCCGAGCAGCCCCAGGACGAAGAGCGATCCGGCGGCGCCGAGCGGCATGAGCGCGAGTGCGCTCTTGGACAGATAGGCGCAGCCGCAAACGGCGCCCGCGGCCGCCGAGAGCCGCGTCGAGTCTCGCCCCACGGCCACGGCGAGCAGCCACATCGACAGCGCCAGGAAGCCGAGCAGGCCGCAGTCGGTGACGTCGCCGAACTCGTAGCCCTGGACGAGCACCCAGCCGAAGGGGAGGGCGAGGAAGGCCAGGGCGAGCAGCGCGGCCAGCGTCGGCTCCACGATCCGGCGGCCGAAGAGGAAGAGGCCGGCGGCCGCGGCGAAGGCCGAGGCGAGCGCGACCAGGCGCAGCGCGAGCGGCGTCTCGCCCACCAGGCGCATCAGCAGCGCGCCCAGCGCGAACGGGAGCGGCGGCTTGTGCAGGAAGACGTGCGCGTTCCACCACGCGTGGAGCGGCGCCTCGACGAGCGGCGCGCGGTAGACCATGGGAGTGCCGGTTTCGCGAATGCCGAGCGTGGCGAGCTGGTGGACCACCTCGTCCGATCCCGAGATCGCCGGGTGACCGAGGTCGGGCGCGTCGGCGAGAAGCGCGGCGGCGAGGAGGGCTGGCAGGACCAGCGCAGCCCGGCCGAGAGGCCGGAGCGGCGGAGCCGCCGGGGCGGAGGTCGCGGTCATGCGGGCGTGGCGGGCCGGCTATTCCGGCGACTCCAGGCCGTACTTCTCGATCTTGAGGAGGAGGTTCGAGCGTGAGACGCCCAGCTCCCGCGCGAGCTGACTCTTGTTGTGGTGGGTGCGGCGCAGGCCCTGCAGGATGAGATCGCGCTCCAGCGATTCCAGCGCGCGCCGCAGGCGGTGGCCGCCTCTCGCCCCCTCACCGCCCTCGGGCAAGTTGCCGTGGAGTCGCGGTGAGAGGAACTCGGCGGAGAGGACCTGGTGGTCCGCGCCGAGCACGACCAGGCGCTCGATCTCGTTCTCGAGCTCCCGCACGTTGCCGGGCCAGTCGTACTGCTCCAGCAGGGCCAGCGCTTCCGGCGACAGTTGCCGGGGGGCTTCGCCGCGGCGCAGCGCCAGCCGCCTCAGGAAGTGCTCGGCCAGCATCGGGATGTCCTCGCGGCGCTCGCGCAGCGGCGGCACGCGCACGCGGATCACGTTGAGCCGGTAGAAGAGGTCCTGGCGGAACTGCCCGTCGGCCACGAGCACCTTCAGATCCTTGTGGGTCGCCGTGATGATGCGCACGTCCACCGTGCGCGATTCCGTGTCGCCCACCGGCGTGAACACGCCCTCCTGCAGGACGCGCAGGAGCTTGACCTGCAGCGCCGGGCTCATGTCGCCGATCTCGTCGAGGAAGAACGTGCCGCCGTTCGCGATCTCGAACAGACCCTTCTTGTCCGAGATCGCGCCGGTGAAGGAGCCGCGGACGTGGCCGAACAGGGCCGACTCGAGGAGTTGATCGTTGAAGGCGGAGCAGTTCTGCCCCACGAAGGGCCCCGAGGCGCGTGGACCGTGCTCGTGGATGGCGCGCGCCACGAGCTCCTTGCCGGTCCCGGATTCGCCCTCGATGAGCACCGTGGCGTCCGAGGGGCACACCTTCTCGAGCAGCCGGATCAGCTCCTGCATCGGCTCGCTCGTGCCCACGAGCGACTCGAAGCGTTGCCCCGGCCGCGACCGGGCCGTCTGCGAGCCCACGACCTCGCCCACGCAGAGCTCCAGGAGGTCGGAGAGGCGCTCCTCCTCGAGGGGGCTCAAGACCGGTAGCCGCGCTGCGGCGCGACCGAGGTCCGTCGACACGCCGCCGCCGACGACCTCGTGGAGCTTTTGCAGCAGCAGCGCCGCGGCCGGGCCCTCGGGTCGAGCGCGGGCGAAGCCCTCCACGAAGACGCTGCCCTGGTACTCGCCGTCGAGGGCGATGGGCACGCCGAGCACCTGGAAGCCGAGGTGGCAGTCGTGGCACGCGGCACGGCGCAGCTTCCCCTGCGCCGACGCCTTCTCGGACAGGACGTGCACGGACTGGTTGCAGCGCCGGTAGCCTTCCTTGGAGAAGAGCGAGAGGCGGCAGAAGTCGTTCTGGGGCGGCAGGATGGTGTGCTCGCTGCGGCCCACGACCGCGCCCTCGGCGTCCGTGAAGGACAGCTCGAGGCCGAACCACTTGCGGATGACGTCCTTGATGAGGACGAGCGAGTGGAGCTTCTGGACGCGCTCGAAGTCGAGCATCGGACGCATGCTACCCTCTCCGAGGTGGTCGGGGTAGCGGGAGACTCACCTCCGGGGCCGCCGCCCCGCGCCCCGCGTCGGGATGATCTCTTGATCAGCTGCATGGGCTGGGACGGAGATTGGATCTGCGTGCGGGCTCGGCGGAGGGGGACGTCCGCCGGGCTCGGAACCCCACTCGCCCTCTGGACGCCCCTCTCCCCCGTCCCGCCTCCACGTTCATTCTTTGATCCCGCTTATGGACAGATCTTGCCCACATCTCGATCAGCGCCGCAGGCAAGGTTCGAAGATCTGGATCGTGGGTTGAAGGGGGTTCGTAGAGTGGAGAGGCGGGGCGGGCGAGCGGGCGGCCGGGACCGAGCGTCGAGGCCGATGCCACTCGCGACCCAGGGCCTATACGACGCGGGATCGAGACAGGCGAGGCC
>DATJNL010000221.1:0-4528 GCA_035508175.1 Myxococcales bacterium
GGTGGCCGCCGGCGGGATCGTCGAGACGCAGCTCGTGGCCGCGCCCCACCCCGAGCTGCGCGGCCCGGTCCTGCCGAAGTAGGCCATGCCGGACGCGGTCGTCATCGGCGCCGGTCCGAACGGTCTGACCGCCGCGGCCACGCTCGCGCGCGCGGGCGTGAAGACGCTGCTCCTGGAAGCGCAGCCCCTCCCCGGCGGCGCGGTGCGCACCGCGGAGCTCACCGAGCCGGGCTTCAAGCACGACGTGGGCGCCGCCTTCCTCGACTGGGCGCCCGTGAGCCCCGGGCTGCGCGCGCTCGACGTCGCCGGCGCCGGCTTCCGCTGGACCAACGCGCCCGTCGACAGCGCCCACCTCGCGCCCGACGGCACGTGCGGGATCCTCACGCGGGACGAGGCGCGCCTGCGCCGCGAGATGGGCGCGGACGGCGAGGCCCTCGCGGGCCTGCTCGCGTGGCGCCGCGACCTGGGCGACCGCTTCGGCGAGGTGACGCTGGGCGCGCTGCCGCTGCTCGGCCCGGCGCTCGCCGCGGGCCCGGTGACGATGGCGCGGCTCGGCCTCTCGATGCTGCAATCCCCGGCCCGCTGGTCGAAGCGGTTCGCCACGCCGGCGGCCCGGCGCATCGTCCCCCAGCTCGCGCTGCACGCCGACACGGGCCCCGACGACGCGGGCGGCGCCGCCGTGGGCCTCGGCCTCGCCCTCTCGGGGCTCGACCCCGGCTGCATCGTGCCGCTCGGCGGCGCGGGCGAGCTGACGGCGGCGCTCTGCAAGCGCCTCGCCGAGGCGGGCGGCGAGCTGCGCTGCGCCACCGGCGCCGCGAAGATCCTCGTCCGCGGCGGCGCCGTGGCCGCGGTGCGCACCCGCGGGGGCGACGAGATCCCCTGCCGCGCCGTGCTCGCCGACGTGACGCCGTGGGCCCTCTGCGGCGGCCTCGTCGACGAGCGGGAGCTGCCGCCGCTGCTCGTCGACGGCGTCCGCCTCTTCGCGCACGGCTGGGGCACGTTCAAGGTCGACTGGTCGCTCGACGGCCCCGTGCCCTGGACCGCGCCTTCCGCGCGCGAGACCGCGGTCGTGCACCTCGGCGGCGACCTGCCCGAGCTGCGCGCCTTCACCGCCCAGGTGCGCGCCGGCCAGCTCCCCGAGCACCCCTTCTGCCTCGTGGGCCAGCAGTCGCTCTTCGACCCCTCGCGCGCCCCGCCCGGCAAGCACACCCTCTGGGTCTACACCCACGTGCCGTCGACGCTGCCCGGCGGCTGGGACGCCGCGCGCGAGGGCTTCGCCGACCGCCTCGCCGACGAGATCGAGCGGCACGCCCCCGGCTTCCGCGCGCTCGTGCGCCGGCGGGCCATCTCCGCCCCGCCGGACCTCGAAGCCATGGACGAGAACCTCGTGGGCGGCGACCTGGGCGGCGGGACCGCGAAGCTGCGGGGCCAGCTCGTCTTCCGGCCGGCCTTCCCCTACTTCAGATACCGCATGGGCGTGCGCGGGCTGTACCTGTGCTCCGCCTCGACGCACCCGGGCGGCGGCGCGCACGGCGCCTGCGGCTACAACGCGGCGCGCCTCGCGCTCACCGATCTCGGCTGAGCCAGCCACGCAGCGAAGCGATCCCGCCCGGAGGGAGGCGCGGGCCACCCGCGGAGCCCATCCCTTGCTCCCGCCGGGCAGGCTCGCGCCCCCGCCGGCCGGCCTCGAGCCCTCGCCGGGCGATGGCGCCGAGACGTCGGACGGCGGCGACGGCGTTCGAGGCGGACCGGGACGCTCGCGGAGAAGGCCTGGATTCCCAGGGACTTGGCACGACGGCTCGCCGGCCCAGCCCAGCCGCTCGCCGGGCGGCCCCTCCTTCCCGCGAGGCCACCCGCCATTCCCGACGGGCACGGCGGACCACCCAGCGGGCGACCCGCCACACCCGACGGACATGGCGGCCCACCCAACGGGCAACCCGCCATTCCCGTCGAGCGTGGCGGTGTTCCCGACGGGAGATCCGCCGATGCCGTCGAGCGGGGCGGTCCGCCCGAAGGGAGCGCCGCCTTTCCCGTCGGGCCTGGCGGGACTCCCGTCGGGTCACCCGCCTTTGCAGGCGAGCGCGGCGGGCCACCCACTGGCGGAGCCGCCTTGGCCGTCGAGCAAGGCGGGCCACCCGCCTGGCGATCCGCCTTTGCCGTCGGGCGTGGCGGGTTCGACCGCGGGCGATCGCGCTTCGCCGCCGGCAAGCCGCGGCCGCCCGGAAGGAACGAGCGTCTGCCCCGCGAGCGAGCCGCGTCCCTCCCGCGGCGGCTGTTCAGGCTCGGCGAGCGCAGGCTATGCTCCACGGTGGAGGGTCGCCCATGGCCGAGAACCTCGTCGTGCTCATCATGGAAGCCCGGGGCAAGCTGCGGCTCGACAACCAGGGCCTCGCGCGGCTGCTGGGCGTCTCGCTGCGAACGGTCGAGAGACACTCGCGGCAGGGGGGCGTCAGCTCGCCCGACGCGCTGCACGAGCTCGTGCGCGCCCTGCACCCCGTGGATCCGGCGCTCGCCGCCCGGCTCGCCGAGGCCGGCGGCGCCAACCTCGTGATGCTCGGCCTCTTGCCCGCGTCGCCCGACGAGCGCGCCGCTGCCCGCCCGCCGGGGCTCGCGACCCCGGAGGAGATGATCACGGTCGTCCAGGCGGCCGCGACCGCCCTCGGTCTGCCGCTGGACGCAGCGCGCCAGGGAGTCGCCGCCGCCTTCGAGGCGGCGCACGCGCTCGGCCTGAGCGTGCAGGCGCTGCAGCCGATGCTCTCGCCGAGAAAGCGCTCCGGCCCCGCGGGACAGTGAAGCACCGGCGCGCGCCGCCCGGCGACGAGGAGCCCGGCCCGCCTGGATTGGCGGCCGCGTTCTGCTATCCTGCCTTGCCTCTTTCGCCCGGAGCGCGCGATGGGAAAGACCGCCGTCGTTGCCGTGCTGACGCTCTTCGGCTCGGGCTGTTGCTTCCAGGGCGCCAGCGAGCCGACCGGCACCGCCGGCGGCGCATCGGCGACCACGGGCGGCACGCCGGGGACGAGCGGAGCAGGCGGCGGGACCGGCGGCAGCGGCACGACCGCCTCCGGCGCCACCACCGGCAGCGCCTCCGCCTCGGGCACCAGCGGCGGCGCGTGCGTCGTGGGGTCGCTCGTCTTGAGCCCGAACCCGGTCACCTTTGGACCGCTCGCTTCGGCCCAGAGCGTCATCGCCTTCAACATCGGCACCTCGCCGATCTCGATCGTCGACGTGGCCGTTTCCAGCAACGGCCCTCCCACGTTCACCGTCAGCGGCCTGCCGGCGCTGCCGACCTCCTTGCCGGCCGGGCAGAGCCTCACGTTCACGGTGGCCCACGCCGCCAGCGAATCGGCGGACTCCGGCCAGCTCGTCGCGACCTGGTCGAGCGGCGCCGCCTGTGCGCCGCAGACCGCGAGCGCCGCCCTCCTCGGCAATCCGGGCGTCGGTCCGTGCAGCCTCACGGTGTCACCCGCGCAGGTGACCTTCGGCGAGGTCGCGGCGGGCACGACGGCCAGCCAGGTCGTCACCCTCACCGACGTGTCCGAGGTCGCGTGCGAGATCTCCCAGGTGGCGATCGGCGGCGACCCCACTTTTGCGCTGGCGACGGGGCAGCCGACGTCGTTCGAGATCGCCCCTGGCGCGAGCGCCACGATCGGCGTCGAGTTCTCGCCGGCCAACGGCACCCCGCCCTTGCTGCGGAAGGGCACGCTCACGTTCGACACG
Organism: Myxococcales bacterium; assembly: GCA_035508175.1. Taxonomy (GTDB): domain Bacteria; phylum Myxococcota; class Myxococcia; order Myxococcales; family JAKAPL01; genus DATJNL01. Next base: position 3,718 of record DATJNL010000221.1, read on the forward strand.
ACCGATCCGACGCAAGGAGCCGTCAGCGTGCCGCTGGCCGGGTACCTCGCCAGCGTGGGCGGTTTCTTCCAGGGCTGGTTCAAGTGGCACGGCGACCCGCAGAACACGGGCTGCTCGGTGGTCGATACCTCCGCGTTGGTCGGCACGGTGGCCTGGCAGCTCCCGATCGGGGAGCCGGACGCCGGCCAGACCTACGTCAACTCGCCCGTGATGGACGTATCGGGCAACGTCTACCAGATGAACGGCGAGGGCCTGCTGTACGCCGTGGCTCTCGGCGGCGCCGTGCGCTGGACGCTCCAGCTCAACCCTCCGGGCGTCGACACGCACTCGGCGACGCCCGTGATCCTGTCCGACGGATCGCTCCACGTGGCCTCCGGCTCCGCCGCGCTCGGCCCCAACCTCTTCTGGGTCGAGCCCGACGGCAGCGAGCTGTCCTCGATGGGCTGGGGGCCGCCCGGCTTCGAATCGTGCCCGAACGTCGACTCCTCGAACGACGTCTTCCTTGCCCAGCAGGCGGCCGGCGCCACCGAGCCGACGGCCTACGCCTTCTCGCCGTTCGACGGCGGCCTGGTGATCGCCGGCGCGGTCCCGCTGCCCGTCTCCGCGCCCTCGGGGCGCACCGGCATCGCGGTCGCCGGCGATGGCACGACGTACTGGGCGAACGGGGGACAGGTGTTCGCGCTGGCCCCCGTGGGAACGCCCTTCGGACCGCTGCCCACCTGGCCGGACGGCGGGGTCACGATCGCCGCGGGCGCCACGGACCCGGAGATCGTCGGGGCGGTGAACTCGGACCTCGCGCTCGATCTCGAGA
>DATJNL010000222.1:0-4331 GCA_035508175.1 Myxococcales bacterium
GAGGGGCAGTATACCGTCCTTCAGGGCGGGTTCCAGCACACGCGCCTTGGTGTCGGTTCGGTGAAACGGAGCGATGACGTGCTCGTGTCGATTGAGTAGCCACTCATCGACGCGACCAGTGGCTTCGGCAATCAGCTCATAGCCAAGGCGGGTCTTCCCAAGCCCCCAATCTCCGAACGCAATGAAGAAGCCGGCGATGTCGGTCCCCGTCCCGTCCCAGAAGGACCGGCGGAACTGGTGCAGTGCGTTGAACACCTGGTTCTGGCCCACCATGGAGAAGGAAGGCGGATAGAGCGCCACCCCCTTGGCGGCCCACGGCTTGGTAATGGTCATCGGTCTGCTCCTTGCATCTCGCTGGATGAACCCGCGGGAGTCTGCTCCTCGGTCTCGACGTTCGTGGTCTTGTGGATGGGCGTGAACTCGATCCGGACGCGACGTGCACCGGGCTCGCCGAACAGCCCTCGTCCCATGCGGGGCTGCCCTGGGTGGCGGTCGAGCATCCGCAGCTGGTCGTGGTACATCGCTGTCCGGATGTAGCTGTCTAGGACGGCGGCTCGATCCTCGTCCGGCACCTGAAGGAGCTCGCCGAAGCGCGCGCCGAGCTGACTAATGATGAGAAAACCCTCGGCGTCCGAGCAATCGCGAAGCGCCCGCGCGAACGCCTCGTCATCGGTGAGCCGCACAGGCGCAGCTCCCTCGAATCCGAGCTCGACGAGGTCCTCCACCGCCAGCGCATCGGCGAGTCCGCCGGCATCCAGGCCCCAGGTCGAGGGACCACCATCGAAGGCTCGGATGTGGAAGAACACGGCCAGGGCCTTCTTGAGCGCGGTCGGAAGGTCATTCGTCGAGGGTGTTCCACCCTGGACGCCCTCCCACACGACCGCCGCGGTTTCGCCCAGAACCGAAAGGTCAGCGCGCCAACGCGGCCCGAGGGCGAGCTCGGCGTTGTCGCGCAGCAGCGTGTTGAAGCCGTCGCAGTTGCGCTGTGCGATCTCGAGGACAGCGCCCTCGGGCGACGTGAGCGACAACACGCCCGTGGGGATAGCGCCCGGCGCCTCGACTCCCAACTGCCAGCCCGTAAGGCAAAGCCCGATCACCAAGCGCGTGCGCGGGTCACGTCGAAGCAGCTGCTTCGTGAGGGCGCGAGCCCAGTCGACATCAGCGTCCGCCTCGCGAAACGCCTTCCCCAGCTCGACGCCTTCCGCGGTGGCCCGGAGGCCCTTGCCGACCCGCTCGAAGAGGCTGATCCCGTTGATGCGGTAGCGGGCGCCGCCGCGCTCCATCCCGTACGTGTTGATGACGCCGTCGGTCCCCTTGCCGCGCGGCGCCCCGCCCTTGAACTCCATCGTGGGAGCGATGTCGAAGACCAAGCGCTCGAGATCGGCCCGTGAATAGACGCGGCCTGGCTCGGCCCGGGATGCCGCCTTCGGGTACTCCTGGATGCGAGCCGCCTCGCTCCATAGAAACAGCTTGGGGAGCGCGATGCGTACCAACGGCGTGTTCATGCCTGTCCTCCGTGGAAAGCCGCCAGGGACTGTGACAGGCGAACGCGGTAGGACTTCTTGCCCCGGTTCTGCAGGTGTCCCGGATGAGCCTTGATCTTGGATTGGTAGTCGTCGGTCAGACGCAGCACGTCGCCGTCGCGCTCGAACACATCGAGCAGCTCGAGGTTCTTCAGCATCACGTGGACGGCGCTCGCCCAGAGTGAATCCTGGGTGCTGGCCCCCACCGGCCAGTAGCCGGCCTGCTCGAGCATCGAGCGGACGTGGCGCCACAGAGGACCCCGCCCGGCGCCGTTGAGCTCGAGATGCTCCACACTCTCACCGACGTGGATTAGCGCCGCCACGTCGCCCGATAGGCCGGCGAACAGGCGGTGGACCTCGAACTGAAGGACCGCCGCCGCGACGGGGTGTTGGAAGAGTCGCTCTGCGGCAGCCTCGCGATCGAGCGTGGCGGCAGGCTCCCACTCGCCGTGGCGACAGAGTGGTAGGCCGGCGACGACGTAGCTCCGCGCCATCACGTCGGTGCGCTCCATCTCGCCAATCAGCACCTGGCCGTCGTCGGCCACGAGCAGCTCCACGGTGCTGAGGAGCAACGGGCGCTTCCAGCTTCGACGGAGCTGCGTGCTGAGCGGCCCCTCCGACGACTTCGACGCCGCGTCGGCGCTCCAGGACTGCTGCTCCGAAAGGAAGTCGGGCTCTCGAATCAGGTCCCCGATCACCTTGGGCGGCAGTTGAGCGAACAGGTCGAGTCGCTCCGAGGCCGCCACGTCGCGCGGCTCGCGGATGGGCATGCTCAGGTAGGCGTGCGTCTTCTTATCGCCGCCGTGGGGCTGCGTCAGGTGCCAGCGTCCGAACCGTTCCCAGACATGCTCCTCGAGCTCCGGGATCGGCTCCAGGGCGTGTCGCCGGAGGTGCTCGCCCATGAAGTGCGCCGCGAGCCGGGTGGTAAACGCGGACGGGCCCGCGTCTCCGTCGATGAGGTGAAGGAAGAGCGGGGTGATCAAGTGTGCCTCGGGACGACGCGCCAGCAGCGAGTCGAACCAGTCGCTCAGGTGCGCCTCATCCAGCCCGAGGTCTTCGAGATCACTCGGCGTGAGCTCGCCGAAGGTGGCGAGATGCGCGAGCAGTCGGCGATTGCGGTCGAGCGGTGAGACCTGCTTGGCCTTCGACGACGTCTTGGCCTTCGAGCCCTTCGGCGCGTCAGGCTTGTCGTGGATCGGCGAGGGATCGTCGCCCGGCCGGAAGAGGCGAAGGCGCGCCCAGTCGTCGTCGACGCGGAAGAGGAGGTCGTGCTCTGGCGTCGCGTTGTAGTGGACGCGACTGCGGAAGTTGGTCGTGTACTTCTCGATGTGGCACTGGACGGTGATCGGCCTGAAGAGCGGGTAGTTCGCTGCGAACCAGCTCGTGATCTCGTCCCGGGAGCGCTCCTCTCCATCGGCGAACGTCTCGGCGACGAACCGCTCGAGCAGTTCGTTGCAGCTCTCGTCATAGATCTTGCCGGCCCTAGCCCGCTTCATCGCCCACGAGAGGACCTCACGCGCCGGCTCGCGGGTTTCCTCGGTAGGTAGGAGCGGTCGCAACAGTTCCCACGCGTCAGCGTCGACGGGGAAGTTGGTGCCGTTCGGCTGCCGGAGGATCATCATGTTGGCCAGTCCCTCCGTGGTCGCGATGGTGGTCTTGAGGAGCGGGTTGCCGAGGAACCGCTTCTCGATCGCGAGCACGACGCGGGGCTTGGTCGTGGCTCCGCTGCTCGGGTCCGCCCAGAATGCCGCATCGTCGCCATCGGACTTCCGATCCGCGACGCCCTCCACGACACGAGCCTGGGCGTAGATGCCCGCGTGGTTGCCCGACATCCAGAGCAGGACGACGTCGCCGACGTGGATGCGGTCCTTGTATCGGCTGGTCAGGAACTGCATCCGGTCGAGGTGCTGGAGCGCCTCGAGGATCCGGTAGAAACTGGGATTGGCCTGGAAGATCCAGACCCTTGCTTCCTTCACGTCGGGCACGGCAGCGACCTTGGCCGAGGTGACCTCAGCGATGGCGCCTTCGACGAGCTCGAACATCCCCTTGTCACCTCGAACGAAACGGGCGTCCTGCGTCATGTCTTGGTGCAGCGAGAACCACGGCGTCTTGCGGTCGTCGCTCACGGCGAACTCGTCCGGTTGGAGCTCCGCCAGCGCCGTCCACACCTCGTCCCGGTAGTGGAAGGCCCGCCGCGGCTGGCTGCGCATCCAGTCGAATGCCAGGTCGACCTTGCGAGGCCTCATGCGGCACCTCCCTCGGACGCCCGCAGCGCGAGCTCCTCGACCATGCGCTTCTGCAGCTCCTTGCCGGGCCGGAACACGGTGCGGAGGCGCGCGGCCATCAGCGACGACTGGTAGTGGTCGCTGAGCACCAGGAGCCCGTCCTCGTGGCGCAGGACTCGAAGCTCGAGGAGGTTCCGGAGCAGGTTGCCCATGAGCTCGTCGGGGACTCGGCCGTCGACGAGGCCGAAGGGTGCGTAGCCCTGCGCGCGAACGAGGTCGCCGAGCAGCTCGGCCGCGCGGCCGACCCTGCGGGAGCCCACGAGCACCGAGACGTCGTGCAGGCCGCCAGACGCGGGCACGTACAGTTCCACGGTGGGTATCGTCGACGCTGGCGAGCGCCATGCGCAGATGCCCAGGTGGACCACCGCGGCGTAGAACGGGTGCTCCACCACAGCATCACGGAGATGCTCGAGGAACACTTCGTTGAGCGGCGCGTCCACGTCGAACATGCGCTGGCCACGCGCATCGACGATTGGGGCGCCGCTGAGCACGCCGAAGCGCTGCGTGTTCCACGGCTGCGGAA
>DATJNL010000223.1:0-3711 GCA_035508175.1 Myxococcales bacterium
AAGGGGCAGTACGTGAAGCTCGCCGACACCATCCAGGGCTTCAAGCAGATCGTCGAGGGCAAGCACGACGCGCTCCCCGAGCAGGCGTTCTACATGGTCGGCACCATCGATCAGGCCATCGAGAAGGGCAAGAAGCTCCAGGGCTAGGCCATGGCCGCGGACCTCCTGCACGGCAAGCTCCAGCTGGACGTGGTCACGCCCGAGGCGCGCGTGCTGTCGCTCAGCTGCGACGAGGTCCGCGCGCCCGGCGCCGACGGCGGCTTCGGCGTGCGCCCGGGCCACACGCCGTTCATCACCACGCTCGCGCCCGGCGTGCTGACGGCGGTGTCGGGCGGCCGGGAAGATCGCTACGCCATCGCGGGCGGCTTCTGCGAGGTCGCCGAGAACCGCGTGACCGTCCTGGCGGAGTTCGCGCAGCACGCCGCCGAGATCGATCCCGCGGCCGCGATCAAGGAACACGACGAGGCCGTCAAGCGCATGCACGAGGCGCAGAACCGCGACGAGGCCGCCTTCCGCCGCGAGGCCGCGGTGGTCCGCCGCGCCGCCGCGCGCGTCGCCGCCACCCGTCACCGCAGCTGAGCCGCCATGATCGCCCTCCTCCGCCGCGGCGCCGTCGTCTTCCTCCTCGCCGGCGCCGCTTGTTCGGGCTCTCCGAGCGCGACCGACGGCGGCGTGGACGCGGGCGTGGACGCCGGCCTCGGCGAGCGCCAAGGTTGCCTCTCGGGCGCCGAGTACCCTTGCGACTGCGACGGTGGGCCCACGGGCGCGATGGAGTGCCTCGAGGACGGCGGCTTCGGCGCGTGCCAGTGCCCGCTGCCCCCGGGCGAGCCCGACGGCGGCGACGCGGGCTGAGAGCCGGCGTCTCAGCCGGTGATCGCCAGGGTCACCACGCCTGGCCGGCCCGGTGGGCCCGGTGGGCCGTCGGAGCCGTCGGATCCATCGGAGCCGTCGGAACCCGCGCTGCAGCCGGAGACGGTGTTCCCGTCTGCGTCGGTCGTGTCGGGGCCGGCCGGACCGCCCGAGCCGCCCTTGCCGCCCGGTCCACCGGCGCCGCCCTCGCCGCCAGGACCGGCTGCGCTCAGGACCGTCGCGCGCAGGAGCGCCAGCGCGTCCGCGCAGGGCGCGCCGCCGCAGAGCAGCGACACGGTCACGTTGCCGCCATTGCCCCCCGGGCCGCCCGGCCCCCCGGGACCGCCATCCTCCCCGTTGCTGCCGTCCTCGCACATCGCGCCGTCCGCGCCGTCGCTGCCCGCCGCGCCGGTGGCGCCGGTGTAGCCCCGTGCTCCGGCGCTCACCACGTGAAAGGCCGGCGCATCGGGCTGCTCGACGACGGCCAGGTAGGCGCCCCCTCCGCTCGAGGACACGTCGAAGATGAAGCGCGCCGGGTCGCGGTGATCGGCGACCACCGCGAGGGCCGGTCCGTCCGTGCCCGGTGCCGGCCCCGCGAGCACGAGGTCGGCGGGCCGCTCGTACCAGAGCGTCCACTGGAAGTCGGTGAGCGCCTTCCCACCCACGCTCACGGGGAGCACGAAGCGGTCGCGCATCTGCGCCAGGTTCACCGCGTCGCGCATGGTGAGGTCGTCCCGGAAGTGGAACGCGCCGCCGTGGTCGAGGTACGCCGTCGGGTTGTCGAGCGAGACGTCCTTCACGGCGATGCACGGCGTGACGTCGAGCGCCTCGCGCGGCTGGCAGAGCGTGACGGGGTGCGACACGCCCTGCACCTCGACGACGAGCACGCCCCGCAAGGAGACCTCCGGAAGCACCGATGCGCCGGGCCGGTCGCCGCTCCAGCCGAGCAGCGTCGCCTTCTGCGCGTAGACCTGCTGGCGCACGAGCACGCCGCGCATCGTCACCTTGGACGCATCGATCGAGGCGCGCAGCGCGGGGTGCGCCGCGAGCGAGAGGGGGTTGCTGCCCCGCTGCATCACCGCCGCCTCCACCGCGGCCGCGCCGGCCTTGACCTCGGGGAAGGTCGAGGCCGCGATGTGCAGGCGGATGACCCGCCGCGTGGCCTCGGTGCGCAAGGAGGCGTCCGGCAGGTGGGCGATGAGCAGCCGCAGCGTCGCCTCGTCGCCCGCGGCGAAGAGCGCGTCGATCCTCGGTACGTCCACCGGTGCCCCGTCCAGCCTCCCGTGCTCCAGGCCGTCGACCAGCAGGAGCTCGCTCGCGAGCGCCTCCGCCTTCGGGCCGAGCGCGTGGCGCGCGACGTCCTTCGCGAGCGCCACCTCCATCGCCGCGTCCACGGCGAAGTGGGTGGGCAGCTTCGCCTTTCGCTGCAGGTAGAGCTCCTGGATGGCGGCGGCGCGCGCTTGCAGCGCGGGCGAGCTCTCGAACTTCGCGTCGCGCAAGAGGTCGAGGTACGCGCCCGACACCGCGTCGAGGAAGGCGACGCCCGCCTCGATGGGCGCGCGGCCCATGAGCAGCGCCACGCAGCGCGCCCACAGGTCGGGCGGCACCGCGCCCTTCTCGAGGCCGGCCACGAGCGTGCGGCTCACCGCCGGCGTGCACGACGACAGATGTGGCCCCTTCGCGTGCACGTTGCACACGACCGGGCTCGCGTCCGGCTGCCCCAGGTACGCGACCAGCGCGCCGCCGGTGTCGTAGCGCGCGAGCTGCGCCGCGGTCATCGGCAGGGGGTAGGTGGTGGCGCAGCCGCAGGCGAGCGCGGCGAGGAAGAGCGCGGCGCGCCGGGGAGCGGGTGAAGGGGATCGAACCCTCGACATCAACCTTGGCAAGGTTGCACTCTACCGCTGAGTTACACCCGCGAGAGCGAGGGGGCTCATAGCGCGCCCTCTGCGGGGCGTCAAGCGCGGCGGGCCGGTGCCCTTGCCTCCCCGCGCGAGACGTGATGGAGCTGCCGGCATGAAAGCATGCTTCGCCGCGCTGGCCGCCAGCCTCGCCGCGTGCAGCGCGACCGGCGGCGGCAAGCTCTGCACCGCCGGCGCCACCCAGGCCTGCTCCGGCACGGCCGGCTGCAGCGGCGTCCAGACCTGCTCGGAGGACGGCACGGCCTGGGGCGGCTGCGCCTGCCTCGACGCGGGCGGCTGCACGCCGGGCGAGAGCCAGGGCTGCCAGGGACCGGCCGGCTGCCCCGGCCTGCAGACGTGCGCGTACGACGGCACCGGCTGGAGCGGCTGCAGCTGCACGACGCTCTGCCAGCCCAACGACACCGCGGCGTGCATCGAGGGCGACGCCGGCTGCCAGGGGACGGAGACCTGTACGGCCGACGGCACCAGCTGGGGCGCCTGCGTCTGCCAGCAGAGCACCCTCTGCTCCCCCTTCGCCGAGCAGTCGTGCGCCATCGGGCCGCCCTGCTTCCAGGTGTGCGCAGCCGACGGCTCGGCGTGGGGCAGCTGCAGCTGCGTGTGCACGCCCGGAGCCGCCTCGTCGTGCACGGGCGCCAATGGCTGCGCCGGGACGCAGCTCTGCACGTCCGGCGGCACCGGCTGGGGCACGTGCAGCTGCGACGAGACCAACTGCCAGCCCGATTCGACGCAGAGCTGCACCGGGGCCGGCGGCTGCGCCGGCACGCGCAGCTGCCCCGCGAGCGGCGTGAAGTGGGGCGCCTGCCAGTGCAATGGCGGCGACGTCGGCGCGCTCGACTTCTCGTGGACCCTCGGCGCGGCCGGCGCCTGCGAGCCGGCGGGCGTCGCCTACGTGGAGCTGTCGGCCGCGGACGCGGGCGCCCTGTTCCCCTGTCGGGCCGCCGAC
>DATJNL010000224.1:0-22149 GCA_035508175.1 Myxococcales bacterium
CGGGACCATCGACCCGACGGCGAACCTGGCGGCGAAGCCCGTGTACCTCTTCAGCGGTCAGAACGACACGGTGGTCCAGCCGGCCGTGATGAACGCGCTGCAACAGTACTACCTCGCCTTCGACTCGCCCTCCGAGGTCACCTACGACGACGGCACGCCCGCCGCCCACGCCTGGATCTCACCGGACGGCAAGAACGGCTGCGACACGCTCGCGAGCCCTTTCGTCGACGACTGCGGGATCGATCCGGAGGGCACGTTCCTCGCGCTCTTCTATGGAACGCTCGATCCCCGCAACGCCGGCGGGCTGGCGGGGAGCCTCGCGCCGTTCGACCAGACGCCGTTCTGCCCCGGGGGCGATTGTGGCTCGATCAGCCTCGACGACAGCGGCTGGGTGTTCGTCCCGGCGAGCTGCGCGGGCGGGGCGCGTTGCCGCCTCGTGGTCGCCCTCCACGGCTGCCTCCAGGACCAGGGGGCCGTGGGGGAGGCCTTCGTGCAGGAGGCGGGGCTGAACGAGTGGGCGGATGGGAACGACATCGTCGTGCTCTACCCCCAGACGAAGGCGAGCACGGTGCCCCCGAACCCCGAAGCGTGCTGGGACTGGTGGGGCTACACGGGCAGCGACTACGCGCTGCAGAGCGGCCCCCAGATGCGCGCGGTGATCGCGATGGTGGACGAGCTCGAGGGCGCCCCGGTGCCGGATGCGGGGGCCGCGCCGGGCCCGCTCGCGGGGCGCTGCGGCTGCGCGACCTCCGGCGGGCCGCTGGTGCCCTTGGCGCTCGTGCTCCTCGCCGGGCTGCGGCGGAGGCGCCGGTAGTTGCGGGCCCTCGCTCCCATGGCGGTGCTGCTGGTGGCAGGCTGCGGCGGGCCCAAGCCCGGCTTCGACGCGGGCGCGGTCGCGCTCGGGGAGCTCGGCGGGCGGGTCGCCGGGGCGGTCTGCGCCTGTCTGCTGCGGACCGATGGCGGCGCTCGGTACTGCAGCCAGGCCGACTGCGAGGCGGCCTATCCGCAGCTCGGGCTCTCGACGCTGGAGGGTGAGGTCGACGCGGGGTGGCTTCGCTACGACGCGCACGCCGCCGCGGCCTGCCTGGCCGACGGGGGCCCGTTCTGTTTCCCATCCACGACGGGTCTCTTCCCGCCCTCGATCGAGGCGATCCTGGGCCGCGCGTGTCCAGCCGCGCTCACCGGGGCCCGCGGAGCCGGGGGGAGCTGTCTCTCGGACTTCGACTGCGACGCGGGTTCCTGCTTCTCCGACGCGGGGGCGTGCGTCGGTGCCTGCAGTCCGCCCCTCCCCGCCGGCGTTCCCTGCGCGCTGGCCGGCATCCCGTGTGCGGAGCCGCTCTCCTGTCTGGGCGGGCGCTGTGCGGGGCCACCCAAGCCGGGCGATCCCTGCCACACGCTGGGGCAAACCGGTGAGTGCGGGGCGCTCCTCTGGTGCCACCTCGACGCGGGCGTCTGTGCCGCGTGGGCGTCGGCCGGGCAGAGCTGCGAATGGCACGGCGGGGCGCTGGATCCGCCCTGCGCGCCGCCCGCCTGGTGCGATCAGTGGAGCCGCCCGGGCACGTGCCGGCTGCCGAGCGACGCCGGCGGCCCCTGCCTCACGCTGGACGACGACGGCGACTGCGCGGCGCCGCTGACCTGTCTGCCGTCCGACGGAGGCCCGGGCGCCGGAATCTGCGGAGCACCCATCCACGACGGCGGCGCTTGCGCGGGCTTTGGCTGCGTCGCCGGACTGGTCTGCACCAAGGGCATTTGCGCGCCGCCCCCGGGCGCCGGCGCGGCCTGCCTGGCGTCGGGTGGGATCGATGCGCTCGCCGGCCAGTGCGCCGCGGACCTCGTGTGTGGGGCCTACGTCGACGCCGGGGGTTTCTGCGGCCCGGCCGCTTGCCTGGAGCACGGCTGCGCGATCGGTTCGGCCGCCTGCAGCGACGGCGTCTGCAGCGGCGGCAGCTGCGTCGCGCCCGCGCTCGGCATGCCCTGCGGCGCCGACTCGGACTGCGCCTCGGGCGACTGCGTCGATGGCGGCTGCGCCGATCCCTACGCCTGCACGCCGTAGGCAGCGGGCGCGGCCGTCGCTTCACTCACGAATCGATCGTAGACGCGGTAAGCGCGGTCGGTGAGCCAGGACAGCGCGAACGTCATCGCGACGAGCAGCGCGGTGAGCGCCCAGTAGAACGGCCAGCCGCAGCGGCCGCCCCAGAGCGCCTCGAACGACAGGCCGAAGACGCGCTTGAACAGGAGCGCCTCGTGGAAGAAGTACGCGGCCAGCGAGGAGGTGCCGAAGACGTTGACGAAGCGGACGGCCGGCGATCGGGCGAAGCTCGCCGGCACACGCCGCTCCACCCAGAGCAGCGCCACCACGGCGAGGCAGACGATCGCCCAGCGGTTGCCGTGGTTGGTGGGATCGGTGATCCAGAAGGCGTGCGGCGGGTAGAGCGCCTCCCACAGGCCGCGGCACAGGTGGACGGCCCAGCCCAGCGCTGCCAGCGCCAGCATCCAGGTGGTGAGCCGGCGCCGGTCGCCTTCCGCGGCCAGCGCGCCGGCGGCGGCGCCCAGGTACACGTAGCCGGCCCAGGGTAGAAGCGGGAAGAGCGAACCCGACGAGACGTTCACGAAGCGGGAGGGGAGCCCCGTGACGCCTTCGGCCAGCGGGGCCACGAGGAAGCAGGCCAGCGCGAGCCCGACCGTGACCCAGGGGATGAGGCGGGGTCGAGGGGCGAGCCAGGCCAGCAGCGGCAGCGCCGCCGCGAGGGACAGCCCGATGCACTGGAGAATGTCGACGCGCAGGAGCCAGGCCGGCTCGCGGAACACCGGGAACCACATCCAGTTGACGAGGCAGGCGACGGCCAGCACTTCCCCGATGCGGCGCGCGGTGCGCCGCACGCGCCTGGCACGCTGGCCCGCGCGGGCGCCGCGCACCTGCACGAGCGCGATCGAGAAGCCGGCGGCGAAGGTGAACGACGGGGCCACCAGCCCGTCGAGCGCTTGCAGCCGGTCGAAGAGCGCCCCCGCCCGCAGCTCCGGGCGGAGCAGCGCGAGGGCGTGGGTCTGCACCATCACCACGACCGAGAGGCCGCGGAGCCAGTCGAAAGCGAGGATGCGGGGGCCCTCTCGCAAAGCCCCTCGGAGGCTACCACGCCCTCAGGCCGTCGGCGCGATCGGCTCCTTGATGTGGCGGAAGACCTCGCGATAGGCGGCCGGTTCCTCGGCGCCCACGATGTCGGACAGGCTCAGCACCCCTTCCAGCCGTCCCTGCTCGTCGACCACGGGCAGGCGCGACTTCTGGGCCGCGCTCATCCGCTCCTCCGCGACTCGAATCTCGTCGCCGGCCCGGCAGGCGACGACGTCGTGGGACATGATCTCGGAAATCCGCGTGTCCTGCGGCAACGCATCCGCGACGACCCGCACGGCGATGTCCCGATCGGTGAGCGTGCCGATCACCTTGTCGTGATCGTCGCAGACGGGCAGGAACCCGATGTCCTCGTCCTTCATCTGGCGGGCGGCCCAGAAGATGGTCTTGTCGGGGGTGGCGCAGACGACGTCCCGGTGCATCAGCTCTTCACACAGCATGGCTCTGACCTCCTCCTGGAAGGTTCGGGCGCACGCCGACCACGCGCAATGGACGGGCGCAGCGGGCCCCAGCGCTCAGGGCCGCCGGACGAGGACGACGACTCCGGTCCCGACCCGCGCGCGCAGCAGCGAGCGCGCGCTGCCGCCGCGGACGGAGATCTCGAGCAGCGAGGCGGACCCGACGACGGCGAGGAGCTTGCCGGGCGGCACGGCCTCGTAGCTCGCGTGCGGCGCTCCGCGGATCGTCCGTCCCGCGACGTGGACGTCGAACGATCGCGGGAGGGCGTCGGCGGGCAGGTTCGTCACGAGGTTGCCGAAGGCGTCGGAGGCGAGGACCGAGCCCCGCAGACCGGCGGCCGTGCGACGGGGCACCGGGAAGGCCGCGGAACGATCCAGGAGGTCCGAGCGGGATCCGAGCGCCTCCAGCGGTTCACCAGCCGCCAGCGCGGCGGCCGCGGGCGCGAACACGTCCCGTCCGTGGAACGTGTGGGAGGCGCGCCCCTCGACGGCCAGCGCGACCGCGGCGTCGAGTCCACCCAGCCGCTCCAGCGCCGGCACCAGCAGGCCGTTGTCGGGGCCGACGAAGCAGTCGCCACGCCGCGTGCGCGCCGCCAGGGCACGCCGGGCCGTGCCGACGCCGGGATCGACGACCGCGAGGTGCACCGTGCCGGGAGGAAAGGCTGGAGCCGCGGCCCAGAGGTGGAACGCGCCCGCCCGCACGTCCTGCGGCGGAATCAGGTGGGTGACGTCGACGAGCGTCGCTCCTGGCGCGCGAGCCAGCAACACGGCCTTCATCTGCGCGACGTAGCTGTCGGTGAGGCCGAAGTCCGTGAGGAGCGTGACGATCACTCGGCGTCCCCGTCGCCTGGCGCAGCCGGCAGCCAGCCGTAGATCCGGAGGAACTTGAGCAGGCGCGGGTCGTCGGTGGAGAGCGGGGGCAGCCACTCGCCCAGCGGGCGACGCCGCCACCAGCCGGGGCTTCCGGGCGGCACCATCTCGTAGCGGTAGAGCGTCGCGCGGATGTAGCGCGGCGGGCCTTCGGGGAACGGGTTTCCGGCGAGCAGCGCGAGGGTGGGGCCGTCGGCGTGGAGCAGCTTCCAGACGAAGTGCACCGTCCATGGCTCGTCGGAGACGTCTTCCATCGCGGCGAACCAGATCTGCCAGTCGAGGCGCAGGTGGTAGGGCGCCACGAAGCAGGGCCGCCGGTCGGGGTCGCCCGGCTTGCACTTGAACTCGTAAGGCCGCCAGCGCGCCGTGGGGCCCAGGTCGTCGTGGGTCCCCTCGAAGACGATCTCGTTGCGCACCTTGCCCACGGAGCCGAACGCGCCGTACGAGTTCACGAGCTCGAGCGGATCGTGCGACGTGTTCATGACCTGGTGGCTCGACAGGAGGTTCTTCACCGGCGCCACGCTCAAGCAGACCACGAGCGCGAGCAGCAGGAAGGCGGCGACGGCGTGGGACCGGGTGGGCTCCGGCTCCGTCGGTCGCGCTTGCAGCCACTGCGTGAAGCGCGCCGGGGCGAGCCTGGACAGGGCGGCGTCGTCGAAGCAGGCCAGGATGGGGATCAGCGTGAGCCAGTTGAGGAACGAGAGGTTGCCGCTCGCGATGAGGGTCAGCTGAAAGAGGACCATCAGGGCTCCCGCCGTGAGGCGGGCGACGCGCGGGCCGAAGACGAAGAAGGGGCAGATCACCTCGACCAGGTGGTTGTAGAGGACCATGCCCTCGTGAAACCGGGCCGGCAGGAAGTGAAAGAACGGCGACAGCGGGTTCGGGATGGGCTGGGTGAGGAAGTGGTAGTCGAGGCAGGTCAGGTCGCGCCAGCAGGGGTCGCCGCGCAGCTTGATGAGGCCCGCCCCGAGCATGATCCGGAACGTGAGCCAGCGGAAGAGCCAGATCACCGGGCGCGGCGGCGGTCGCTTCGGGAAGGGTCGCGGGTCGAGCAGCGGGCACAGGAACGTCGCCAGGAAGCCCGTCTCGGTGAGCTGGTTTTCCCAGCCGTAGCCGTACCAGACGCCGCCGACGTGCGAGATGGACAGATACAGCACGAACAGGATCGCCAAGACGAACACGTTCGCGAAGCCGGCGAGGACGAGCGCCGAGAGGCCCACGCCGGCCCAGCCGGCCAGCATGAGGGAACGATCCGAGCAGGAGAGCCAGAAGAGGCTCGGCAGCTCCTCGAAGCCGCGCCAGCGCGAGCCGAGCTGCGCGGCGTAGCGGGTGAGCATGGCGTCGGCGGGGGTGAGCCCGTCGTGGCCGAAGAGCGCGAGCCCCTGGTTGACGAAGACGAGGAACGCGACGAGGTAGACCAGCCCCGTCAGGCGCAGGATCAGGAAGCGGGTGAGGCGGTACGAGCTCGTCGGGCCTTCGTCAGCGAGACCACTGGTAGCGCGGCCGGCGGAGCTCGCGCAGCGTCTCGATGAGCTCGGGGATCTTCACGGGCTTCGAGAGGCACGCCACCGCGCCCAGCTTCTTGCACCGCTCCGCGGTGGCCTCGTCCATCTGGCCGCTCATCACGATGACCATCACGTGGGCCGTCTCCGGGTAGGCCTTGATGCGCTCGAGCACCTTGAAGCCGTCGAGGCCGGGCATGCGCACGTCGAGGATGAGCACGTCGGGCTTGAAAGACCCGGTCGCCACGAGGGCGTCGATGCCGTTCTCGGTGGTCTGCAGCGCGACTTCCTCGGCGTACGGCTTGAAGGCGCGCTGCAGCGCGTTCAGGAAGCGCGGTTCGTCGTCGACGACCAGCACCTTGGTGAGGGCGAGGTCGCGCAGCTCGTGCGGGACCGGCATGCCGTGGTGGCGGGCGAAGCGGATGAGCTCGCTGGCGGAGACGCGGCGGTGGCCCCCGGGGGTGCGAAAGGCGTTCAGGATGCCGTCGTTGATCCATTTGACGACGGACGAGGGGTTCACTTGCAGTATGTCGCCGACCTGGTGCGAGGTGAAGTAGCGATCGGCGGCGTGAATCTCGGGCGAAGTGTCGATGGGCATGGAGAGCCTTTCTGGTTGCCTGCCTGATTAACTTTGAACGGTGGAAGATCTCCCGTCAAGAGCGTTCCTGGGAGGTGGGCTCCCGCGCCCGCGCTCGAAGTCACGGAGGCGCTCGAACCAGACGAGCTTGCTCGCGAAGCTGGGGTAGCTGGCATTGAGGCCGCTCGGGTTCGGGAGGACGTAGAGGCGGGCGCCGGCGAGCTCCTCGGGTTTCGCACCCGGACCCGGCGTGCGGGCCGCGGGGAGCAGCTGTCGATACAGCGTGACGCCGACCAGGGCGACGACGCGGGGACGCAGCCGCTCGATCTTGGCGAGGAGTCGCCGCCGGCCGCGCTCGATCTCCGCTTTGCCCAGCTCGCTCGCCGCCCGCGTGACCCGGGGGCAGAGGTTGGTGAGGCCGAAGCCGTAAACGCGAAGGCGCGCCTCGGACTCCCAGCCGAGCGGCTCGGCCGTGAGTCGCGACGCATGCAGCAGGCGCCAGAAGGGGTTGCCGGGTCCGGCGAAGTGGTGGCCGACCTCACCCGAGCGCAGCCCCGGGTTGATTCCCACGAAGAGGACGCGCGGCCGCGGCAGGAGGATGTCGGGGACGCGTCCCATTCAACCCACCGTCAAGACGGCCGCTCCCTGGATGCGTCCGGCCCGCAGCCGTGCGAGCGCTTCCTCGGCCCGTTCGAGCGGGAAGGTCTCGACCTGGGTGGTCACGCCGGCCCGGGGCGCGAGGTCCAGGAGCTCGCGGCCGTCCCGGCGTTCCAGGTTGGCGACCGAACGCAGCGTCCGCTCCTCCCAGAGGAGGCGGTACGGGAAGGAGGGGATGTCCGACATGTGGATGCCCGCGCAGACGACGGTTCCGTCGGGCCCCACCGCGGCGAGGGCGAGCGGCACCAGCTCACCCGCCGGCGCGAAGAGGATCGCCGCGTCGAGCGGCTCGGGCGGCCGCGCGTCGGAGCCGCCCGCCCACTCGGCCCCGAGGCGGCGCGCGAAGGCCTGGCCCGCGTCGTCCCCGGGACGCGTGAAGGCGAAGACGCGCCGCTTCTGGTAGGCCGCGAGCTGGGCCACGAGGTGAGCCGAGGCGCCGAAGCCGTAGAGCCCGAGGCGCTCGGCGTCGCCCGCGAGCCGCAGCGCACGCAGCCCGATGAAGCCGGCGCAGAGGAGCGGCGCTGCTTCGGCGTCGCCGTAGCGATCGGGGATGGGAAAGCAGAAGCGCGCGTCGGCGGCCGCCTGCTCGGCGAAACCGCCGTCGAGCGTGTAGCCGGTGAAGCGCGCCCGCTCGCAGAGGTTCTCGCGGCCGCGGCGGCACTGGCGGCAGTTGCCACACGTGAAGCCGAGCCAGGGCACGCCGACGCGGTCCCCCACCGAGACGTCCGCGACGCCGGGGCCCGCCTGGGTCACGCGGCCGACGATCTGGTGACCGAGCACGAGCGGGAGCTTCGGGCCCGGGAGCTCACCGTCGCGGATGTGCAGATCGGTGCGGCAGACGCCGCAGGCCGCGACGCGCAGCACGATCTGCCCTGGGCCGCAAGAGGGCGGGGGAACGTCGGCGAGCCGCAGCGGCCGGCCCGGGGCGTCGAGGAGCATCGCGCGCACGGGCGCGAATGTGCCCACTTTCGGCGTTGGCGGGAAGGGGAATTCGCGCTACCACGGCGCTCCCTTGAGCGAGCTCCTCTTCCTCTCGACGACCCCGGGGCTGGAGGAGGTGCTGCTCGAGGAGGCCCGCGGGCTCGGTGAGGCGAGGCGCGTCGGGGGAGGCGTGGAGCTGCGGGGCCCGGCCGGGCTGTACCGGCGTGCCAACCTCTGGCTGCGGACCGCGAGCCGGGTGCTCCTGCGCCTCGGCGACGTGCCGGCTGCCGCGCCACGCGCGCTCGAGGCCGCGCTCGGGCAGCTCTCGCTCGACGCGGTGCGAAGCCGGGGCGCGCCCCTCCGCATCGAGGCGCAGGGGCGGCGCGACCTCGCCGCGCTCGCGCGCCGCGCCTGGCGGGCGCCCGAAGACGGCGGGGAGCTCACGCTGCTCCTGCGACTCGTGGGCGGCCGCTGCACCGTGAGCGTCGATACGAGCGGCGACCTCCTGTATCGCCGCGGCTGGCGGAAAGAGATCTCGCGGGCGCCGCTGCGGGAGACGCTCGCCGCCGGCCTGCTGCTGCTCGCGGGCTACGACGGCCGCGAGGTCCTCTGGGATCCGCTCTGCGGCTCGGGCACGGTCGCCATCGAGGCGGCTTCGCTCTCGCTCGGGCGCGCCCCCGGGCTCTCGCGGCACTTCGCCTTCGAGCGCTGGCCGTCGCATGACCGGGTGGCCTGGGAGCGCGAGCGCGCGTCCGCGGGGGGGCGGCCCCGGGCGCGGCGGCCCATCTGGGCCAGCGACGTGAATGCCGGCGCGCTCGGGACCGCGCGGCGCAACGCCCGAAGGGCGGGGCTCGCCGAGGTGGTTCGACTGTTCCGCCACGACGCGACGCAGCCGTGGTCCGCCGCGCCACCGGAGGGGCTCCTCGTGGCGAACCTGCCCTACGGTAAGCGGGTCGGCGGGGACGTGAAGGCGCTCTACCGCGCGCTGGGCCACGCGTTCCGGGCGCAGCCCGGCTGGCGACAGGCCCTCCTGGTCGAGGCGGCCGAGGCGGAGCGCTGGCTCGGCTTTGCGCCCACGCGGGTCATCGACCTCGACAACGGCGGGCTGCACTGTCGCCTGTTGCTCGGCCGTTTTCGCTTGTGAACGCTCCCCCGAAGCTCTTAGCCTTCAGCCATGCCCGACGCCGTGCGGACAGCGCGTTCCATCCCGGCCATGCTGCTCGCGAGGGCCACCGAGACGCCCGACCGCCCGGCGTTTCTCGTCCCCGCGCCGAGCGGCCCAGGCTGGATCACCCTCATCTGGGCCAACGTCCTCGCGCAAGTGCGGGCGGTCGCCTCGGGGCTGCGCGAGCTCGGCCTCGCGTCCGAGGATCGGTGTGCGATCCTCTCGAGCACGCGGGTCGACTGGATCCTGGCCGACCTGGGCATCCTCGGCGCCGGCGGGGCCACGACCACCATCTATCCTTCGAACACCGCGGAGGAGTGCCGCTTCATCATCGCCGACTCCGGCGCCCGCTTTGCTTTCGCCGAGAACGACGAGCAGGTCGCGAAGCTCTCGGTCGTTCGCAAGGACCTGCCCACGCTCACGCACGTGATCACCTTCGACGGGAAGGCCAGCGCCGACGGCTGGGTGATCCCCTGGAAGGACTTCCTCGAGCGCGGCCGGGCCGCCGACGCGCGCGATCCGGGCGCATTCGAGCGCATCGTCGCGGGCGTGGCCCCCACGTCGCTGGCCACCCTCGTGTACACCTCGGGGACGACCGGGCAGCCGAAGGGGGTCGAGCTCACGCAGGACTGCTGGGTCTACGAGGGCGAGGCCATCGACGCGCTGGGTCTCTTGACGCCCGACGACGTGCAGTACCTCTGGCTGCCCTTGAGCCACGTGTTCGGCAAGGTGCTCGAGGCGGCCCAGCTCCGCATCGGCTTCCCCACGGCCATCGATGGCCGCATCGACAAGCTCGTCGAGAACCTGGCTCAGGTGCGACCGACCTTCGTGTGCGCGGTCCCGAGAATCTTCGAAAAAGTGCACAACAAGATCGTCGCCGGCGGCACGTCGAGCGGAGGCGTCAAGGCAGCGCTCTTCGAGTGGGCGTTCCGCATCGGCAACCGCGCCGCGCGGCTCGAGCGCGAGGGACGGAGCGTGCCACTCGTCCTCGGCGCCCAGCGCGCGCTCGCGACGCGCCTCGTCTTCCAGAAGGTGCGAAAGCTCTTCGGCGATCGCCTCCGCTTCTTCGTCTCCGGCAGCGCGCCCTTGTCCCGGGAGATGGCGGAGTTCTTCCACGCGGCCGGCATCTTGATCCTCGAGGGCTACGGCCTCACCGAGAGCAGCGCCGCGAGCTTCATCAACTTGCCGGGCAAGACGCGCTTCGGCACGGTCGGTCTCCCGCTGCCGGGTACCGAGGTGAAGATTGCCCCGGAGGACGGCGAGATCCTCCTGCACGGCCGCGGCATCATGCGCGGTTACAAGGGCCTGCCCGAGGAGACGTCCGCCGCGCTCACCCAGGACCGGTGGTTGCGCACCGGCGACATCGGCGAGGTCGACGCCGAGGGATTCCTGCGCATCACCGATCGCAAGAAGGACCTCATCAAGACCTCGGGCGGCAAGTACGTGGCGCCGCAGTTCCTCGAGGGCAAGCTCAAGGCCATCTCCCCCTGGATCGACCAGGTCCTCGTGCACGGCAACAACCGGAACTTCTGCACCGCGCTCGTCACGCTCGACGAGGAGGCGATCCGGAAATGGGCGAGGGAGAACGGCGCGGACGCCTCGCTGCCGGTGCTCGCCAAGGACGATCGGGTGCGCGCGCTCCTGAAGCCGGCCTTCGATCAGCTGAACGCCGAGCTGCCCAGCTACTCGACGATCAAGAAGTTCGCCGTGCTGCCGGCTTCGCTCACGGTGGAGGCGGGCGAGCTGACGCCCAGCCTGAAGGTCAAGCGCAAGGTGGTCGAGCAGAAGTACAAGGCCCTGCTCGACGGCTTCTACGCCGGCGCCGTCTGAGCGCTACGCCGGGGCCAGCCGGCCGTTGCGGCGGCGCGCCGCGCGGTGCTCACGCTTCGGCGCCGCCTTGCGCTCGCGCGCCGCCCGCTCGGTACCGAGGTAGCGCTCGCGCGTGCCGAGCAGGGTGTCGAACCACGGCTTGGTGACGCACCAGTTGGCGTCCTGGTTTGGTCCCATGTGGTGATCGTAGTGCCAGGGGAGGTGCTCCTTGCCCCATTCGGGATCGAGGTGCGCCCGCTTGTGGACCTGGTAGTAGCGCACCGCCGAGTAGACGACCGCGCCCGTGAAGAAGGGCGCGATCGGGAACAGCGGCAGGTGGGCCACGGTGAGGCCGAGCAGTCCAACCGCCTCTTTCGTCTGCGCGTGCCAGCCGAGGAGCGAGCGCTCGTAATCGGGGTCGAAGAAGTCGTGCTGGCGGGCGTGCCGGTGGTGCTCGTGCCAGTGGAAGCTCCAGAAGGTTTCGCGGCGCCGGCCCAGCCCGTGCAGGACGTACTTGTGGATGAGCCACTCGCCCGCGTTCGCGTACATGAGCCCGAGGGGGATGCCGATCATGGGTGCACCTCGCTGCTCATTCTGCGTCCGGCCGACCGCCCCGCGCAACTCGGGTGCAGAAGTGGGCGATGGCCGCGCCCAGAACGTCGGCGCAGCGCTGGAGGTCTGCCACGGGTACGTGCTCACCCGTGCGGTGCGCGACGCGGATGTCCCCGGGGCCGAGGACCACGGCATCCGCGCCGAGCTGCGACAGCTCGGGAGCCTCGGTGCCGAAGGCCACCGTTCCAGCTGCCTGGCCGGTCTGCGCCTCCAGGAAGCGCACCAGCGGCGCGTCGGCGGGCGTATCGACCCCCGCGTCGGCGCGGAGGATCTCGAGCTCGACCGACAGCCTGGGTCGCTCGGCCTCCAGGCGCCTGCCCAGCTCGCGGACGTAGGAAGGGACCTCGTCGCGGTCGTCGCCCGGGAGCGGCCGCCACTCGAGGGTGAAGCGGCAGCTCTCCGGGATGATGTTCTTCGCCTGGCCGCCCGCGATGACGCCGACGTTGAGGGTGGTGTGAGGCGGGTCGAAGGCCGGGTCGGGCCGGGACGCGAGCACGGCCGCGAGGGCTTCGATCCCGCGCACCAGCTCGGCCGCGCCCGCGATGGCCGACGCGCCGCGGTCCGGGTAGGCGCTGTGGCCGGCGACGCCGCGCACGCGGACCTCGGCGAAGCAGTACCCCTTGCCTGCGCGGATCGGTTGCAGCCGCGTGGGCTCCCCCACGATCGCGTGCCTCGGCCGCAGCGCGCCCTGGCGCAGGAGCTCCTTGGCGCCCAGGCAGCCCACCTCCTCGTCGGCGGTGAAGGCGAGCCACAGCGGCTCACGCAGCGTACCGGGGTCGATGCGCTCGGCCGCGGCCAGGGCGCAGGCGATGAAGCCTTTGGTGTCGCAGGCGCCCCGGCCATAGAGCGCGTCGCCCTGCTTCGTGAGCGTGAGCGCGTCGCGCCAGGCGGGATCGTACGGCACGGTGTCGGTGTGGCCGACCAGCGCCAGGCCACCCGCGACGTCCGGTCCGGCGCGCGCGACCAGGTTGACTTTCTCGACGCCGGCCGCGTCGCGGTACGGGTACCTCTTCACGCCGAAGCCCAGCCGGGCGAGGCGCGCCTCGAGCAGGTCGATCAGCGGCCCGTTGGGCCGCGACGAGACGCTGTCGATGGCGACGAGCTCGCGGAGCGTCCCTTCTAGGCCCTCGCCCACAGCGCCTCCATCGAGCGCTCGAGCTCGCGCACGGTGCGTTCCTCCTGGGCGTGCCGGCCATCGCGTAGCACGACGTTTCCCTGGACGGCCACCTCGCGCACGGCGCCGCGCGCGAGGCCGAAGACGATCGAGGGCAGCAGCGCGTCCTCGGCCGTGCCCGCGATCGAGAGGTCGGCGAGGTCCACGGTGAAGAAGTCCGCCGGCGCTCCCGGTCGGAGGGCTCCCGTCGGCAGCGCGAGCGAGCGGGCGCCGCCCTCGGTCGCCGCCGAGAAGAGCACCCGGGCGAGGGAGGCCCGATCGCCGCTGCGTGGGCCGAGCACGGCGCGGCGCTCGGTCGCCAGACGGAGGTGGTAGTCGAGCTCGCGCGCGTCCTCGAGCAGGTCGATCTGCGACTGCCCGTCGCTGCCGAGCGCCACCGTCGCCCCGGCCTGCAGAAGCGCCGGCGCGGGCACCACGCCATCGCCGAGGTTGCGCTCGGTCGTGGGGCAGGCACAGACCGAGCTGCGGGTGGCGCCGAGGCGGGCGATCTCCGCTGGAGCGAGGTGAATGGCGTGGACCGCGGTGAAGCGCTCACCGAGGAGCCCCTCGGCGTCGCAGAGCTCCACGGGCCTGCGCCCATGCTCGGCCACGCACGCCTCGACCTCCTTTCGCTGCTCGGCGAGGTGCACGTGCACCGGCAGGCCGCGGCGCGCGGCGAAGTCTCCCAGGGGCGCGAGCCATTCGCGCGGCAGGGCGCGCACGCTGTGGGGCGCCACGCCCACTGCCGCCTTTCCGGCGAGGGCTTCGCAGGCGCGCACGTAGCCGTCGATCGAGTCGTCGCAGAAGCGGAGCTGCGCCCCCGCGGCGGCCTTGCCGGGGCCCCCGCGCGCGTACGCCACACGCAGCAGCACGAGCCGCAGGCCCACGTCGGCGGCGGCGGCGAGGACCTGGTGCTCGAGCTCGGCCGGATCGCCGTACGGCCGGCCCTTCGGGTCGCGGTGGAGGTAGTGGAACTCGCCCGCGCTCGTGATGCCGGCCCGGAGCATCTCGAGGAAGGCCGCGCGCGAGACCGCTCGCAGCTCGTCCGGAGAGATCGCGGCCGCGGCCCGGTACATCTGATCGCGCCACGACCAGAAGTCGTCCTCGTCCGACGAGCGGTACTCGGTGCGGCCCCGAATGGCGCGCTGGAAGGCGTGGCTGTGCGCGTTGACCAGCCCGGGCAGGAGCGCGCGACCGGCGAGCCTCTCGACCGCCGCGCCGATGGGCGGCTCCCCGAGCGAGACGACGACGCCGTGGTCGTCCACGACGAGCGCTTCACGGTGCCAGCCGTCGGCCCAGACCAGGTCGGGAAGGTAGGCCTTCGGCATGCGAGCTCCGCTTCTAGCACGTCTTTGCGCGCTCCGCGTCTGCGCGACGGGTCTCCTGCGCGCGATTCCGGCGCCCGAGCCCCGATCGAGAGACGCCGGCACGACGCGGAAGGGTACAATGCCGGCCATGGCGGGACGGTTCTCACTGTGCTGGCTGTCGGCGGCGGGCTGCTGCCTGTCGGTCACGGCGGAGCGCCAGCCTGCCGGCGACGCGGGGGCCCCGAGCGTGCACGACGTCTTTGCCGCGGTCGTCGCGGCTTGCACGGCGTGCGGGGTCGCGGACTACCTGTGCCAGCATGGCGTCGCGCACGCGGAGGCCTTCTTCGGCCGCGCGGCGGACGCTGGGCGCATCTCGTTCTCGGAGGACGTGGCGGCCGCTTGCATCGCCGCGCTGGGTCAGGCGCCGTGCGCTTCGATGGACGACAGCAGGGCGCCCTCCTTCTATCCCGCGCCTTTGCCCGAGAGCTGCCTCTCCCTGTTCGAGCGCAGCGGGGCCGTGAGCCTGGGTGGCCCCTGCTTCGCCGAGGCGCTTGGTTTTCACGGGGAGGTGCCCGATCTCGGCGTCGGGTACGCCTACCTCGACGAATGCGCGGGCGGCATCTGCTCGAGCTTCTTCGGAACCGCCTGCCCCGGCACCTGCGAGCTACCCACCGAAACCGGCATTCCCGGCTGCGGCCCGACCTGCGACGCAGGCGCCGGCGGCGCCAGCTGCAGCGAGGATCCCGCCTGCGCGGTGGGCTTCTATTGCGCTTCGCAGGGCGGGCGCTGCGAGCCTCAAGTCGGCGCGGGCGTCGCTTGCGGCGGCTCGGAGTTCCTCGGCGGGGATCCGGTGGCGGCG
The DNA here is from genome assembly GCA_035508175.1 of Myxococcales bacterium. GTDB lineage: Bacteria > Myxococcota > Myxococcia > Myxococcales > JAKAPL01 > DATJNL01. The sequence continues at coordinate 15,018 of DATJNL010000224.1, forward strand.
CTCCCGGAGTGCGGCTGGGGTCTCGTTTGCCTGGTCGGGCCCGACGACGCCGGCGTTTGCACGGCGCCCAGGGTCGACGGGTCGGCCTGCAAGGGTGAAGGGGTGGTCGGCGATCCCGGCTGCCAGTTCGGCCTCTTCTGCTCCGCCGGGAGCTGCACGCGGCTCCCCGAGACCGGCAGCGCCGTTTCGCTCATCGGCTACGGCTGCGATCCGACCCTCTCCTACGAGGACCTGTCGGGACAGTGCAGGCCGCTCCTCGACGCCGGCGCCTCTTGTGGCGCATCGGCCTGGTGCGCGAGCGGCGTCTGCCGGTCCACCTGTCAACCCGCGCCGTGTCCGGAGCCTTGATGGAGCGGGCCGAGGCCGCCGAACGCATCCGCCGCTGGTGCGCCGCCCACCCCGGAACGGTGCTCTTCGATCCCACGGACGGCAAGGTATTCGACGTCTTCTCGGGCAAGACGCTCGAGCTCGACCTGGGTGCGCTCGCTGCGATCGAGGAGCGCGACAACCGCGAGGTGGGTGGAACCTATCTCGTCCTGACCTGGGAGGACGGGCGCGCGCTCGTGCTCGCCTCGCCCGGCCTCGCCTTCGCACCGGATACGCTGCACACGGGCCCCCTCGCCTCGCTCCCGCAGGCCGTCGCCTTTCGCGATTTCGCCGCGGTCACCGGCAAGCTTCGTCACATTCTCGAGGATCACCCCGATGAGGCGCCGACGCGCGAGGAGGTCGACATGGCGATGTTCTGCATCGCGGTCCTCGACGGTGCGCGGCGCGTGGGCTTCGTGGTCGACCGCGAGGAAGGCGAGCTCGACGAGTTGCTCGGGCTGCTCGAGCGCCGCGGAGCTCCACCGGGGAGCTGATTCTCAGTCGTGAGCGGGCGCGTCGCGGAGGATGGCGTCCGTCGCCTTCTCGGCCACGAGGTAGATCGGCAGCGCGATGAAGAAGCCGGGGATGCGCGGGAAGACCGAGGCGTCCACCACGCGCAGGTCGCGGATCCCGCGCACGCGGAAGTCGCCGTCGAGCACCGCCAGCGGGTCGCCGTCGCGGCCGATGGGGCAGCTGCACGAGGCGTGGTGCCCCCACGCCTGGCTCTCGACGTAGTCACGCACTTGCGGCTCGCTGGCGACCGGGGCACCCGGCAGGGTCTCCTGCGCCTGCACGCGGCCCGGGAGCACCTTCATCCAGTTGGCGGTCGCGGTGATCTTGCGCGCGAAGGCGACGCCCGCCTCGAGCGCCCGCACGTCCTCGTCGCCTCCTTCGGCGAAGGAATGGAAGTGAATCTCCGGCGGATCCCGCGGTTCCTTCGAGCCGAGGCGCACCTCGCCACGGCGGTTGCGCGTGTGCGCCTTCAAGACCACCCAGGAGAAGTGGTGGTGGTCGGCCTCGAGGAGCTTCGCGTAGCCGGGGAAGTAGCCGCGAAAATGGGCCGGGAGGCCGAGCAGGAAGAGATCCGGGTCCGCGAGCTTCGGGTCCGACCGCTTGACGATGCCGACCACGGCGCCCGAGGTGGTGTACGGCCCGCGGCCCTGCTGCCACTCGCGCAGGCAGGCGTCGGGCAGCCTCTCGTCGAAGCTGCACTTCTCGATCACCTCGAGGTCCGACGGCAGCTCCGTGACCACGCTGATTTCGTAGCGGTCCTGGAGGTTCTTGCCGACGCCCGGGAGGTCGCGCACCAAGGAGATGCCGTGGGTCGCGAGCTCGTCCGCGGGGCCCACGCCGGAGAGCATGAGCAGGTGGGGCGTGTTGAACGCTCCGGCGGCGAGGATGACCTCGCGTCGGGCGGTCACCTGCACGGGCGCGGGCGCGGTGACGGCGGCCCGGGGATCGGCGCGAAAGAGGTGAGCGGCGGGGAGCAGCTCGACGCCCCGGGCCCGCAGCGACTCACCGGTGCCCTCGAAGAGCACGCGGGTGACGAGCGCCCCGGTCTGCACGGTGAGCGGGTAGCCCTCGGCCACCGTCCGCAGGATGTAGTCGCGTGGGCCCGCGCGGCGCCCCCCGCGGGTGGCGAGGGGCAGGTTGAAGAGCCCCTCGCGGCCGTCGCGTCCCGGATCCGCGGAATTGAGGTCTCCACGCAGGGTTTCCCAGAGCTCGGCGACCGTCCTGCCCCACCGTGCCGCGAGCCCGCCGCCCGAGGCGCGCGCGAAGGCTTCCGCGGCGGCGAGGAGTGCCTGCCGGAGCTTGGGGTCGCCGATCGCGAGCGCGGGATCGGGAAGCTCGGTCGAGAGCCAGCCGCCGAAGCCGTGGCCCGGCGTGCCACGGCTTTCGTAGCGGCAATCCTCGATGCGCTCGAGGTACCGGCGCATGCGGGCCGCGCTCCAGCTCGGGTCGCCCACGAGCTCGGCGATGCCGTCCCAGTCGCTCGCGTGCGGGTAGATCGTGATCAGCGCGTTGTGCGCCGTGCAGCCGCCCAGCGCGGCGGCGCGCGGGTAGAAGACGCCGCCCCGGCTGGGCACGAGCTTCGGATCCCTCGCCTGGCGCGCGGGGTCGTCGTAATGCTTCACGAAGTAGCGCCAGCTCATGGCCGGGTCCTCGCTGGCCTGGGCGTGAAACACGGGGATCGGTCGCGGCTGGTCGGTGCCGGCCTCGACGAGCAGCACCCGGCGGCAGGCCCGCGCGAGGTTGCACGCGAGCGGCCCACCTCCCGCTCCGGATCCCACGACGACGTAGTCGAAGGGTCCCGCGGTCGCGCAGCGGTCCCCTGGGCGCAGGGAGCGCGACGCCGGCGCGCACGCGCTCGCGATCGATAGCCCGAGGAGCCTCAGGAACTGCCGGCGTGTCTCGTCCATCTAGAGACGGAACGCGTAGCGGACCGACAGCAGCAGCTGGGCCACCGTGGCGGTGCTGGGCGACGGCGTCGCACCGCAACCACCGGAAGGGCCGCAGACGAGTAACCCGTTCTCGTCGTCGTAGGCCGTCACGTTCCAGAAGGCGCGCGCCTCGACGCCGAAACGGAAGGCGCCCACGGGGATGTCGAGTCCCAGGTCGGCGCCCAGGCCGACGAAGGTCGTGCCGCCGCCGCTGGTCGGGAAGCTGGCGTCGATGAGGGCCCCCAGGTAGGGGCGCGTCGAGCCGGCGTGGAAGCCGAGTCGCAGGCCGAGGTCGTCGGGCAGGAAGCTGGCGCCGATCGATCCGGAGCCGAACCCCACGTCGTAGGGGAACTGGACGTCCTGCCAGAGCGTCCATTCGAGCGGCGCTACGTCCCACCGTTCCTCGAGGAGCAAACCGGCGCCCCCCGAGATCTGGGCGCTCGAGAGGTTCGGCGCTTCCATGAGCGTCCCCACGCCTTCGACGCCCAGGCCCACCTCGAAGGCGGACGCAGACGCGGGCGCCAGGAGCAGCGCCACGCCGAGGAGCCCCCTCACCTAGAACGAGAAGCGCGCCGAGAGCAGGCCTTGAAGCATCAGGCCGCCGCCCGTCGTGGTGATTCCTGGGAGATCCGGGGCGCCCGTCGTCACGTCGCTCACGCTCCAGAAGGCGCGAAGGTCGAGGCCGAAGCGCAGGAAGATGACGGCGATGTCGAGGCCGAGGTCGCCGCCGAGGCCCCAGAAGTTCTGCGCGCCGTAACTGCCGCCGCTGGCTTGCTCCGAGTTGGCGATGTTGTAGTTGCCCAGGATGCCGAGGTAGGGCCGCACGATGCCGAGGGCGAAACCGAGCCTCAGCCCGGCGTCGATGGGGATGAACTGGGCGCTGGTCGCGCCGCCGAGATCGCTGGTGCTGATGTTGAGGGTGTAGGGCAGCTGCGCGTCTTCCCAGAGCGTCAGCTCGATGATCGCGAGGCTGAGCCGCTCCTCCAGGATGATGCCGGCTCCCGCGCTGGTGGACATCGCGTTGCCGCTCGGGAGACTCCGGGCCAGGCTGAGCGTCCCGGCGCCCTCGAGGCCGATGCCCCAGTCGATCGCCAGGGCCGAGGTGGACGAGCAGACCACGGCCACGCAGGCGAGCCACCACAGGATGCGGGTTTTCATGTGTGCGCCTCCCTTCCTCGACCATCCTAGCGCACGCCGTGCCGCCCGGGCCAAGGCCGGCGGGCGAGGCGCTGACGAGGCCGGTTGAAAGCCCGCGGCTTCGCACTACAATTGGCGCCCCATGGTCTCCCCCGATCAGAAGGAGCTCGGCGAGCGCGAGGCCCAGATCCTCCGCGCCATCGTCGAGGACTACATCCGCTCGGGGGAACCGGTGGGCTCGCAGACGGTGGCGCCGCGCTGCGAAGTCTCGCCCGCGACGGTGCGCAGCGTCATGGCGGACCTCGAGAGTCAGGGCCTGCTCGAGAAGCCGCACACGTCGGCGGGCCGCCGGCCCACCGACCAGGGCTACAGGTACTACGTCGATGCGCTGGTGTCGGTCCGGGAGCCCGACGCCGAGGAGCGCCGTCTCATCGAGCGCTCCTGCGCCGGCCCGGGCGACCTCGAGCCGATGCTGCAGGAGGCCTCGCGTCTGCTCCACGCCCTGTCGCGGCACGCGGGGGTCGTCGCGACGCCGCGGCCCTCGCCCTCGCGCCTCAAGCAGATCGATCTGCTGCGGCTGTCCGGCGAGCGCATCCTCGCGGTGGTCGTCACGCAAGAGGGGCTCGTCCTCAACAAGCTCCTCGAGGTCGATTTCCCGGTCACGGCCGCGGAGCTCGCGCGCGCGACGCGAACGCTGAACGCCCTCCTCGCCGAGCACGGCGTGGAGGAGGTTCGCGAGCGCCTGCGGCGGGAGATCGAGCTCAAGAAGGAGCAGTACGATCGGTTGCTGGAAAAGGCGCTGGCACTCGTGCAGACCGTGGTGGCCGCCGCGGCGTCGCCCGAGCTCCTGCTCTCGGGTCAATCGAGTCTCCTCGAGGCGCCCGACCTCGATCTCGGGCGGATCCGTTCGCTCTTCGTCGCGCTGGAGGAGAAGCAGCGGCTGCTCTCGATCTTCGAGCAAACCGCGCAAGCACGCGCCCTGCAGATCTTCATCGGCGCCGAGAGCGACGTCGGCCAGGACGCCGGGGTGGCCGTGGTCACCTCCCCGTACGCGGCGCACGGGCAGGTGCTGGGCGCGGTCGGCGTCATCGGGCCGACGCGCATGGATTACGGCCGCGTCATCCCGCTCGTGGACTTCACCGCCCGCACGGTGACGAAGGTCCTTTCCGAACATTGACGCCGTTGCTTCCTCCAGCGAGGCTGTGACAAACTCGGAAATCATGGGTGATTCCCAGGACAAGCCGGCCGGCGGCAAGGGTCACTTCGAAGCGGACGTCGCGGACGACGTCATTCGCGCCGCCCTCGAGAGCGTGGAGCGCCACTCGGCCAAGCCCGCCGGGGAGCTGCCGGTGGAGGTGGCCGTCGCGGCGGCCGAGGAGACCGTCGAGGAAGAGGCGAAGAGCGTCGAGGCGCTCACGGCCGAGCTGAAGGAGACCAAGGCCACCCTCGAGCTCTCGGTCGAGCGCGCCAAAGAAACGCTCGAGCGGTTGAAGGACACGCACGAGCGCCAGCTCCGCGCGGTGGCCGACCTCGACAACTACAAGAAGCGGGCGGCCCGCGAACGAGAAGAGGCCGAGAAGTTCGCGATCGGCAAGCTGGTGAAGGAGTTGCTGCCGGTCCTCGACAACTTCGACCGCGCGCTCGAGCACGCGGGCACCGCGCCCGATCAGGCGCTGGCACAGGGGATCGCGGCGACCCGCAAGCTGCTCGAGGACACGCTGGCCAAGTTCGGCGTGAAAGGCTTCTCGGCCAAGGGCCAGCCGTTCGATCCCAACCGGCACGAGGCGGTGCAGCGCGTCGAGAGCGCCGAGCTCCCGCCGAACACGGTGGCGCAGGAAATCGTGCGGGGGTACCATCTGCACGACCGGCTCCTCCGCCCCGCGATGGTCGTGGTCTCGACCGCGCCGGCGGCCGTGCCGGACGAAGGCGGTGAGGAATCTGAAGCGAAGGGGGAGAGCGCGTCATGAGCAAAGTCATCGGGATCGACCTGGGAACCACCAACAGCTGCGTCGCCGTCATGGAAGGCGGCGAGCCGATGGTCATCCCCAACTCCGAAGGCAGCCGCACCACGCCGTCGATGGTCGCCATCACGGAGACCGACGAGCGGCTCGTGGGTCAGATCGCCAAGCGGCAGGCCATCACGAACGCCGACAACACCATCTACGTGGTGAAGCGACTCATCGGGCGCAAGTTCGACAGCCCCGAGGTCAAGAAGTCGGCGGCGCTCGTGCCCTACCGGGTCATCACGAACGAGAACGGCGACGCCTGGGTGGAGGTGCGGCAGAAGGCCTACAGCCCCTCCGAGATCTCGGCGATGATCTTGATGAAGATGAAGCAGACGGCCGAGGACTATCTCGGTGAGCCCGTCACCGAGGCCGTCATCACCGTCCCCGCGTACTTCAACGACGGCCAGCGGCAGGCCACCAAGGACGCCGGCCGCATCGCCGGCCTGGACGTCCTGCGCATCATCAACGAGCCCACCGCGGCCGCGCTCGCCTACGGCCTCGACCGCCAGAAGACGGCCGCGACCGAGAAGATCGCGGTCTACGACCTCGGCGGCGGCACCTTCGACATCTCGATCCTCGAGCTGAACAGCGGCGTGTTCGAGGTGAAGGCCACCAACGGCGACACGTTCCTCGGCGGCGAGGACTTCGACCAGCGCATCATCGACTGGCTCGCCAAGCGCTTCGAGGACCAGAACCAGATCGACCTCAAGAAGGACCGCATGGCGCTGCAGCGGCTCAAGGAGGCGGCCGAGCGCGCCAAGCACGAGCTGTCGTCGGCCACCGAGACCGAGATCAACCTGCCCTTCATCTGCGCGGACGCGACGGGGCCGAAGCACCTCGTCGAGACGCTCACGCGCGACCAGCTCGAGGAGCTGGTGGGCGACCTCATCGACCGCACGCTCGAGCCCTGCAAGATCTGCCTGAAGGACGCCGGGGTCACGGTGCAGCAGGTCGACCAGGTGATCCTCGTCGGCGGCATGACGCGCATGCCGAAGGTGCAGGAGGTGGTGAAGCGCTTCTTCGGCAAGGAGCCGCACAAGGGCGTGAACCCGGACGAGGTGGTGGCGGTGGGGGCTGCCATTCAGGGCGCGGTGCTCAGAGGCGACGTGAAGAACGTGCTCCTGCTGGACGTGACGCCGCTCTCCCTGGGCGTGGAGACAGCGGGCGGCGTCTTCACCAAGA
>DATJNL010000225.1:0-2625 GCA_035508175.1 Myxococcales bacterium
CTGGGCCTCGAGATCCTCGGTGGAGGTCTCGGTGCAGCTGCTGAAGCCACCGGTGGCGATGGTGCAGGCCCCGTTGGAGAGGCCGCCACAGTTCGTCCCTTGCGGCACGGTGAACTGTCCGCCGCCCACGACGAAGTACTTCACGCCCGATCCGCCGCTGCAGGCAGCGACGGAGAGCGCGGCAAGTGCCAGCTTCATAGCCGAGTTGTTCATGGGATTCTCCGTGGTCTCGCAGAGCTCAGTTTGGCAGCGTGGTCTGGTTCTGGACGCCAGGGACGATGGTCCCCTGGAACTGTGAGGTCGACACGCAATCCGAGTTCTGCACACCGGTGCAGCCGCTCTCGCAGGTGACCTTCTCCTCGACGCTCGCGGTGCCACTGACCGCGTTGCCATTGACGGTCAAGCTCACGGTCAGGTCGTCCTCGGTGAGCGTCTCGTTGCTGGCGCTCTTGCTGTCATCGATGATCTTGCCGCTGAACGCGTAGTTGCTGCCGTTCTGCGTCCCCTGGAGAAGCGTGGTCCCCTGCGAAGTCGGATCCAGCAGCGCCACGTTGTTCGGGGCCAGGAAGATGGTCGCGTTCCCGAGGGTACCCTCGTTCGTCGCCGTCACCGTCGTTCCGGTCGTGGTGCTCGGACAGTTGGTCCCGCTCGGCGTGGTGAACGGAGCCGACACAGCGCGAATGTAGATCGCGTCCGAGGCTCCGCCGCAGTTGAGCAGCGCCGCGGTTCCGGCGCACAGAAGCATTCTTCTTCGCATTTGACGACTCCCTCGTGAGGCGGCCCGGGCTCTGACCGCTCGCGCAAACCGCGCCGCTTGAAACACGCCACACCAGATGGAGTCAAGACACCTACATGTGCCGCTGACGCTCGCCTCGAGTAATCCGTCAGCCTTCCGTGCTGCGCACGGTCTTTCGCCGCCGCGCTCGAGGGCGGCGCTGTTGCTGTTGCAGTGGAGTGAGCTCTCGCACCCGGGTCTCGAGCTCGGCAAGGCGGCGGAGCATCTCTGGGAGTCGCTGCTCCGCGGCGATCATTCTGAGAAACCGTGGGTGGGCCAGGGCAGGCGCGCCTGTTTGGGTCTCGCCCGGGGGGACGTCGGACATCACCCCTGCCTTGGCGCCGATCTTGGCGCCGTCCCCGACCTCGATGTGACCGATGACGCCGACCTGCCCGCCGAGAACCACCCCGCGCCCAAGGGTGGCGGAGCCCGCGACCCCTGCCTGCGCACAGAGGATCGAGAGCGGTCCGATCCGAACGTTGTGGGCGACCTGCACCTGGTTGTCGAGCTTGCTGCCGGTTCCGATGACGGTCTCACCGAGCGTCGCGCGATCGATGCAGGTATTGGCGCCGATCTCGACGTCATCCTCGATGCGCGCGATGCCAATCTGCGGCATCTTGAGATGCACGCGGCGCTTCGCGTCGAAGGCGTAGCCGAAGCCATCGCTGCCCACCACCGCTCCCGCCCCAAGAATCACACGATTTCCCAGGAGACAGCCCTCGGCGACCACCGACCCCGGGTGCAGCCGGCAGTCGCTTCCGACGGCGGCCCGCGGGCCGACGTAGCTCAGGGGGGAAAGCGCCGCGCGGGCCCCGACTCGCGCTCCCGCCCCCACGAACGCGAACGGGCCGATCTCCGCGGTGGGATCAATTGTCGCAGTGGGATCGACGAAGGCGCGCTGGTCGACTCCGGCGAGCGCTTCGGCCGGAGGATGGAAACGCGAGGCGATCCTTGCGAAAGACAGGTAAGGCTCGTCGGAGACGAGCAGCGCGCGACCGCTGCGTTCGCCGTCGCCGAGGGCAACAGCGATCTTTGGTCGGACGACCACTGCCCCGGCGCGCGTCTTGCCGAAGGCATGGCGGTAGCGAGGATGATGAAAGAGGGCGAGCTCGTCAGGTCCGGCGGCGTCGAGCGTCGCGATGCCCGTGATGCGGCGATCAGTGCCGACGAGCCCGGCTCCCGCGAGCTCGGCGAGCTCTCGAAGCGAGTACCCGGTCACTGCGCCGACGCGCTGTCCGCTCCTTTGTTGCTTCCGGCGTTGTACGTGCGGATCAATTCGTTGGTCAGATCGAGCGAGGGCTGGGCGTAGAACAACCCGGAGTCGGTCTTCTCGAAGACCATCGCCACCCCCTCCTTCTCGGCGATTCCCTTCACGATCGTGACCATCTTCGCGAAGATGCCCTTGGTCGCGTCGTGCTCCTTCTGCGTCAGCTCCTTCTGGAGCTGGGCATAGAGCCGGCTGACGTCCATCAGCTTCTGGTCCATGTCCTGCTGGGCCTTGTGTCGCGCGTCTTCGCTCATGGCGTCGCCCTTGGCCTGAAGATCGGCCTGCATCTTCTTGAGCTCTTCCTGCTTGTCGTCGAGCTCTTTCTGGCGGACGTCGAACTCTTTCTTCAACTTGGCCTTCGCGGCGCGGCCGTCGGCCACTTCGTTGAGGGCGCGCTGGAGATCGACGACGGCGACCTTGGTCTCGGCCACGGCCGGGAAGGAAAAGAGGGTAGCGGAGAAGGCGAGCAGGGGAAGAAGGACGCGGCGATTCATCGAAAATGCTCCGAAAGTGCAGGAAAAGAGGGGCGGAAACTATGCTTTCGGGGATGGGAGGTCAAGGAGGGTCGTGGGGCTCGCGTCAT
>DATJNL010000226.1:0-26222 GCA_035508175.1 Myxococcales bacterium
CCTCAATCGGGCTGGCTGCCGGCCGCCGCCGTTCCGGTCCTCGGCGCGTTCAGGGCGAGCTTCCGCGCGAGCTTCTCGAGCGGCGTGCCCGCGAACACCTTCGCGAGCGCGTCGCTCACGCTCTCGCCGCCGATGACGCGCTGGATGCTCCAGGCCTCCGCCACCTTGGCGAGGGTCTCGTCGTGGCTCAGGGCCAGCAGAGCCTCCGAGAAGCCGCCTTCGCCCTTGAGCGCCGAGAAACGCGCGGCCACCGATCGCGCTTCGGCCTCGAGCAATGCGACCTGCTGGGATTGAGCTTCGGCAGCGAGCCGCAACTCCAATTCTCTCCGATCTTTCTCTCGCTGCAGCTCGGCGTCGAAACCCACGCGGCTGCGCTCGGCGTCCTTTAACGCGACATCTCGCTGCCGTTCGAGCTCCTGGAGCTGGTTTCCGAGCTTCAAGAGAGCCACCGAGAGATCGCTCTCCGCCACGCCGCGCTCGAGCTCGTTGCGGCGCTGCAGCGTCGCCGCACGGGCCGCAGCCTCCTCGCAGAGGACTGCCTCGCGTTCCTTGGTGACGGCCAGGTCGCGCCGGCCGGCGGCGAGCTGGATGTTCGTCTGGACCACCGCGTGCTGGGCCTCGTCGAGAAGCTGGCGAATGCCCTCGTCCGCGATGGTCACGCCGAGGACCTCGAGGTCCGAGACGCGCATCCCGTTCTCCGGGAACGCCATCCCGGGTCGCCCGCCGCCATCGGCCGCCGTGCCGAGCACGAGGTCGCGCAGGATGTCCGTGGCCCCCTCGTAGAACGCCTCGACGGTGAGCCGCCGGATCCGGCCGCGCAGCACCGACCGGACGTGGTCGCACAGCAGCTTCACGTAGTTCTCCACCGCGAACCAGCGGGTGGGCTCGGCACCCTCGAAGTTCACCCGGTAGCCGAGCCCGAGCTCCACCTGCACGTGATCCGCCGTCTCCACCGTGAGGACGTCGGTGACGTGGTTGTTCAAGACGCGCAGGTACACGGTGTCGAGGAGCGCGGCGGTGCTCTTGGGCTTGCCGGTCGACAGCCGCAGCACCTCGAAACCCTCGTCGTACTCCAGCTGCACGGCCTTCGGGCCGATTTCGACGCGCCGCCTCCCGCTCTTGCTCACCACCATCACCGCGTAGCCGGTCCAGACCTCCACCGTCGGCACGCCCTGGTACTTGGTCTCGAGCGTGATCGACCGCGGCGGCACGTAGCTGCCAGAGCGGGCAAACTCCTCCCCGACGAACGTCGGCTCGCCGGCGGGCGCCGAAGCCGACGCGTCGGCTTCGCCCACCACCCTTGGGCGCGGCGCAAGTTTGACGGCCGGCGCCGCACTCTGCGACGCGGGCGCACGGGCCAGCGTGGAGCGCAGTGCGCGGTTGTAATCGAGCGCCTCCGCGTTGCCGGGGTACCACTGGGCGACCTGCTGGTCGGAGAGCACCCGCCGCACGATGACCTCGTGGCGTGGGTCGGGCAACAGCATCGCCGGTCCGTGCACCATATGGATCTCGCCGGTCAGCCGGTGGAGCACGTAGCGCGCTTCTCCCTCTGGCACGGCGGTCGCGAAATGCTTGATCCTGCCGTCGTACTTGATCGCGGAGTGCTCCTCGCGCGGGTAGTAGATCGCCGTGTCCTTGCCGGTGACGAACAGCTCGTCGCCAGCTTGGTGGGCGGCGCCGTCCGGATCCTGATAGTCGGCGATGACCTTCAGGTGGATGCCCTGAATCTCGCTGAGCTCGATGGCGCGAAACTTCTTCGCCCCGCTCTCGGGCGCCTCGACGAAGCGCTCGGTGGGGTTCGGAAAGACGACCGTGGGGCCCTTCTCGTAGCGCTTGTGGCCATCCTCGTCGCAGAGGATCGCGTACTCCAGCCGCTCGAGGGTGAGGGCCTCGCGCACGTACACCGGCCGCCCGGCGGCGTCGTGCCGCTCCGGGACGACCACGATGCCGGTGGGCGGGATGTAGAACGACACGTCGGTGCCTCGGATGGTAATGAGCTTGCCGACGGTGAGATCGCCTGGCAATGGAATGGCCGATCCGCCGCGGCTCGGCGGGGCAACCTCTCCTTCGGCATGCCCGGCGGGCTTGACGATCGCCGAGCCCCAGTTCTGCCGGGCCTCGTCCTCGTTGTAGACGCGCACGAGGAGGTACTGGTTCGAGCGCAGGTGGTGGCCCCGGATCACCTCTGCCGCCTGTCCCGGCCACAGCGGGAACATGGCGGGCCCGGGGATCACGATCTTGCGGCCCACGTCGAGCTCGGCACTCGGCTGGGTCGTTCCATCTTCGGGGTGCTTGTTTCCCTTCGCCGGATTGAGGAGCTGCACGTAGTATCCCTCGACCGCCACGATCGCCCGACGGATCGCCTCCTCGAGCGTCACGTCCTTCGAGAAGGCGCCCCGCTTCGGGTCGTAGACGATGGGCACCTCCTGGGCGGTGGGATTGATCACGGTAGGGCCCGTGTACGTCTTGATCACGCCCTTGGTGACGTCCTGCATGTAGGCGTAGGTGCCTGGAGGAAGGACGAGATCGTGCTTCTCACGAGGCGCATCGGTCATGGCGGTGCTCCGTTCCGGTGGGTGAGACGGCCTTCGACCGGCAATGAGAGCAAGTGGCGCGCCAGGCCCTAAATCACCGAAACGTGAGCAGCGCGCGTCGGCGCTGAGCCGATCTGGGACAGCGGGTGGCTCGAAATCGATCAAGCGGACCCGGCGGTTCGCGGCGGCCCGCGATTGAACGGCCCTCCGGAGCGGTGTAGCGTCACCGTTCTCTTTCGACCACGAGGGCCAAGTGAACGACCGCTGGCGTCCGAGTCTCCTCGCTGCGCTGTGCGCCGGGCTCGCGGTAGGTCTGGGCTGCGGTAACAATGGAGGCACCGGCTCCGCCACGACCTCTTCGGGCGGCGCGACCAGCGGCCGCTCCACGGGCGCGGCGTCGACGGGCTCGTCGAGCACCTCGACCGGCGCTTCGTCCAGCTCGTCCGGCAGCGCCTCGACGTCCGGAACCACCGGCGCACAGCATGGATCCACGGGCGGCTCGACGGGCCATGGCTCGTCCGGCGCCTCCGGCGGAAGCACGGCCGCCGCCAGCTCGTCCGGCGGCACGACGGGAACCACCGAAGGCTCCTCCACCGGTGGCGGCACCTCGGGCTCCGCGGGTACCAGCAGCGGCAGCTCGACGTCGGGCACGGCGGGCTGTCCGGGCGTGGGCGGGGGCGACCTGCCCGACGCGGGCTGCCCCCCGGGAGAGAGCTACGTGTTCTTCCAGGACGGCAGCGCGGGCTGCGCCTGCCAGGTCGCCGACCCCGGCATCGGTTCGATGCGCAGCAGCTGCTCGTACAACCCGATCCTCGACGCCGGTGCGAGCGTCATCTGCGACCCCGTGTCCCTTCACTGCCGCGCGCCGCGCGACCTCGAGCCCTGCGCCGCGCTCGACGCCGGGCCCGGGGACACCTGTGACCAGGGCTACGCCTGCGTGGAGCTGCCCGGTGCGGACGCGGGCACCTGCCTCCAGCCATGCACGACGTCCGCCGATTGCCAGGATCCCGAAACCTGGTGCGTGGCCGGGGCCGGCTCGCTCGCCTTGCCGGACGGCGGCCTCACGACGAGCGCCTGCGAGCTGAACCCCTGCGACGCGACGGCGGCGGCCTACCAGCCGTGCAATTCGGCTGGCACCGCCGACGGTCAGTGTCTCCCCTACGCCGGCTCAACCGGCCTGACGGGGATCTGTACGAGGACCGGGCAGGCCGCGATCGGCCAGCCGTGCGCGCCGCTCGGCGGTGCGTGCGGCACCTGCGCGGCCGGGGGAATCTGCAGCCTCAGCGGCACGGCCGCACCGCGCGACAGCTGCCTGCCCGCCTGCGACCAGACCGGCGTCGCCGGCCCATCCTGCGCGGCGCCGGAGGTCTGCGCGCCCTTCGTGGACAAGGGGCTCACCACGCCGAACCCGGGCGTCTGCGAGCCGCAGGCCACGAGTGACGGCCTCGGCCCCGTGGGCAACGGCACCTTCCCGGCGCCGCACCCGGCCTACCCCCAGGTCACGCGACAGGGCGGCTCGATCCTGCCGAACCCCGAGGCCGTGGTGATCACCTACGCCAACTACACCAATCCGGACCAGGCCAACCGCGGCGCCATCGAGAGCTACATGACGAGCCTGCTGCAGTCGAGCTGGCTCACCACGGTGGGCGCCGACTACGGCGTGGGCACCGGGACGGTGGACCTGGTCGAGCTGTCGACCGCGGCGCCGGGCGCGAACACGAACCCGAACGCGATCACCAACGAGCTGTGCAGCCTGATCAAGAACCCGCCTACGAACTTCCCGACGCCCAACGGGAACACGGTCTATTTCTTCTTCTATCCGGAGACGACGACCTTCACCGACGGGAGCTGCTCGTCCTATGGCGGCTACCACTCGTATACGAGCGGTTTCAGCGGCTCGAGCGCCAAGTGCAACGACGTCGTCTACGCGGTGCTGCCGGATTGTCCGGTCAGTCCCGCCTACGACGACCTGACGGACCTCGCCGAAGTGGAGACGAGCGCGAGCCACGAGTTGATCGAGGCGGCGACCGACCCCTACCCGCCCGGCGGCAGCTTGCGGGGCGGCTATGCCATCACCGATGGCACGAGTCCGTGGATCGGAATCGGCGGCGAGGTTGGCGACATCTGCGTCTGGAACTACCTCGAGGAGCCATTCGGCTTCGTGCAGCGCATCTGGTCGAACTCCGCGGCTGCCGCGGGGAACGAATCCCCCTGCGTGCCCGAGGCCGACGAGCCGTTCGCGACGGTCTCGGTCAGCCCCACCACGGTGCAGGTGGGCGCGGGTCAGACCTTCGACTTCACGGTCACCGGGTGGTCGGACCAAGCGACCCAGCCCTTCGTCGTGGTGCCCTATGCTTTCGACTATCCCACGAGCCCCGCGAGCCAGATCAGCTACAGCCTCGACGTGAACTCGCTGAGCAACGGCCAGCAAGGCACGTTGTCGGTCACCGTGCCGGCGGGCGATCACGACGACTACCTGATGCTCCTCGTGCTCGAGGCCAATCCGGGACAGAGCCTCGACGTCTGGAACTGGTACCCGGTGGCCGTCTGCTCCGACGTGGGCTCCTGCCCGTATTGACGGCCGCGAGGCCGTCGCGCCTGCCGCGGTTGCGCGCTCGGCCGCCCGTTGCTACTTGCGCGGCACGCGAACGCTCCTCCTTGCCTCGGCCCTGTGCGCCTGCAGCGCGACCCCCTCGGGCCACGATGGTGGGCCGCCGGACGCCGGCGGGCGAACCGGCCGCGATGCCGGAATGGTGGCGGGGCTCGGGATCTTCGCCCGCATGGCAGGCCTGTGGAGCGGACAGGCGGCGCAGACGCCCCTCGGAAGCTTCCCGGAGCTGGCGATGGACTTCCGCGCGGCCGACGCCCACTGGCTCTTCGGACGGGTGGACCTCGATGCGCAGAACAGCTTGCGCTACGGCTTCGCGGTCGAGGATCTGCCGGACGGCCCCACCCTGGTCTACCGCAACGGCGGCTACTTCCAGGGCGTGTTGCGCGACACCACCACGGTCCTCATGGACTGCGACGAGGACGCCGGCGTGTACCACTTCTGCGCGCAGTCGAACGCCTGCCTCTACGTGGATGGCGGCTGCATTCAGGAGAACGGCGGCTGCCCCTTCATCGACGCGCTCTTCACCTTCGAGAGCCCCACGCAGCTCGTCTTCAACGCGCACGTCAACGGCCAGGAGCACCTCATCTGGACCGCGACGCGCGAGGAGAAACGCACCCTCCCGGTCCCCTTCCCGCAAGATGCGACGCCGGTGGCGGCGAGCGCGGACTGGCCATCGCTGCCGGAGCTCGCGGCGACGGTGAGCTGGGCCTCGCCGCTCGCGAACCCCACCGACGTATGGGTGATTCTCTCCGACATGCCCTGCGCGACGGGCAGCTGCACGCCCTCCCGCACGCTCCTCACGCTCGCGCCGGCCGGTTCCACCACCGCGACGCTCACGTTCCAGCAGATTCACGCCGGCAGCTACGACGCGAACGCACTCGTCGATCTGGCGGGGAGCTTCGAGACGACCCTCGTACCGAGCGCCGGAGACCTGATCAGCGTGCCGCCCGATCAAACGATCGCCGTGCCTTCGAGCGGCGAAGGCACGGCGAGCCTGGCGGCCGACTACACGTATCCTTAGCGCGGCCTAGCGGAAGCGACGGGCGAACCGGTGGAATCCGAAGTACCGCCCGGGGAAGAAGCGGCGGGGCACGAAGACCCCGCGCCTGACGGGCCTCGCGTAGAACGCGGGGCCGCACGGTGCGACGACGACCCGGGGATGGGCGTAAGCAGCGGGAGCGAGCGACAGTGCGACGGCGGCGAGAAGCGCTTTCATGTTGGCGTCCTCCTTCTGCAGGGAGAGACGCTCCGCCAGGCTGCCGGATTCACGGTCGCCGCGTAAAGAAAGGGTAAACGAGACCCGGCCCCGCCGCCTCCAGCTCAGCGCCGGTTCAGCGCCCAGACGTGCAAGAAGCTGAAGATCACGAAGATCGGAACGAGAACCGCGGCCGAGAGCAGCGAGCTGTGTGCCAACCAGTGCTGTGCGGGGCCGGCCTCCGTCACCCCGACCGCCGCGACGAGAAAGAGGTAGGGCACGGCCGCCTCGATGGCCCGCGTGATTCCCTCGCGGCGCAGCAGCGGTGCACAGACACTCGAGAACTGCTCGGAGTCGGCGATCCACTCCCAGCCGCCGTCGATCCACACGAGATCGCGAGGCAAGAGCTGACCACCGCGAAGAAGCCCGACGATCTCCTCGACGGTCCCCTCGCCGTCGCGGGTGCCTCCCAGCTCGCGGACGCCCCAGAACTGCCGGTAGGCCGGCCGGATCAACGCGCCCTTGATGAGGTGTCGATAGCGGAGCCGCAAGGCTCTATTTCACGAGCTTCGAGATCGCCTTGAACTCGTCGGTGCCGGCGCGCTGCGTGAGGTCGAAGAGGCCAGCCTCCGTGGACGTGACCGTCGCACCGAGCTGGCGCGCGAGGTCGAGCCCGGCCTGCCAGTTGGCCCGGGTGCGTGAGACGACCGCATCCTGGGGGACGAAGGCCGCGACGCCCCGCTCGGCCAGGTCGCGCACGGTCTGGAAGACGCACACGTGCGTCTCCATGCCCACGCACACGACCTGCGTCTTGCCCTCGAGCCCTTCGACGATGGGGTCGACCAGGCAGCTGAAGAGCACCTTCTCGGCCGGCTGTGCCCGCGCGCCGAGCGCGGCCTTCAACTCGGGCACCGTGGGACCGAGGCCCTTCACGTACTGCTCGGTCCACAAGATCGGCACGCCGAGTATCTTGGCGCCCTCCACCCAGCGCACCATGTTGGCGAGCGCGGCGGTGTAGTCCTCACGCGGCATGGCCGCTGCGAGGCGCTCCTGCACGTCGATCACGAGGAGCGCGGCGCGGCTGCGCTCGAGGCGGAAGCGGTTGCGGTCGATCACAGCGCGTACCCCATGGCGCCCGAGGTCATCGGCGCTTCGGGATCGATCATCACGTTCACGCAGGCGACCTTGCCCGAGGCGACGGCCGCGTCCAGCGCGGGCCGGAGCTGCTCGGGGCGCTCGACGTGCCAACCCACGCCGCCAAAGGCCTCGACGACCTTGTCGTAGCGGGTGGGCAGGAGCGCCGTGCCGGGCGAGTGGTCTGGCCCGAACATGCCGATCTGCGGCAGGCGGATCTGACCCCAGGCCGCGTCGTTGCCGACGACGGCGACCATCGGCAGCTTGAAGCGCACCGCGGTCTCGAAGTCGAAGCCGTTCAGGCCGAACGAACCGTCGCCCTGGATCACGAAGACGTGCCGGTCCGGGTAGAGCGTCTTGGTGGCGACCGCGAACGGCGCACCGACACCTAGACAGCCCAGCGGCCCGGGGTCGAGCCAGTGACCCGGCTTGCCGAGCTCGATCACCTTGGCCGCCATGGCGACGAAGTTGCCGCCGTCCGCGACGAAGACGCTGTCGCCCGCGCGCTTCGCCACCTCCGACAGCTCCCACGCGACGCGGAAGTGGTGGAGCGGCGTCTGGTCGGACTGGCACATCACCCGCAACTTCTCGATCTTGGCCTGCTCCTTCTCGCGCAAGGCAGCGAGGTGCTTGGCGCGCGCCGGCGCCGCCTTGGGGAGCGCCGCCGTCAGCTGCTCGAGCGCCGAGCGCGAATCCCCCGGGATGCCCACCGTGATGGCGCGGTTGCGGCCGATCTCGGTGGGATCGATGTCGACCTGGATCAGCCGTGCGGTCTTGGTGAACGTCGGCTCGGCGCCGTAGCCGAGGCGGAAGTCGAGCGGGGTGCCCATGATGAGCGCGACGTCGGCGTCGCCGAGGGCCTCCTTGCGCGTCTGCTGGAAGAAGTTCGGGTGCGCGGCCGGGAGGCAGCCGCGGCCGGCGCCGTTGAGATACACCGGTACGCCCGCCTTCTCTGCGAAGGCGGACAGGGCGGCCGGGGCGTCGTCCCACCAGATCGAGCTGCCGGCGATCACCGCCGGGCGCTCGGCCTTGGCAAGCAAGGCCGCCGCCTCCTCGATGAGCTTCGGATCGCCGGGCGACCGCGCGCGCGTGCGGTAGCCGGTGGGGATGGGCGCCTCGGTCTCGTCCACCTCCTGCATCAGCATGTCGAAGGGGATCTCGAGGAACACGGGTCCGGGGCGGCCCGACAGCGCGATCCGAAAAGCGCGCGCCAGGTAGGCCGGGATGAGCTTGCCCTCGGGTATCCGGTCGGCCCACTTGGTGATGCGCAGGAAGAGATCCACCTGCTCGATCTCTTGCAGCGAGCCGCGACCCGCGTTGAAGGTGGGGGCAGCGCCACCCAGCAGGATCATGGGGCTGTTGGCGGCGAAGGCGTTGGCGACCCCGGTGAGAGCGTCGGTAACGCCGGGACCGGCCGTGACCACCGCCACGCCCACGCCGCGGGTGAGCCGCGCGTACGCGTCCGCTGCGTGCGCCGCGCCCTGCTCGTGGCGCGTGTCCACGACCGCGATACCCTCGTCCACGCAGCCGGCGTAGATGGGCGCCACGTGGAGCCCGGAGAGGGTGAAGATGGCCTTCACGCCCTCTTCCTTCAGCATCTTCGCCACGAGCTTACCGCCGCTGAATGTCGCCATCGTTCACCCCGTGAAGCTATAGTCTCGGACCGATTGAGCCCGCCGAATCTAGCAGAAGAGCGCTTCCGTGTCTGGCTCGCCGGCCTCGGCAAGCCACGGCTGACCGGCCTCTCGCGCGAGTACGCGCGCCTCGCGTTCGAGGGCGGCCTCTCGGTCCTGCGCGACGGGGCTCCGCAGGCCATTCCGCCCGCGCTCACAGCGGTGGTGGACGAGCCCGAGCGACAGCGTGCGCGCGCCGACTTGGCTCACCGGCTGCTGCGGGGGATCGTGCGCACCCTGCGCTACCACCTCGGCGGTATCGGCCGCTCCGAGGCCGATGCCTTGCTCGCCGGCCTGTCGCCCTGGGAGCGCGAGCTCTGCGATCTGACATGGCGCGAGGGCGAATACGTGGCCATCGCGCGCGCCGACCTCTTCACCGACTCGGCCGGCGTCGATCGGCCGCTGGAGATGAACGCCACCATTCCCGCCATGCAGGCCTACTCCGACGTTGCGGCCCAAGCCTTCCTGCGGGCCGTGGGAGGGCTGGCAGGACTCTCGCGCGAGCGCATCGACGCGCTCGCCCGCCGCAACGGCTCGAACTCCGACGACCTGCGGCGCTCGCTGCTCGCGCACCACGAGCGGCTGGGCGGCCGCGGCGACGGCGCCCGCATGGCGATGGTGGCGCGTGCCCAGGATCCGCAGAGCACCGAGCTCGCCGCGCTCTGCCGCTCCTTCAACGCCGCCGGCCTCGAAGCCCACCGGTGCACCCCCGACCAGATCGGGCTCGACGAGCAAGGCCGTGCGACGCTGCTCGGCAAGCCGCTGGATCTCATCTACCGGCACGTCTTCGCCCGTCGCATCGAGCCCGCGAGCGCCCTCGGGCGCATCGCGCGCGAGCCGGCTCGCCACCACCTGCTGAACCCGGTCAACTCGCAGCTCGAGATGAAATCGGTCTTTGCCGAGCTGTCAGCCGCCGCCGCCGAGCCAGCGCTCGCACACGCGATCGGTTTCGAGCCGGACGAGCTCGCGGCGGCGGCCACGATTCCCTGGTCGCGGCGCCTCGGCCGGGCGCCGACGCCCGACCCCTCCGGCGCCGCAGTCGCGAACCTGCTCGCGTTCGCCCAGGCGAACCCCAGGCGGCTGGTGCTCAAGCGGAGCTGGGGCTACGGCGGCACGAGCGTGCTGCTGGGCGACGAGATCGAGACCGAGTCCGGCCAGCAGCGCGCGCGGGACATCCTGGGCACGGCGGAGGCGCGCGAGGTGTCCTGGCAGGATCTCCTCGAGCACTGCGCGCAGCGCGGCGGCTACGTCGTGCAGGAGCGCGTGGAGCTCGCGACGCAGCGCCACCTGGTGGCCGGAGACGGCGAGCCCGTGTGGCTGGACTGGTACGTGGACGTCTCGGCGTACACGAACCTCGGCGTGGAACCGCGACCGACGGGGGCCGTGCGGCGGGGATCGAAGAGCCGCATCGTCAACATCGTGGGCGGCGGGGGGCTGGTGCCGGTGATCCTGCGGCCGGTGATGGAAGAGCTGCTCGAAGCGGTGGGGGTGTAGGGTCGGGGGTCGGGGGTCGGGGTCGGGGGTCGGGGTCGGGGTCGGGGTCGGGGTCGGGGTCGGGGTCGGGGTCGGGGTCGGGGTCGGGATCGCCGCCTCTCAGCGCCTCAGCCGTCGTTCGCCCGCCAGAGGTACCAGCTCGCCACCGACCGCCACGGACGCCACAGCCTCCCGCGCTTCTCGATCTCCGCCGGCTCCGGCAGCTTGCGCTTGCCGAAGGCCCGCTGGAAGCCCTTGCGCACGCCGTAGTCGGTCACGGGCAGCACGTCGGGGCGGCCGAGCCGGAAGATGAGCATCATCTCGACCGTCCAGCGCCCCACGCCCCTGACCACGGTGAGCCGCTCGACGATCTCCTCGTCGTCGAGCTGCGCGAGCGCCGCCGAGCCGGGTACGACGCCCGCCTGCGCGTGGCGCGCGAGGTCCTGGATGGCCGCGAGCTTGCTTCGCGACAAGCCGGCGCCGCGCAGGCGGCGAGCCGGCGTCGCGAGGACGTCCGCCGGCTCGGGAAAACGCTTACCGGGGAACAGCGCGAGCACGCGCCCGAGGATCGTGGCGGCGGCTTTGCCGTTTAGCTGCTGGTACACGATCGATTGCAGCAACGACTCGAAGGGGCTGCGGCGCGCTTGCAGGCGCAGCCGCAGCGGCCCCTTGGCTTCGATCAGCTCGCCGAGCCGCGGATCGGCCTCGGCGAGCCGGCGCGTGGCCTCCAGTCCGTCGTACGGCAGGGGCTCGCCGCCGCGGAAGAGCGCGCCGCCCTCCACTTCCAACAGCCGCGCCTTCCTGGCCAGGCCGCCGAAGCCCGACCAGCCGCCGGGGCGCCCCGAGGCGCCGACCACGCGGTGGCACGGAACGACGAGGGCAAAGGGATTGCGCGCCATCGCATGGCCGACCGCGCGCGCCGCACCGGGGGAACCGGCGAGCTCGGCCAGCTCGCCGTAGCTGCGCGTCTCCCCAGCCTCCAGCGCCCGTGCGGCCTCGTAGACGCGCCGGTGGAAGGCGGGGATCCCTTCCATGTCGAGCTTCACCGACCCGAGGTTCTGCGACCGGCCGCCGAGGTGTTCCCTTACGAGGCGAATCGCCTCGCGAACGGGCGCCGGCGGCTTCGCCTCCCGCGCCGCGTCCAGCCCACGAAGCAGTGCGGCGCGCGTCGCCTCGTCGCTGCCCGCGGAGAGCTGGATGCGCCGGACGCCCCGGCGACCCCAGGCGATCCCGGCGGGTCCCAGCGCCGTCGGAAAGAGGGTGTAGGATATTTCCATAGAATGTCGGTTCGTGGATTTCCCGAGGGGAGAATATACTCGCCGCGGAAGACGTCGATCTCGCAAACATTACGGACCTGAGCTTGCAATCCTTGTCGTCCAACCCCGCGCCGTCGCTCGAGGGGGCCGCCGTTCGCCAGCGTTCTCGAAGAGTTCCAGCATCCTCGCCGACGGGCACGCGGTTTGCGTCGTCAGTCGGGGGGCCGCCTCGCCGCCGTTTCAACTCCCGGAGTCAATCATGAAGAAGGTCATCGCGGTCTTCGCCGCCGCCCTGTGCGCCTGCGCCGCAGCCCCGGTGGTTCCCGAAGCACAGTTGACGCCGACGGGGAAGATGCCGTGGCCGGCCCAGACGCAGGACCCGCCTGACGCGCCCGCCAAGGTGGCCTACTCGGCGCTGGAGTGCGAGCGAGAGGCGCGGGCGGCCTTCGAGGGCGGCGACACGGAGTGGGGCTGGCGAGCGCTCGTGGCATGCACCGAGCGGGCCGACTTCATGGACCTCCGGCCGCTGCTGCGCCGCCCCTGGAAGGACGAGATCGGCCGCCGCGGCAGCGAGGGCGCGGAGATGCTCGGGCGCGTGCTCGTGCGCACCGACCTCGAGCTCGGCTACGATCTGCGCCGCATCCAGAACGCCGGCATCCCGCTGCTCGACATGAAGCAGGTTGCCGACGATCCCGCCCTCGCAGCCGGCCAGTTCGTGATCCTGCGCGCCACGGTCGGCTCTCGAAAGGCCTCGCCGAGCGGCGAGCTCGTGCAGCTGTTCGAGCAGAAGCAGGTGGGCTTCTACGAAGGCATGGGCGGCGGCGAGGAGGGCCAGGGCGGTGGCGGCGCGTTCAGCCCGGCGCAGGTTGCTCGCATGGGCGGCCCCGGAGCGCTGGCCTACGCCGGCACCGGCTACTTCGGCATCCCCACGGTGGGCACCCCCCTCGGCCGCGGGATGCGCGGCGGCATGATCGGTCCCGGTCGCCCGTACAGCGGCTGGCCGTACGGCGCCCCCTACAACAATGACTACCGCGCCATCGGGCCGGTCTACGGCGAGCAGAGCGAGGACACCGGTCGCGAGGCGGTGCTCGACCTCGACCACCTCGATCCGCGTCTCACCCACGGCCTCGAGATCGCGGTGCTGGCCCAGGTGGTCGGCGCGGGGCAATCGGACGACTGGTCCGACGTGTGCCGCTCGGGCGACGTGAGCGGCTCGATCACCTGCCGCAAGGAGCGCCTCCAGGGCCCGCCCACCGCGACGCTCAAGCCCGTTCGGATCTGGATCCTCGAGGCGAGCGACAGCGACGAGCCGTAGCCCCGGTCAGCCGCCGTCGGGTGCGCAGTAGCTGTCGCCCCCGCCCGGGCACGGCTTGCAGAACCAGGCGCCCGGGCTCGAGGGATCGCACAACAGGGTCGTCGAGTTGCAGAGCTGGCCGAGGACCGGCGAGGCGGTGCACTGGTTCTGGAGGTTGGGGTAGCAGGTCGAGGGCTCGACGCAGTTGGCCGTCGCACCATAGACGAGAGCGCAGTCCGTGAACGAGCTGCACGCCCCGCCCGAGCCGCCGGTCGTGCCGCCGCCCGTCTTGCACGTGTCCGAGCCACCCGAGCCGACCGACTCGCAGCCCTGCGCGCAGCTCTCGACCTTCGTGAGCGCGCCGTCCTTGCAGGAGTACAGCGCGCTCGCTGTGCCAGGGATGCCGTGGCCGCCGCAGTACAGGCCGTTCCCGCTGGGGCAGCCCACGGTCGGGGGCGGACAGACGTCGACGCCCGAGGCCACGGACTCCCAGCTCGTCCACGCCGCAGGGCCATCGTTCTCGTGCCGGCTCGCGACGAGCTCGTGCCCCGAGTTGATCGCGAACACCTCGACCTGCCCGTGCTCGCGCTTCCAGGCGAACGGCTCGGAAGCCATCGAATCGTCCGACCAGTGGGAGAACGTCCCGAACCGCCGCGTCGCGGGGTTCATCACCGCGTAGCTGATCCGCCCCGAGAGGCCGCGCACGAACACCTCGACGCGCGAATCGGAGGTCCCGTCGGGCAGCTTCTGGTCGTCGACGGCCGCCGCCGGCTCGCCCTGGATCTGGAAGCCCTCGTTGATCACCTCGAAACGGGCGAAGCCCGAGGCCGTCGAGCGCGTACCGTAGAGCTGTCCGTCCATGCCTCGCGCGAAGACGTGCAGCACTCCGGTGGCCGGCTCGCGCACCGCGGTAGGGCGCGACGAGAAGCGTCCGCCCATCGGCTCCCACCCCAGCCACCCGCCGCCGTTCGCCTGCAAACTGGTATCGTACCAGGCCTGACCGTCGTGGTCGGTGACGAAGATCTGGGCCCGGCCGTCCTTGGTCAGGATCGGCGCGGCGCCGGTCGCAAAGGGGGCGTGGCCCGCGGCGTCGATCTCCAGCCAGCCCTGGTTCGGCGACGTCGACCAGCGCCGGGTGGTGGGGTCGTAGTACCGGTGCCAGATGCCCCCCTGCTTGCCCAGACCAAAGACCTCGGGCCGGCCGTCCATCCATGGCCCGCTGTGATCGTCGTTCCAGCGCAAGGTGGACAGCTGGGTGACCAGCCCGCCGCCGAACGAGGACAGGCCGTGCCAGCCGTTGTCGAAGTAGCCCATCTGCGTCTCCGACTTACCGGGCGCGAAGAGCTGCGCCTCGGGGGCGGCCACGAGGCTGATCACGGACGCGACCCCGCACTCCGCCGTGCCCGAGAAGGACTCGGGCGGGTGCCAGTTGTCTGAGTTGCCGTTCGTCCACGCGTGGTGAGCGCTCCCGGAGAGCTCGCGCGCGAATACCTCCACGTGGCCGTCGGTGGGCCAGTCGACGGCCGAGAGCGTGCCGTTGTTCTCCACCTGGTCGAGCGCGATGAGGCGGCTGATGCCGAGTAGCCCGGCGCTGCCGCTGCCCGTGGGGTTGAGTCCGCCCGCCGCCGGACAGCCGGCGGGGCTGCAGGTCGATCCGGCGCTGCAGACCGTCCCCCCGCAGACGGGCAGGCAGGTGTCCTCGAAGCACACCGAACCGCCGCCGCAGTTGTAGGAGCTCCCGCAGTCCTGAGGAACGCACGCCCCCTCGACGCAGATCTGTCCGGACTGGCACTTCACGCCGTAGCAGGCGGCGTCGACGCAGGTATTCGTGGCCACGTCGCACACGTCACCCGCCACGCACTGGACGCCGTTCGGGCAGGTCGTCGGCTCGCAGCCCGAGCCCGTGCACAGCGTCCCGGACGGGCAGCCGCCGCCGTTGAGGCACGCGACGGGCTGGCAGCCGTCGTCGACACACACCTCGCCCGCGGCACAGGTCTGCGAGTCGCAACTCGTGGAAGGACAGCTCCCGTTGACGCACGCGGAGCCCACGGGACATTCTATCCCGGCGCACGCGAGCTCGGTGCAGGCGCCCTCGTAGCACACCTCTCCCGGCGAGCACTCGACCCCGCCGTCGCAGGCCGTCGGGTAGTCGACGCCGTAGGCGCACTGCTGCCCGGCGGGCGGCTGGACGCCCACGCAGCCCGCAAAGGTGCAGGCACCCTGGTCGCAGACCTCCTGGGCGAGGCAGGCGCCGCCGTCGCAGCTCGTGGGATAACAGCTGCCGGCGGCGCAGAGCTGACCAGAGCCGCAGACGACCCCGACGCACACCGTGGACGTGCAGGTCCCCTGATCGCAGACGTCGCCGGCGACGCACGACTCGCCGTTGCACGCCGTGGGGTAGCAGCTGCCGTCGGCGCACGCCTGGCCGGCCGGGCAAACGACGCCGACGCAGGTGGCCTGGGTGCAGACATCCTGATCGCAGACCTCGCCCGGGCCGCACGGCACGCCGTTGCAGCTCGTCGAGGGGCACTGCCCCTGCGCATCGCACAGCGTGCCGCTCGGGCACGTCACGCCGACGCAGGCGGAGCTCTCGCACTGGTCGTCGACGCAGACCTGGTTCGCGCCGCAGATCATGCCGACGCAGGTGGTGGAGTAGCAGCTGCCAGAGAGGCAAACCTGATCGGCCCCACAACCGGGATCGCAAGAGGCGCCGCCGTTGCTGGCGCCCCCATGCCCCGCCGTGGCGCCGCTGCAGCCGGCCAGCAGGCAAGACGCGGCGAGGAAAAACCAGGGGCTCCGGCGGATGCGCATCGAGAACCTCCGCATGGGCGATTCTAGCATGGAAAGCCTGGGCGGGCCGCTCCGGCGTCAGTCGCACGTCAGACCTGCGTCAGCGTCGCAGACGGGTGCGCTGGCGGGGCAGTCCGAGTTGTAGGTGCAGCTCCCACACGTGTAACTCGAACTGTCGCAGCCAGGGTTGTCGGCCGGACAATCGGCCGCGGTGCGACACTCGCCGCAGAGCGTGCCCTGCCCCTGCGGGGAGACACAGAACGGCGTGCCGGCATCCAGCGCCGCACAGTCGCCATCGACCCCGCACTCGCCGCAGGAGCCGCCGACGCAGAAGGGACTGTCGGGATCGGTGCAGTCGCTAGCCGTGGCGCACTCGACGCAGAGGCCGGTCGACGTGTCGCACACGCCGGTCCCCGTATCCGGATTGGCGAGACAGTCGTTGTCGGAAGTGCACGGCGGCACGCAGAGGCCGTCCTGTCCCTGGTTGGGATCGCACACATAGCCGCTGCCCGCCGAGGCGCAGTCGCTCTTCTGTGAGCAGCCGCACACCGGCTGCCCCGGGCCGCCGAACTGCGCTCCGCCGCCGTCTGGAATGCAGATCGGCGTCGCCGACGGACAGCTCGCGTTGGTCGTGCAGCTGCAGGTCTGGTTCAGGCACGTCATGCCGCTCGGACAGTCGCTCGAGAGGTTGCACTGGCCGCACGTACCCTGCGAGCAGCCGGGCTGGCTGGCCGGGCAGTCGGAGGGTTTCAGGCAATCGACGCAGCTGTCGGAGACGGTGTCGCAGATCGCCCCGCCCCCGCCGGCACTGCAGTCGCTGTTGCTGAGGCAATCCACGCAAGCGCCGCTCGCGGGATCACAAACCTGATTCTGGCCGTTCGCCGAGCACGCCGAGGGGTTCGAGCTGCAACCGCCGGCGACGCAGTTGTCCTGCCCCGGCGCGCACGCCTCGCCCGTGCCGCACTCGCCCGCGACGCCCGGCACGCACTCGACGCACGTCCCGAAGTACTGATCCGCGAGCGTATCGCAGTGCGGCTCGCCCTGCCCCACGCAATCCGTGTCGGACGCGCACTGCACGCAGGTCCCGTTCGTCGCGCAGTACGGCGTCGGCGCGGTGCAGGCGGGGCTGCAGACACCGCCATCCGCCAGGGGGACGTGGTTCGGCACTCCCGAATCGGCCGGCCCTGCGTCGACGCCGGCATCGCCGCCGTCCGGCTTGTTCTCGGTCACGTTCCCCTGGCACGCGGCCGCCAGCAGGAGGGGGAGCAGGAAGAGCTTGCGCATGGCATTTTCCATTCTGGGTGAGAGGTTCGCGGGGATCGAATGACGGCGCGCGGGCCTACCAGAGCGCCCGCGCGCCGCTTTTACCGTCTAGCCTCCGAACACGCAGCAGCTCACGCCGGCGGCCTGGCAGCCCGACGGGCAGGCGCCGCATACCATGGTGCCTCCGGTCGCGGGGTTGCAGTCGCTGTTGCTCGTGCAGCTCTGGCCCACCAGCACGGCCGCCTCGGTGGTGCAGAGGCTGGCGCCGGTCTCGCCGGCGCAGATGAGAGCCGGTTGCTCGCAGACCTCGTCGCTCGCGCAATCGGCGTTGCTGCCGCAGCTGCCGCTGCCCGAGCTCTTGCAGGCGTCCTTGCCGCCGCTGCCGTTGTCCTGGCAGCCGTCCGAGCAAGCCTCGAGCTCCGTCACCTTGCCGCCGTCGCAGGAGTAGAGCGTCCCGGTCGTGCCCTTCACGCCGTGGCCGCCGCAGTACAGGCCGTTGCCGTTCGGGCACTCGGGCTCGACCTGGGGCGCCGGGCA
The DNA here is from genome assembly GCA_035508175.1 of Myxococcales bacterium. GTDB lineage: Bacteria > Myxococcota > Myxococcia > Myxococcales > JAKAPL01 > DATJNL01. Next base: position 17,761 of record DATJNL010000226.1, read on the forward strand.
GGGGTCGATGCCGGTGGCGATGCGCTCGAAGGCCTTCCAGCCCGTCTTCGAGTGGTAAGCGGCGCCGAGGTGGCCGTTGGTCGTCACCGCGAAGACCTCGACCCGGCCATCGGGCCGCTGCCAGGCGAAGGGGTCGGAGGCGAAGTCGTCCTCCGAGAGCCTCACGAAGCGGCCGAACTTGTCCGTCTTCGGATCCATCGTGGCGTAGCTCACCTTATCAGAGAGGCCGCGCACGAACACCTCGACCTTGCCGTCGTCGACGGCGGCCGAAGGCTCGCCCGCGAAGGCGAAGGTGTCGTCGATGACCTCGAACTTCGAGAATCCGCTGTCGGTGGAGTGGGCGCCGTAGAGCTTGCCGTCCTGGCCCCGTGCGAAGATCCGCACCGTGCCGCCCGGGTCGCGCACCGCGACCGGCCGCGATCCCAGCGTGCCGCCGAGCGACTTCCAGCCCTTCCAGCCCTCGCCCGTCGACCGGTCGCTCTCGTCGTAGAAGGCCTCGCCCTTGGCGTCCGTCGCGAAGAGCAGCGCGTCGCCGGAGCGGTTCAGGATGGGACTCGCGCCGGTGGCAAGGTCGCCGCCGAGGCTGTCCCAGCTCGACCAGCGCTTGGTCTCCGGATCGTAGTACTTGTGGTAGATGTGGTGGTCGCCGGCCGCGAGACCGAACACCTCGGTCCGGCCGTCGTTCCAGCCGCCGCTCTTCTCGTCGTTCCAGCGCAGCGTGGACACCTGCTCGAGGTTCTCACCGCCGAAGCTCGAGAGGTCCTTCCAGCCCTTGTCGTAGAACGACGACTTCGTGTCGCCGTCGTGGCCGGCCGAATCGAAGACCTCGGCGTGCTCGTAGCCGGCGAAGCTGACGACCGAGGCCACGCCGCAAGCCGCGGCCGAGCCCGTCAGGTCCTCCGCCGCGTGCCACTTGTCGGTCGCGCCGTCCGTCCACACGTGCGTCGCGCGGCCGGAGTCGGTGCGAGCGAAGACCTCGATGTGCCCGTCCGCCCAGGTGACCGCGGTCAGACCGCCGTTGCTCTCGACCTGGTCGATCGGGCTGGCGAGAGTCTCGCAGGTGGTGGTCGACGGGACGTAGCCCTTCTTGCGGATGGGGAGGAAGATCTTGTCGACGTCGGCGTAGGCGCCCGCCTCGTCCCAGTATTCGTAGATGCTGTGGGGCCGGATGGCCGCGGTATAGCCGTAGTCGAACTCCTCGATCGCGCAGTACTCGGTGTGGTCCCGGTTCAGCCAGCCGCCCCACAGCTCGACGTGGCCCGTGCCCGCCTGCCAGTCACCGGGAAAGTTGATTGCGTCGCCCGGGGTGAGCTGGCCCCAGTTGATGCGCACGGACAGATCGTTGTTCCAGGGGCCGCCGGCCAGCGAGTACGTGGTGTCGCTCGTGCCGAGCTGCCACACGTACGAGACGAAGCCCGAGCAGTCCTGCCGGTAGCCGTCGGTGTAGCTGTCCTGCGAGTACCAGACCCGGCCGACCCAGTTGAAGGCGCGGTCGAGCATGTCCTTGGCCGAACTCGGCGCGATGGCGCGGATGGCGCTCTCGTCGCAGGCGGAGAGCACGCCTTCGTCGCCGACGCCCGCATTGTTGCAGACCTGCGTGAAGGCCGGCGGCTCGGAGGGGCCGGTGCTGCCCCCGCTCGAGCCCGAAGAGCCGGAGGAACCCGACTCGTCGGCGAACCCCTGCAGCGACTTCAGATCGCCGATGTAATGATCGTGATCGAGGCCGGAGGTGTTGTACTGGAAGATGGTGAAGTGGTCCCACGGGCCGTCCGGCATCTGCGGGCAGGTGTTGCCGGGGTTCGAGATCCAAAGCGGGTACTTCGCGAACTCGTCCGGCACGCGGGTGCCGAAGAAGTCGGGGTAGGTGTAGATGAGCGGCGTGCGGCCCGTGGCCTGCTCCACGCGGTCCAGGAAGATCTTGGCGCGGGCGAAGGCCGTGCTCCAGTCGACGCCGCTCGTGATCTCCCAGTCCAGGGCCGGCGGAAGATCTCCCTTCGGCGCCGAGCCGATGATCTTGAGGAACAGATCGGCGGCCTTGTTCGGGTCACTGGATGGGTCGAAGAAGTGATAGGCGCCGTGAATGAGGCCGAGGTCGGCAGCCTTCTTCCGGTAGCCGTCGTAGGTGTCGTCGGTGAAGTAGTCGCCCTGGCTCGCCTTCAGGTAGACGAAGCGGACGCCGTTGGCCTTGGAGGCCGCCAGGTCGAAGTTCGCGCCGTTGTTGTTCGAGATGTCGATACCGTACGTCGTCGCCCCGCTCTCGCAGACCTGGAGCGCCTCCTGCTCGGCATCGGAGAGCGGCTCGGCGCTCGTGGGAGCGAGCCCGCCGCAGGCCTCGAAGAGCCCGAGGGAGAGAGAAGCGAGGGTGATGGCGATCCAGCGAGAGTCGGCGTTCATGGTCGGCCTCCGGTTGCTGGTTAGCAAAGCAAGCGGGAGGCCAAGGCGTCGGAAGACGAACGCGCTGAAATTACATGTGAATTCTATGTCAAACGAATTGACATGGAGTGGGGGACGGCCGCTCCACCTCGCGGCTGGACGGCCAGGGCTCCATTCGAGGCCGCCTGTTCAGAACTTGATCTGGAGGCGCGCGACGGGCCGGCCGTGGACCAGGTGTTCGTCCACGATCTCGGGCACATCGGCCAGCGTGACATGGCCATACCACACGTCGTCGGGATACACGACGATCGAGACGCCATGCTCGCAGGCGTCCAGGCAGCCTGCCGCGTTGGCCCGGCACGTCCCCTCGAGCCCCCGCTGCTTGATGGCCGCCTTCAACGCGTCCCGGACCGCTTCGGACCCCTTCTCGGAGCAGCAGCCCTTGGGATGCCCGGGCGGTCGCACGTTGGTGCAAACGAACAAATGTCTCTGGAAGGGCGGCACGTCCGGCGCATTCTAACCGCCGAACGGCCGGGCCGTCGATGGAAGCTCGGCTCGTCGCGTATTCCAGATGCGATCCAGAATACCGACAGGGCCTACCCTTCCGTTCGAGAGCGGTTCGACTTTCGTCGTCGCCACCTCTGCAGGTGGTCTATCCGTTCTCTTCTCGACGGCCGGTCAACTCAGAAAGTAGCCACGCCCCTCTCAGGAGCAACCGGAGGTGGAGCCGCAGTTGGCGCACTTGTAGCAGGCGCCGCTGCGCACCATGATGCTGCCGCACGTGTGGCAGGGCGGCGCGTCGCTCTCGGTCTGGATGGCGAAGTTCCCCGAGGCCGCCGTGCGAACCGACGGGCTCTCCGGCGCCGGGGCGGGCAACGCCTTGCGGACCGCCTCCTTCAGCTCGCCGCCGTCCCCGCCCTCCTCGGTGATCTCCTGCTGCTGCGGCAGGAACTTGAGGGACAGCCAGCGGAAGACGTAGTCGACGATGGACTTCGCGATGGGGATCTGGGGGTTGCCGGTGAAGCCGGACGGCTCGAAGCGCGTGTGGCTGAACTTGTCGACCAGCACCTTGAGCGGCACGCCGTACTGCAAGGAGAGCGAGATGGCCGTGGCGAAGCTGTCCATGAGGCCCGACACCACCGAGCCCTCCTTCGCCATCACGCAGAACAGCTCACCCGGGCTGCCGTCCTCGTACATGCCGACCGTGAGATAGCCCTCGTGGCCGCCGATCGAGAACTTGTGGGTGATGGCCCGGCGCTCCTCGGGGAGCCGGCGGCGCAGCGGGCGCGCTTCGCCCGTCACCACCGGCTGGGTCTTGCTCGTGTTGAGCGGCTGGCTGCGCTTGCAGCCGTCGCGGTAGACGGCCACCGCCTTGAGCCCCATCTTCCAGGACTCGAGGTACGCGCTCTCGATGTCCTCGACCGTGGCCTGCTGCGGCAGGTTCACGGTCTTCGAGATGGCGCCCGACAGGAACGGCTGCACCGCGCCCATCATCTTGATGTGGCCCATGTAGTGGATGCTGCGGCTGCCCGAGGCCGGCTTGAAGGCGCAGTCGAAGACCGAGAGGTGCTCGGCCTTGAGATCCGGCGCGCCCTCGATGGTCTCGTGCTCGTCCAGGTACGCGAGGATGCGGCCGATGGCCTCCTGGCCGTAGCCCAGCCGCTCCAGCGCCCCCGGCACCGTGCCGTTGACGATCTTGAGCATGCCGCCGCCCACGAGCTTCTTGTACTTGATGAGCGCGATGTCCGGCTCGATGCCGGTGGTGTCGCAGTCCATCATGAAGCCGATGGTGCCGGTGGGGGCGAGCACGGTGACCTGCGAGTTCCGGTAGCCGTGGGCCTTGCCGAGCGAGAGCGCGTTGCGCCACGCCTGCCGCGCCGCCTGCAGCAGGTCCGGCGGACACACTTCGTCCGGGATGCGCTCGGCGTAGCCGCCGTGCTTCGCGATGACGCGCAGCATCGGCTCCCGGTTCACCGGATAGCCCTCGAACGGCCCCACCTGCTCGGCGATGCGCGCGCTCATGGCGTAGGCCTCGCCGCACATGAGCGCCGTGATGGCCGCCGCGTAGGCGCGCCCCGCGTCGCTGTCGTAGGCGAGCCCGCGCGACATGAGCAGCGCGCCCAGGTTCGCGTACCCGAGCCCGAGCGGCCGGAACTTGTGGCTGTTGTCGCCGATCTTCTCGGTGGGGTAGCGCGCGTTGTCGACGATGATCTCCTGCGCCAGGATGAACACGTCGACGGCCTTCTCGAAGGCCTCGACGTCGACCTCGCCGTCGAGCGTCCGGAAGGTCATGAGGTTCAGCGACGCCAGGTTGCAGGCCGTGTCGTCGAGGAACATGTACTCGCTGCAGGGGTTCGACGCGTTGATGCGCGCGGTGGCGGAGCAGGTGTGCCAGTCGTTCACCGTGGTGTCGAACTGCATCCCCGGATCGCCGCAGGCGTGCGCCGCCTCGGCGATCTCGCGGAACAGCGCGCGCGCCTTGTAGGTGTCCATCACGCGGTCGTCGGTGATGGCGCGCGTCTGCCACTCCTTGTCGTCGACCACCGCCTGCATGAAGGAGTCGGTCGCCCGCACGGAGTTGTTCGAGTTCTGGAAGAACACCGAGGAGTACGCCGCGCCGTTGAAGCTCGAGTCGTAGCCGGCCTCGATGAGCGCCCAGGCCTTCTTCTCCTCGTCGGCCTTGCAGTGGATGAACTCGAGGATGTCCGGGTGGTCGGCGTTCAGGATGACCATCTTGGCGGCCCGCCGCGTCTTGCCGCCGCTCTTGATGACGCCCGCGAAGGCGTCGAAGCCCTTCATGAACGAGACCGGCCCCGAGGCGTCGCCGCCGCCGGCGAGGAGCTCGCGCGACGAGCGGATCACCGAGAGGTTGGTGCCCGTGCCGGAGCCGTACTTGAAGAGCATGCCCTCGGTGTGCGCGAGGCGCAGGATGCTGTCCATCGAGTCCTGCACGCTGTTGATGAAGCAGGCGGAGCACTGCGGCTCCTTCTCGACGCCCACGTTGAACCACACCGGGCTGTTGAAACAGCCCTTCTGGCGAAGCAGGAGGTGGGTGAGCTCGGCGTGGAAGCTGGTCGCGTCGGTCTCGCTCGCGAAGTAGCTGCCCTTGCGCCCCCAGTCGGTGATCGTGTCGACCACGCGGGAGATGAGGTGCTTCACGCTGCGCTCGCGCTGCGGCGTGCCGAGCGTGCCGCGGAAGTACTTCGAGGCCACCACGTTCGTGGCGAGCGCCGACCAGCTCTTCGGGATCTCGACGTCTTTCTGCTCGAAGACGACCTTGCCGTCCTCGCCGGTGATCACCGCGGTGCGGTTCTCCCAGGCCACCTCGTCGTAGGGGTTGACGCCGGGGGTGGTGAAGTACCGGGGGACCGCGAGGCCCACGCCGCTGCGCTTCTTCGAAGGCCGCTTCGACCCCTGCACGTCTCTGACCTGCCGCTCCATGACGACCTCCTGCTACCGGGCGGTGGGCGACGAGCCCACGCCGACCAGGCGCGCGTGTGAGTGATTGGTGTCCCCGTCCCACTTCATCGCAAGGAGGGTCAGCCTCTCACAGGCCTCTGACAACGCGTCGGCGCTAGGCAGATTTCCTGAACCGCGACGGGAAGTTGGGTGGGAAGGCCTGGTCCGGGTGCAGCTTTTTCGCACGCTCCAGCAGGTCGCCTTCGGCCTCGGGCCGGCCGGGGTCGGGGATGCAGCAGTCGACCGGACAGACGGCCGCGCAGGCCTCCCGCTCGTTGAAGCCCACGCACTCGGTGCACAGCCCGGGGTCGATGACGAAGATCTCCTCCCCCTGCGAGATCGCACCATTCGGGCACTCGGGCTCGCAAGCGCCGCAATTGATGCACTCTTCCGTGATGAGCGTGGCCATTGGGGCGACGCTCTATATAACGTTTCGCGCGGCAGGCAAGCTACTGCAGCTCGTTCACCTCCGCCCGCGCCAGCTCGCCGTCGAGGCGCTCCCTGAAGAGCGCCAGGATGCGCTCCTGCTCCTTGATGCGCCGGCGCATCGGCTCGCTCTCGGTCTTGTAGATCTCCTCCCGCAGCTCCGGGAGCGTCCACTCCAGCAGCCGCAGCAGCGCCGCCGCCTCTTCCAGGTTCACCTCGATCTTCATGGGAGCGCCCGCCCGTCAGTGCTTGACGGCGCCCTTCCCCTCGTCGATGAGCTCGCGGACGCGCTGCCCGCCCTTGTGCCCGATCTGGGAATAGAACTCGGGACCCCGCGTGCGCGAGACCGTCTCGCCGCCCAGCCGCCCCAGCTCGCGGTAGCCATCGGGCCCGAGTTGCAGCTTGCGCGCCTCGCCGCCCTTCTCGCCGCCCTTCTTGCCGATGGTCGAGTAGAACTCCCGCCCGCGCTCCCGGGCCACCTTCTCGCCACCCAGCCGGCCGGCCTCCTGGACGGTCATGCCTTTCTTCTCGTTCACGATCCTGAACCTCCTTCGGTCACTCCCCCGCCCTGGAGGACCCTGGTTGGAAGTTAGGCATCGTCGGGGAGCGAACGAAGCGGGCGCCATGCCCTGCGTGCTCGCGAGGTCAGCGCACTGGATCGCCGGTGCGCAGCGCCCGGAGCAGCCGATCCTCGAAGGCATCCAGGCTTTCGCCGTAGACGCGCGCGAAGGCGTCGGGAAAGGTCGCGCCGGTCCGCATGGTGGCGAGCACCTGCACGATCGGCGTCGCGCCGTGGGCCTCCTCGAGCAGCGTGAACGCGAAGTACGCGACCGAGTATGCGAGCCGGGCCTCGCCGTGGGCGAGGTAGCGGTCGCGCAGCGGGTCGAGGTTCGGCCGGCGCCCGAGGATCGTCGTGACCTCGTCCCTCGAAAGGTACCAGGAGGCCTCCTGGGAGGTAGCGATGGCCATCCCCTCGTTGAACCAGAGGGGGAAGCGCGCCCCCGAGCCAGCCATCTGGAACATGACGCAGTGGGTGAGCTCGTGGGCCAGCAAGCTCACGAGGAAGTCGAAGGAGGGCATCCGCCCGGAGGGCTGCATCTTGTGCAGCGACACCAGGTAGATGGTGTCGTAGAGGGCCCAGGCGTCGGCCCAGTCGTCGCCCTCGGCGTGCACGCGGGCCTCGAGATCGTCCCGGTCCGCGAGGATCACGATGGCCGTGTTCATCCTCAGCCCGCCCCACTGGGCCACGTAAGGCAGCGCGTGCTGCGCAGCGACCGTCACGAAGTGCACCGTGTCGCCGTCGGCCGCGTCGTTCTCGGCCCGCACCGTGAGCTGGCCGGGCGCGCCCTCTCCGGCGCGCGCGACGCCGCCCGCGGCCAGGCACGCACAGGCGAGCAGGCCCAGACCAGCGAGCGGGGCTCCGCGCAGGGGGTTTGGGTACCGTGAAAGGCTCATCTTCCCTCCGTGAAGCGAACTTCTACCCTGCGAGCGGTGCCGCAGGCCAGCCCCGATGGGCAGCGCGGAGGCGCGAGGCGGCAGGCGATCGCACGGGGCCCGGCATGGCAAAGCGTGCGCGCCGTCCGACCCGCGCGGTATGAACGAAGAGCCTTGAGTCTCGCCCTCCGTCTCACCGCCGCGCTCGCCATCTCCGCCGCGCCGGGCAACGCCTGGACCGCGTGGATGGCCCCCGACCCGGCGCCGGACCGGCTCGACCTCGCCCGCCTGCCCGCCGCCCCGCTGGGCGCAGGGCAACAAGTCCTTGCCTCGCAGCTCGCGGCCGCGGCGGCGCAGGAGGCGGCGCTCGATCGCGCGGTCGCCCGGCTGCGGCGCGGCCTCGCGCGCAAGGTCTGCCGCGAGACGCCGGGCACGAACGGCCTCGCGCTGCACGCGCTCGCCCAGGCATCGGTGGCGCGCGCGCTGCTCGCGGCGAGCCGCGGCGAGGACTTCACCGATCTCGCGCAGTCGCTCGTCGAATACGCGCGGCGCCTCTCGGGCTGCGACGCCGGCCTCGGCGCGCTGCAGGCGGGCCACTTCGCCGCGAACGCGGCCCTGGCGCTGGCGCGCTGGGCGGTCTACTGGGGCCTCTGGGACGCGCGGCAGGGGGCGCGGGTGACCGACGCGCTCGGGAACGGGGGGGCCCGGCCGGCCGGCGCCGACATGGTCGACCGGATCCTCGCCACGGCCCTCGCGCGGCTGCCGCCCGA
>DATJNL010000227.1:0-2078 GCA_035508175.1 Myxococcales bacterium
CGGGGCCGCGCTCGCGGCCTTCGCCGTGCTGGCCGTCGCCGCCGGCGGGGTCGGCGCGCTCGTCGAGGTCTACCGCCAGTACGAGCACGCCGCGGCGACCGAGCCCTACACCGTGCAGGCCCAGGGCGGGCCGTGGTTCCGCTACCTCGTCGACCTCCTGCTGCTCTCCCCGGCGACGGTCCTCTTCGCGCTCGCCGGCCTCATCCTCGCGCCTGCGGACGAAGCCCTGGCGCCCGGTGCCCGGCGGGCGGCGCTCTACACCGTCGGCGGTCTCGCCATCCTGTCGGCGCTGCCCGTGCTCAGCGTCCGGTACGTGCTCTTCGCCGACGTCCTGCTGCGCGCGCTCGCCGCGGCGGGCGTCTTCGCGCTGGCCGGCCGGGCGAGGGCCGAGCTCCGGAAGCCGCTGCTGGCCGGTGGCGCGGCCCTGCTCGTGGCCACGGAGATCGTCCAGTTCCGTCGCGTCTTCGTCGCCGGCGCCGTCTACGACCCCGTCACCGCGGAGCTCGTCCAGGCCAACGGCATGGTTCGCTGGCATTGAGGCCCGAGCTGCGGTAGGTCGGTGCGCGCCGTGAAGCTCTTCCACATCAGCGACCTGCACTTCCAGGCCGAGGCGCCGGCGCTGCGCTGGCTGACGCTCGGGTGGCGGCGCGCCATGGCGCGCGGAAGCTACGTGCTCGGGGGGCGGCGCGCGCTCTTCCTGCACGTGGCCGAGACCGTGCAGAGGCTGCTCGCCGAGGCCGAGCGCGTCGGCGCCGAGCATCTCATCGTGAGCGGCGACCTCACCACGCTCTCGCTGCCGGACGAGTTCGAGGCCGCCCGCCAGGCGCTCGCGGGCTGGGCCGATCGCCTGACGATCATTCCCGGCAACCACGATCGCTACACGCCCGATGCCGGGCGCCAGCGGCTTTTCGAGGAGACCTTCGGCGCGCAGCTTTGGTCGGACCTCCCGGAGCTGCGGAGCGAAGGCGAGTATCCCCTCGTCAAGCTGGTGGGGGATGAGCTGGCGATCGTCGGCCTCTGCTCGGCGCGCGTGCCCCCGATGCCCGGGATCGCGGCTGGCTGGGTGGGGAAGGCACAGCGGCGGGCCCTCGAGGCGATCTTGCGCCACCCGCGCCTGGAGGGCCGGGCCAAGCTCGTCGTGCTGCACCACGGCCCTTTCCGGCCGGATGGCCGCCCGGATCACCTCCGCCACGGCCTGCGCGACGCCGCAGCGGTGCTCGACGTGGCCGCCCGCGGTGGGGCCGTCGCCCTGTGCCACGGCCACATTCACCACCGCTACCGCGGCGCCGGGCCCGGAGACCTGCCGGTCTTCTGCGCCGGCTCGAGCACGCAATCGGGCCGGGAGGGCTACTGGCTGTACGACGTCGACCGGACCGGGCTGCGGTCGGCGGAGGCGGTGTCACTGAAGTGATCTCTTCAGGGGGCTGCCGCCCCCGGTGCCCCCGCTTCGATCTCGAGCTGCGCTGCAAAGAGTAGCGCTGAATCAACGAGGGACGGAGGGGGAGCCGCTTGCTCGGGGGTGCCACCCCGGTCCGTCCTCGCGCTCCCCACGTGCGGTACCGAGTTGTACCGTCACTCGCGCACAAACATGGGCGCGCTGCGGGCGCGTCCGGGGCCCCGGCACCCCCTGCGCGTCGGCCCCCCTCCTCCCCACTTTCATTTACCCCTGTCTCACCTCTACCTCTCCACCGCCTATGCACCTGTTCCCGATCGCATCTCGATCAGCGCCGCAGGCAAGGTTTGAAGTTCATGGATCTTGGTAGAAAGGGGGTTCGTAGAGTGGAGAGGCGGGACGCGGGAGGGGGCGGCCGGGCCCTCGCGTCGAGGCCGATGCCACTCGCGACCCAGGGCCTATACGCTGCGGGATCGAGACAGGCGAGGCCGAGCCGCGAGGGAACGGGCGCTCCCGACCAGCGGCCCGCCGCCCCGCGCTCAATCCCCCGCCCACCCGCGCCCCTGATCTCGAGCGCCTATACAGCGGCAGGGGCGCGGGGGCGGCAGCCCCCGGAAATGGTTACCCTTCGAGCTCCCGGTCTTCCTCCGTGGGCGGCAGCGTCTTTCCCTGCCGCTCGGCCTCC
>DATJNL010000228.1:0-4355 GCA_035508175.1 Myxococcales bacterium
CCCAAGATCCATGACCTTCAAACCTTGCCTGCGGCGAGGATCGAGATGCGCTCGAGATCAGCTGCATAGACGGAGTCGAGGAACGAAAGTGGGTGCGGGTTGGGGGGAAGGGGGTGTCCGGAGGGCGAGTGGGGTATCGAGCCCGGAAGACACCTCCTTCACCCCAAGCCCGCAATCGGATCCAAGCCTATGTGGTTGATCGGGAGGTCATCGCGGGAAGGGGGCGCGGGGGCGAAGCCCCCGAGAGATCTACAGTGCTGCCCGCACCCCCAGCCAGCCCGACGGCAGCGGCACCACGTTCAGCCCGCCGTCGCCCTCGAGCAGCTCCGCCGCGATCTGGCCGCCCAGCACGAGCGCCAGGCGGCGGTCGAGCCACCACTCGGCGCCGGCCTCGAGCGCGGCGTCGCCCGCGGCGGAGGCGTAGGTCGCCGCGCCCATCTGCCAGACCACGCCCCCGCCGACCGCCGGGCCGGCGAAGAGCACGAAGCTCCCGAGGTGCAGGCCGAAGCGGTAGCCACCGAGAAGCCGCACGCCGTCCTCGCTGAAGCCCGGGCCTTGCCCCGCGGCCGCGGAGACGCCGAGGTGCCAGCCGAGGCCGTCGGCGCCGGCCAGGTCGAGGGCCACGGCGCCCACGGGTCCCTGTCCCTGGCCGAAGGCGCCCGCGGTCACGCCCCCCGACAGCGCGAGCGTCAGCGGGGGCGGCCCCGGTGCAGCCGCCGCCTCGACGATCTCTCCCTTCGCCTGGCCGCCGGCGGCGGCGAACGGCGACAGCTCGTCCCAGCGCAGCTTCACGTCCTCGCCTGCGGCGATGGTGAGCTGCGTTCTCCGTGTCTCGCGCCCGCGATCGATGCGCACCGCGTATTCACCCGGCTCGACCGCCAGCCGGCTGCCCGCCCCGGCCGCCAGCTCGGCGAAGACCTGGTCGCGCCGCACGTCGCGCACGATGGCATTCGTGAAGGCCGGCGGCAGCTCGAGCGTCGCCGTGCCCTGCGAGAGCTCCGAGAGCACCAGCTCGCCCTGGCCGGAGAGCCGGTAGTCGAACTCCGGGTGCTGCGCGCCGAAGCTGGTGTCGGCGGTGCTCGAGAGCGTGTGCTGGTAGGCGTACTGGTAGACCTCGGCGAGAGTGACGCGGCCGTCCCCGGAGCTGTCGGCGGCGCCGCGCAGGCCGGTCACCAGGTGGTGCGTGAAGATCGAGCCTCCGAGCGTGGCGGACTCGAGGGCGACCTCGTCGGCGGCGCTGGAGGCGAGGAACACCTGGCCGCTCGTGGCGAGGTCGTCGTTGAGGCGAATGGTGAAGCTGGGCCCGGGGGTGGCGCCCTTGGCGGCGAGCAGCGCGCCGCTGCGGCAGCTGTCGACGATGGCGACGCGGACGTCGGCGCCGGTCTCCAGCAGGCGCTGGCGCAGCTGCGAGAAGGTGAGCCGGTCGCCGCGCAGCTCCAGCGCCTCGCCGTCCGAGTGGCCGGAGAAATAGAAGAGGAGGAGCACGCGGTCGCCGGGGGACTCGTGCCAGTGGGCAACGCGCTCGCGGGCGAGGTCGAGCGCATGGTCGAGGCTCGGCAAGGGCTGTCCCTGCAACAAGAAGAGATCGTCCTCGCCCACTTGCCCCAGCTCGGCGAGCACGCGGGCTACCCGACCGGCGTCCGACTCGGCGTAGCGCAGGGGGCGCTCGGCCGCCCCGGCGTTGTTGCCCACCACGACCGCGACCCGGTGTGTGGCGGCGCGCGCCACACTGCCGCCGAGGAGCAGTGCGAGAAGACCGAGCGCCCGCGTGCGCATTAGCCTGGACCCTTCATGAGCGCAGGCTAGGGCGAGGCCTTCTGGAAGGTGAACTCGAGCACGGCGTCGGCGCCGGGGACGGCGTGATCGGCGCCCGCGAGCCCCTCCAGCACCGCGCTCGCCCGCAGCGGCTGGTGGGAGAAGACCGCCCACAGGTGCTCCTCGCCCAGCGTGCCGTCGAGCGTCACGCTCCCGGGGAGCTCGCTGCGCGTAGACGGCGTCACGGCGCCGCTCTCTGCCGCGCCGAACGGATAGTAGACCGAGAAGCTGCCCGCACCGTCCCGCGACGCGATGAGCACGTGATCCAGCTCGCCTGGCTCCACCACGAAGCGGAGCTGGTCGCCGGGCCGGAGCAGGCTGCCCGGCTCCACCGCGAAGACCTGCACGCCGCGCTTCGCGAAGAGCTGCAGGACGGGGCCGCCCTTGGCCTGCAGGTCGGGTCGCGCGCCCCGGCCGGCGAAGAGGGCGACGGGGAGCGCCGCCAGCACGACCAGCGCGGCCGCCGGGAGCCAGCGCCAGCCCCAGCCGAAACCGCGGCGGCGGCCGGCGCGCGCCTCGACGTGCGGCAGCGTGCGCGGGAAGACCTCGCGGCGGAAGCGGGCATCGTCGGCAGCGAGCTCGGCCGACAGCGTGCGGCAGCGGTCGCAGGCCGCGAGGTGGGCGTCGACGCCGCTCGCGTCGGCCGGTGGTAGCTGCCCGAGGGTGCGCGCGTTCAGCCGTAGCGTCGAGAGGTGGCCGGTTGCGTCGCTCATGCAGCCTCCGTGGGACGGGCCGTCTGGACGAGCTCGCGCGCCCGCGCCTGAAACTCGGTCAAGCGGTAGACCACCGTGCGCCGCGAAACGCCCAGGACTTCCGCCACCTCGCCCTGGTCGAGCCCTTCGAGGTAGTGGAGCGCGGCCACCGCCGCGAGCTTCTCGGGCAGCGAGCCCAGCAGGCGGCGGATCGCGTGCGCGTCGAGCAGGAGCCGTTCGATATCCTCTCCGGCGATCTCGGGAGGCGCATCGTCGTCCGCCACCTGGGGGCGGTGGCGCTGGTTGCGCAGCTCGTTGAGGCAGTAGTTCGTCGCGACCCGGTAGATCCAGCGGAGGGCGTCGGCGTCGCCGGGGACGCGCGCGAGGTTCTGGTGGATGCGGAGGAAGGTCTCCTGGGTGGCGTCCTCGGCCAGCGCGGGATCGCGCAGCAGGCGGCGGCAGCGCTGGTAGATGACCGGGCCGTAGCGGCGGTAGAGCTCGGGCAGGCGGTCCTCGGCCATGGCGCGAGTGTACCCGGATTCGGCGGCTCCGGGGCCGTCGCCCTGCTCACTGACACTCGTACTCTCCGTCGCTCGGGTTGTAGGCGCAGCTGTTGGAGCAGCAGTCGCCATTGCCGTCGTTGCAGGGGACGCCTGGTCCTGCGCAGACGCAGGCGCCGCCCTGGCAGCCGGTCCCGTTGCAGCAGTCGGCGTCGGTCGCGCACGCGCCGCCGGTCTCCGAGCAGTAGCACTGGCCTCCCGAATCGTCGACGCAGTTCTGGCTGCAGCAGATCTGGCCGCCGCCGCAGAAGTCGCCAACGGCCGCGCAGCCGCCGCTCGAGCTTCCGCCGCTGCTGCCGGAGCCGCTGCTGGAGCCAACGCTGCCGCCGGAGGTGCCGGAGCTGGAGGCGCCGCCGGAAGTCCCGCCGCTGCTCGAGCCGGCGCTCGCGGCGCCGCTGGACCCGCCGGAAGTCCCTTCGACACCCGTGCTCGAGCCCATGGTGCCGCTCCCGCTCGAGCCGCTGGCGCCGGAGGTGCTCGCTGCGCTCGAGCCGGCGCTCGTGACGCCGGTGTCCTGGCCCGTGCTGCCGCCGGTCACGGAGCCGCTCGAGGCCTCCCCGCCGCTGCTTCCTGAGACGGCCCGGCCGCCGCTCGAGCCTGGGCCGGCGGTCGCGGCCACGGTGCCGCCGGTGGGAGGGTCGCCGGGGTGGCTCGACAGCCCGCTCCCGCAGGCGACCACCACCCACGGGGCGAGGGCGAGGAGCCCCTGCGCGCGGCGTCGGCGGCTCGACCTCCTGGAAGCCTTCTCGTTCATGCGGAACCTCTTTCTGGATCGCATTGAACCGCGGCGGGCGGGAGCTGCGCAAACCGATGGTCGCACCGCGGGGATCGTCGCGGCGAGCGCGTTGCGCACCGCGGGCGCGCCGCGGTTTAGAGCCCTCGATGACACGAACGACCTTCCTGGGCGCGGCGGCGGTTCTCTGCGCCGGCTGCCCACCCTCCCAAGGGCCCGCCGCCGGCGCCTGTGGCACCACGCTGGCGCCCTGCCGGCTCGGCTCGGACTGCTGCGCGGGCTTTTCCTGCGTCGTAGGCGTCTGCCGGTTTGCGGCGGGCTCGCGGTCGGGGGGCAACCCTGGCTCCGGCACGGGCACGGGAGACAGGGGTCCCTCCGGGACGGCGGCGGGCGGCTCGGTCGGGGGCGGCTCGACCGGGGGCGTGAGGAATCCATGAAGAGCAGCGGGTCGTGCGGGATGCTGGCTGCTGCCCTGGTCGCCTGCTCGAACGGTGGGGCGACGGACGGCGGCGTGTGCGGGACGAGCCTCGCGCCGTGCGCGACGAGCGTCCAGTG
>DATJNL010000229.1:0-8644 GCA_035508175.1 Myxococcales bacterium
CGGACCTCGCCCTGGTCCCCCTGGGCGGGACCCCGGAGGCGGCGGCACCTCCCGCGGCTCCACTCGCCGCGGCGCCCGCTACTCCGGTCGCCCCGCCGGCGCCTGCTGCCCAGGCGGTGGCTCCTCCACCACCCAAGCCAGCGGAGGCCTCGCTGGCGGTGTCCGCACCGAAGCCCTGGAAGCCCATCGTGCTCACCACGGCCGGCGCCGTGGCGGTCGCGGCCGCCGGTTTCTCCGCCTACTGGGGCGGCTGGGGCCTGGACGCACTCTCGACGTCGCAGCACAACCAGCGTCTTGCCCAGCCCCAGGCGGCCGCGGTGTACGACAAGGAGATCTCCACCTACCAGATGCAGGCGGGAGTCTGGCTCTCGGTGGCCGCAGTGCTCGCAGCCGGAGGCATCTACCTGCTGGTGGTCGGGCCCGCCTCCGGGGGAGCCCCGGTGGCGGTCTCGGCGGCGCCCCTCGCAGGGGGCGGAGTGCTCGGCTTCAGCGGCGCCTTCCGCTGATCAGCTGCAGGTCACGGTGTACGTCACGGTCACGGTCGAGCCTGCGGCGGGCGCCGCGAGCGGCGCGAAGACAATCGAGTTCGTCGTGGCGTCGTAGCTCCACTGCTGGTTGCCGTGCGAGCCCACCGCGGGGTACGGCGTGCCGTCGATGTCCACGGTGATGCTCGTGGCGACGGGCTGCCCGTTCAGCGGGTAACGGTAGGCGGCAGCGGCGGCCGAGGCCCAGAGGCCGTTGAGGACGCTGTCCCAGACGGTGGTCGTGGTATCGGCCTCCACGCCGTTCGTGAGCGAGACGAGCTGCGACACGCGCGCCGTGGGACCGCCGCCGAACTGGCTCAGCCCCTGGTTCACGTAGTTGAAGGACACCAGCGCCGGGTCACCCTTCACGCCCACGAGCGCGTCGTAATAGGCCTGCAGCGACTGCGGGCTCAGGTCGTCCTCCGCGTCGCCGTCGATCGCGAGCACCGCGAGGAAGGCGTTGTCGCGCAAGAAGCCCGCGTTGTGTCCCGCGAGCAGCGCGGGCTGCAGGGCTTGGTACATGGCCTCGAAGATCTGTTCGTCCTGCGGCGCGCTCGTACAGGCGTAATTGTTGATCTGGATGAGGCCCGCGAGCTCGCCCTGCGGATCCGAATCCTGCGAGGTGATGATGAGCGCGTTCGGGCTGGTCTGGTTGTAGCAATGGCTGCAAGGCTCGAACGAGCCCTGGTCCGCGCTCGGCGCGCTGCAGGTGTCGGTGTCCGTGACCGCCATGTGGAAGTCGACGTCTGCCGTGGCAGCGGCCTGGAAGAACGTCGAGAGGTTCTGGGCCACGAGCTGGTCCTGCGTGATGTCGTCGTCGTTGTCGATGACCCAGAGCAGATCCACTTCGGGTTGCGAGGTCTGCACGTTGAAGGTATCGGTCTCCTGACCGTTCGCCTGGGCGTTGCCCTGGAGCACGACCTCGTAGGGACCGGTGGGCGCCTCCTGGGTCGTCACCGCGGCCGTGCCCTGCTTCACGCCGGCGCTGTCCGGATGGAAGGCGATCTGGAACGTGGTCGACGAGCCGGACGGCAGATCGTACGGGTAGCTAGCCGGCTGTCCAGAGATGGCGAACTCCGGCGTGGTGCCCGTTCCCGTGCCGATGGTGATCGAAGCCACGTGAAGATCGAACGCGCAGGTGTTGACGATCTGCACGTTGCGCTTCAGCGAGCTGCACCACGCGCTCGTGGCCGGGTTCACGTTGACGACGCCGAAATCGATGGTGGTCGGGGTGATCACGAGGCAGGTCGGGCCGCTCTGGCCGGTGAGGGCGACGGTCTGTTGTGGCTGGGTCGGGTACGAGATGGTGAAGCCCACGCTCCCGGCGAACGTCCCGGACTGCTCGGGCGCGAACTGGACGGGCACGGTGAGCGCGCTCGGCGCACCTTGGGGGTTGTTGGGATAACTCAGCACCTGGGAGGAGATCGGGCCGCCGGGCAAGGAAAAGGACGGATCGGAGCCAGGCGCCAGGTTGAGGCCATCCACCAGGCAGTCGCCGTTTCCGAGGTTCTGGATGGCGAATGGGAGCGTCAGCGACTTGCCGGTCTGGACGACGCCGAAGGAGAGCCCGCCCGTCGGGGCGATGGCGAAGTCGCAGGGCGGAAGGTTGAGCGCCGTTCCGGACAGCGGCACCACGGTGTCCGGTGTCTGGCTGTCGCTGCTCGCGATGTGCAGGTTCCCCTGGTCCGATTGCGCCTGCTGGGGGGCGTAGACGACATCGACGAGCGCGCTCTGACCGCTGGTCAGCCCGCCCGAGGGTAGCGTCGAATCGAAGCGAGCGGTGAAGGCGGGGTCGCCGGAGACCGTCAGGCCGGTCAACTGCAACGCCGACGCGGGGTTGCCGGGCACGTCCTGGCCCACGTTGGTGCAGAGGACCTGAAGGGTGGCGGGCGCGCCGACAGCGACCTGGCCGAAGACGAGAGATCCAGGAAGGCACTGAATCTGCGGCCCGCCGCCGGTGCCGGTCAGCGGCACCGCGACCTGGCTGGCCTGGGGATCGTCGCTGAAGAAGGTGATGCTTCCGGTGAAGCTGCCCAGCGTGGTGCCCGGGGCAAACGAAATCGGCACGGTCTGCGACGTCCCCGGGCCGAGGGTCAACGGAAACGCCGGCCCGCCCGCGATCGAGAAGACCGCGGCCGGATGCCCCGTGTCGAGGAGGGGGGCCGTCAGGAAGTGGATGTCGCGGTTCGCGACGTTCGCGAGCGTGATGGACTTGACGACGCCGGGACCCAGCGGCACGAAGCCGAAGTCGAGGGGGTTCGGCGTGACCGAAAGGCCGGTGTCCACGGGCTGCCCGCGCAGACTGATGGGCAGGGCCGTGCAGCCGGCACACTCCGTCACCGTGAAGAAGGCGGTGGAGGGCGCGGTGGTCACGATCGTCGGGGCGTAGGTGACGTCGAGGGTTTCCGTCTGACCCGCGGGGAGCGTGGCCTGTGCGAGCGTCCCCAGGCTGAAGAGAGCGGAGTCGCTGCCCTGCACCGCCGAGAGGGTCAGGGTGACGGCCGCCGCCGACGAGTTCGTGAGCGTGAGGCTCTTGCTGGACTGCGTGTGGATCACGACCTGCCCGAAGTCGAGCGCCTCCGGCACGATCTGCACGTCGAGCTTCACGCCTTGACCCTGCAGGGTCAGCGTGATCGTCGGCACGTCGGCCGAGTCGGTGGACAGGGTGAAGACGGCGGTCTTGGCTCCCTCGCTGAAGGGCGTGAAATGGGCGGGGATGGAGATCGGCGTGCTGCCCACCTGGGTGCCCTCGGCGAGATCGAGGGTGAACTCGGGATCGGGCTGCGTGGGCACCACGTGGGTGATCGTCAGCGTCGCGATCCCGGCGTTGGCCAGGGAGATGTCGATGGTCTTCTGCTGGCCGATCGGCACCACGCCGAAGTCGACCGTCGCGTCCGCGGGATCGGGAACGGTGATGCCGGTCCCGGCCTGGATCTTGGGCTCGCCGCTCGAGTTACCCAGCGTTCCCCCGGTGTGGCAGTTGCAGGCAGGAATCGACGCAGCGAGGCAGAGAAACCAGGGAAAATGAAGGATCCGGCGCATGAGGGCCACGCTAGCGGGTCCGCGGGCGAGGGGTCAAGCGAACGCCCGGCGACCGCTCACCGGCGGGCAAACGTTGACACTCTGGTAGGCTTCATGCGCGAGATCCGTCCCGTGCTGCTCTCGATCCTGCTCCTCGCCGCGGCCGCGCATCCACCCGCCTTCACGGAGGGCGATCGGGTCTACACCCGCACCGCCGCGGTGCTCCGGCAGGCCCCGGATGCAGCGGCGCCTCCCGTGGTGGCGCTCCTCCCGGGAGACGAGCTGGCCGTGCAGGCTTTCGACGACGATTTGCGCGATCCGCCGGCCGGGTGGCTGCCGGTGGCGACGACCGAGGTGCCGTCGCATCGGCTGTTCACCGGGTTCGCGCGCGAGAGCGACCTCTCGGCGGATCCGCCGAGCGACGTGGTCCGGGCGCGGGCGCTGCGCGAGCAGGTGGAGCGCGACCTCGATGAGCTCACCGCGCGCGCGCCGGCGTTCGCCACGCTGAAGGACCAGGCGATGCATTGGAAGACCGTCCCGCACGGCGAAGCGCAGAGCGAGGAGCTCGCGCGGCGTCTCGCCTCGTACATGGCCACCGAGATCACGCCGCGGGCCCTCGACGCCATCGACCGACTCGACGAGATGCGCGCGATCGCGGAGCCGCACGCGGCCACGCTCGCGCGACGCCTCGACGAAGTCTCGAAGAGCTTTCGCCCCTGAGCCAAGGCAGACCCGGCCGCGCGGGCAGTGGAAGCCTCGGCGCCCCCCTCGGCGCAGCCCTGAGGCGCTCCTTGGCAACCCTTCCCGCGGCGGTGTATGTGAAGGCGCCCCATGCTCGAGACCATCGCCAAGGGCTTCAAGAGCGCGCGCAACCGCCTGCGCGGCCAGGTCGAGCTGACGCCTCAGAACATCGAGGAGGCGCTGCGCGACGTGCGCGTGGCGCTGCTCGAGGCCGACGTCGACCTCACGGTCACCCGCCGCTTCATCGCCCGGGTGCAGGAGAAGGCGCTCGGCGAGATCGTGGCGCTGTCGGCCCAGGACGCCCGGGGCCGCAAGATCGTCACCCAGCCAGGCGACCACTTCATCAAGATCTGCCACGACGAGCTCGAAGCCCTGATGGGCCCGGTCGACACGACCCTGAAGTGGTCGAAGCAGCGGCCGACGGGTGTGATGGTGGTGGGCCTGCAGGGCTCGGGCAAAACGACGACTGCGGCGAAGCTCGCCGCCTACCTGGCCAAGTCCGAGGGCAAGCGGCCCATGCTGGTGGCCGCGGACGTTTACCGGCCCGCCGCCATCGACCAGCTGCGGGTGCTCGGCGAGAAGCTCGGCTTCCCCGTGTGGAACGAGCCGGGCGTGGCGCCGCCCGACATGTGCAAGCACGCGCTCTCCGAAGCGGTGAAGACCAAGCGCGACCTGGTGATCTTCGACACGGCCGGACGGCTCGCCATCGACGAGCAGATGATGACCGAGCTGGAACAGGTGAAGGCCGCCGTCCAGCCCGACGACATCCTGCTCGTGTGCGACGCGATGATCGGCCAGGACGCCGTGCGAACCGCGGCCGAGTTCGACCGGCGGCTCGCGCTCGACGGCTTCATTCTCACCAAGCTGGACGGCGATGCCCGCGGCGGCGCCGCCCTCTCCATCAAGGAGATCACCGGCAAGCCCATCAAGTTCGTCGGCATGGGCGAGGGGCTCGACAAGCTGGAGGAGTTCCGGCCCGAGGGCCTGGCGAGCCGCATCCTCGGCTTCGGCGACATCGTCGGGCTGATGAAGGACTTCGAGGGGGTCGTCGACGAGGACAAGGCCGAGGAGGATGCCAAGAAGATCCTCTCGGGAGAGTTCCACCTCGGCGACTTCGTCGAGCAGATCAAGCTCGTCAAGAAGATGGGACCGCTCTCGGAGGTGATGGAGCGCTTCCCCATCTTCGGCGACATGCCGGAAGGGTTTTCGTTCGACGACAAGGCGCTCGACCGCATCGAGGCGATGGTGGCTTCGATGACGGAGCAGGAGCGCAACGACCCGGACGTGCTCACGCCGGCGCGGGTGAAACGCATCGCGCGGGGCTCCGGGCGCACCGAACAGGACGTGAACGGCTTGGTGGCGCAGTACCGGCAGATGCGCCAGGTGATGCGGCAGATCGGATCCGCGCCGGGCTTGCTGGCGCGCCTGCCCGGCTTCCGTCAGATCGCGCAGCTGCGCAAGCTGCAGGGCAAGGGCCTCGACGACCTGTTCGGAGACGACGCCGCGGCCGTCGAGGCGGCCATGGGCGGCGGGATGGACCCGAAGGCGATGGCCCGCGCCGCGGGCATGCCCAGCGGCATGACGCCTCGCATCCCCGCGGGCGCCATGGCCAAGGCGCGCATGATGGGCTACCTGCCGCCTGGAAAGCCCGTGAACGCCGTCGACCGCGACCGGCTCCGCGAGAAGCGCAAGCGAGAGCGGCAGAACCGGAAGAAGAACCGGAAGAAGCGCCGCTGAGGGCGGCGCATCCGCCTCAGTCGCGGTGTTTCTTGGGCACCACCAGACCGCGCGACAGCCGGCGCAGCACCTTCAGCTTTTGCCTCGTCTTGTAGCGCTCGTGGTTCGCGTCGCCGAGCTCGTTGTCGCGCGCCGTTTGCTCGTCCATGATCTGGAATTCCACGAGGCCGAACGCGATGCGCCCCCAGGGGAAGCGGCCGGCGCCGTCTGCTTGAATCCACGCGTCGATTCGCACGGGGATGTCCGTAACGAAGTTCAACACCCGGTAGCCGCGCGCGCTGAATGCGTTGACCTCGCCGGCGCGGCGGCGCTCCCGATCCTCACGGCGCTCGAGGCCGAGGTCGAGTTCCAGGCGGGGGATGAGCTTGCGCAGCTCAGGTGTCCCTTCGACGGCCTTGCGGAAGTCGACGAGGTTGTTCTGGGTCTGGCCCGGCACCACGAAGTTGAAGGGGAAGAGGTGGTTGGCGAGGTGGTGCAGGACTGGCAAGACGTCGGACGGCGCCTGGGTGACGATGCGGTAGCGCACCTTGTCGTAGATCTGCGCCGCCAGCGTTTCCTTCTTGGAGAGAAGCTTCGTGATGAGGCTGTCGCGCGTCTTGAGGTTCCCGTGGAACTCCACGATGGGGTAGCCGGCCGCCACCATCTGCTTGGCGGCGGCCACCACGCGTGCGTTGACGAGGGACTGGAAGTCCGCCTCGGCGATCTTGGCCTGGAAGAGCAGCTCCCGGGCCTCGACGTGGTGGATGCAATGCATCACCTTGAGCACGATGCAGGCGATGCGGCGGTACCGGGGCGGGTCGAAGCGGCCGGACGCCATCAGGAACAGATCGTGGATCTCGGTCGGGTTCGCGACCGCCTCGGCCACGCGGTAGCGAAAGCTCGCGCGCAGGTAGCCGACGGCCTGCGCGAGGATGTCGCGCAGCCGCTCCTCGTCCTTCGGGTCGCTCGCGTCGAAGAGGGAGAGTTCGAGGAAGCGCTCCACCGCGTCGCGGTCCGGGAAATTGAGGCGACGCCAGTCGATGACCGATCCGCCCCGGAGGATGAGACGGAGGACCTCGACGTCCATCAGCCCCATCTGGGCGAGGGGGACAAGGGCGGCGAAAGGCGGACCCGGGACCGCCTCCGCCCGCAGAGGACGCAGCTCAGCCACCGGTGTCCCAGGTGGTGCAGTACGTGTTGCCCGGACCCGAGGTCGTCTGCGCGTAGTGCGCCGGGACGCTGCCGCCGATCGCGGTGGAGGCGTTCGCGTGCAGGAAGCAGCGCCAAAGGACGAACTCGCCGCCGGAGGAAGTCCACTCGCCGTTGTAGGGGACCACGTGGCCGATCTGGTTCGTGGCGACGCTGGAATCGAGGGTCGACAGGGCCTCGCCGCTGCCCGCGTTGGAGCCGGATTCGACCACGGCGAAGAACTGCTGATCGAGCAGCATGCCTTCGCCGGGCTGGAAGGAAGCGGCCGGATCGTAGACGTACCCGGTGAGCACCGCGACGTCGTCGGCCGTCGCGCAGTACTTGCCGTCGCCGAAGCAGAGGGCGGGGTTCATCGAGTCGACGCCGTGCAGCTCGGCCCCGCAGAACTCGCCCGACGGATCCTGCGCCATCGTGATGATGATCGGACCGCCGGGCGCGGCACCTTCGGGAGGCGCGAAGGGCGCCCCGCTCTGCCGCAGCTGGTCGGCGTTGCCGGCGCCGCCCGGCACGTCACACGCCGGGTCAGGGCTGTCGGCTCCCGCATCGTCGACGTTCTGCGGGAAGGCGCAGTCGGAGGCGCTGCTGCAGAACTGCGGCCAGCTGCAATTGCCCTGCGTGTCGTAGATCCCGCAGCTTCCGCTCCCACCGTCCATCCCGCCGTCCTCGCCTGCGCCGATGGGCCTGCAGAGATACGCGCCGGCATACTCCGAGGGCGCCTCCCCGGAGCCGCAACCGGCGTCCGGGCTCACTGCCGCGGCACAGTAGCCGAAATCGGGGTGGCAAAGCGTGGTGGGATCATCGGCGGTGCAGGCATCCTCGCCCAGGGCCGCAGGCGAGCAGGTGCAGAACCCGTCGACGCACTGGTTCTCTGTGAACACGGAATCGCAATCGGTCGACGTCGTGCACGTGGCGCGGCAGATGTCGAGGGACGCGCCGCCCGGAGCGGAGTAGGCCTTGCAGGCCAGCCCCGTCGCGCACGAGCCCTGCGAGCCCGGGCTGGCGCAGGGTTGCCCCTCGACTAGGCCGCTGGGGCCGCTCTTACCAGTGCAGGCAAGGACGAAGGCGAGCAGCGAGACGAGCTTGAGGCAGGCGCGCAGGGGCGATCTCGGAAGGCGCGACATGGCGGGGACCGCTCAGAGCGTGAACGGGAAGTCGATGGGGGCCATGGCGCTTCCGCGGTACTGGCCGAATCGCAGCTTCCCGATGGCCTTCTGCAGGCAGCCTGCGAGGGGCGGGTTGTCGAGATCGCCGCCGCTCTTCTTGACGTCGGCGGTGCGGCCATCCGGCTTGATCCGCCAGTGCATGACAATCGTGCCACTGCCGCCCGGGTGCTCGCTCTTGCAGCGGGCGAAGCTCCCCTTGTGATCGACGATCACCTGCATGATGTCGCTCTGACTCAAGGTATCTGGGAGGTCGGCCTGCCCCGGCGGGGG
>DATJNL010000230.1:0-14066 GCA_035508175.1 Myxococcales bacterium
TCAAGAGGTCCATCGCGGCGCTGCGCAAGGAGCGGCCGCGGACGGGCGGCACGGCGCCGCGGACGCGCGAGAAGACCTCCCCGCACGCGCCGGTCACCACCATCAGCGCCGCGCTCGCCGGCAGCAGCATGGCGGCCGAGCCGGACCGCGCGAGCACGGGGCAGAGCGCGCCGCCTAGCACCGCCCCGGCCATGCCGCTCGCACCGAGCAGCGTGAAGAGCCGGCGCGCCTGCCGGGCGTCGAAGGCGTGGCCCATCGCCTCCCAGTAGCGAAGGGAGATCAGGGTCGCGAAGGCCTCGGCGGCGAGGTACAGGGCCGAGAGGCCGAGCGTCGCGAGCCGGGGCAGCGCGAGCCAGGCACCGATCAGCAGCACGGCGCTGACCGCGAGGCTCACCGACGGCGCGGCGGCCGCGTGGCGCCGGGGCAGGCGCGCGAGGGCCACCGCCAGCAGGCCGGTCGTGAGCGCCGAGAGAACGTACAGGGCGGGCAGCCAGGTGGCGTCGGCGCGCGCGATGAGCAGCGCGTTCGCGCTCACCTTGAACAGGGTCACCGCCGCGACGAAGCACAGCTGGAAACCCGCGGCCCACACGGCCCCCCGCGGCTTCATTCAGCTCCCGTGGACGGCGTACGTGAGGTCGACCTGGCCGAGCGCCGAACCCAGGTGCAGCGTGACGCTGGTCGTGCCTTCCGCGACGAGGGGCTTGCCGGTGGCGTCGATCGCGGGGAAGCGGATCCAGTAGCCGTTCCAGAAGTCGCGGACGTAGGGGTAGAGCTTGCGCTGGTTCACGTTCGGCGGGTCGAACAACCGGATGGCGATCGGCGAGACGACCCGGCCGTCGGAGGTCTCGAGCGTCACGTGCCAGACGCTGTGGACGTTGGCCAGGTCGTTGTCGTGCGAGGGCGAAACCTCCAGCGCCGCGAAGAAGTCGAGCTCCGCCTGGCCTTCGGCGTGCTCCTGGGCCAGCAAGTTCTCGACCTCGGAGGGCGCGAGGCCCGCGAGCTCGGCCCAGCGGTGCACGCGCGCCTCCCGGAATGCCTCCGACTGGAACGTCGCCCACAGGTCGACGACGCGGTCGACGAAGTCGGTCCTGGAATGGACCTGCCCTGAGGCGGTCCAGTGCGCGAGCGCGTCGTCGTAGGGTTCGCCCGCCGGCCCGCCGGGGGCCAGGCGTCCCGTGGTGGCACAGCCGAGCAGCGCCGGAAGCGCGGCGGCGAGCGCGGCGGCACGCACCGCTCACGACCCCATGAAGTCGGCGCGCGTGAAGAGCGCGTGCAGCTCGATGCCCTGCGCCTCGATGGCCTCGCGTCCGCCCTCGCCGCGATCCACGAGCGCGAAGCAGGCCACCGGCACGAGCCCTTCTTCCTTCACCTTCTCGAGCGCCTTGAGCGTCGACCCGCCGGTGGTGATCACGTCGTCGACCACCGCGACCTTGTCCCCCTTGACGAGGAGCGCACGCCCCTCGATCCAGTTCCCCATCCCGTGCCCCTTCGCTTCCTTGCGCACGATGAAGGCGGTGAGGGGCTGGCCGGCGAGGTAGCTGGTGAGGGAGACCGACGAGGCAAGGGGATCGGCTCCCAGCGTCATGCCGCCGACGGCCGTCACCTCCGGCGAGTGCTTGCGGATCGCGTTCCACAGGAGGCGCCCGATGAGGAAGTGCCCTTCGGCCGTCAGGGCGGTGCGCCGGCAGTCGATGTAGAAGTCGCTGGGCCGGCCGGAGGCGAGCGTCACCGAGCGGCGCTCGAAGGAGAGCTCGCGCAAGAGGTGCAGGAGTCGGCGTCGGTCGCGGTCGAGGGGGTCGGACATCGGGTCACTCCTGGGAGAGAGCGGGATCCTCGAGGAACGGCAGCAGGTCCCGCCCGTAGCCGAGCTGGGCGCGAATCTGGGCGCGCACCTCGGGCTCGACGTCGCGCCAGGCCTCGTACACCGAGGCCAGGTCCTGCGAGATCTCCTCCAGCCGCGCGGCGAGGTCCCGGCTGAAGACGTCGAGGTCGACCTCCTCGGGCTCGGGAGGCGGCGGGGCCTCGCCCAGCGCGCGCTCGATGACCTCCTGGGCGGCTGGGCCATAGCGCCCCTGGTCGCGCAAGCGCAGGCGCAGGGCCTCGATCTCGTCGCGGCCGACGTCGCGGCGGGCCAGATCGTCGGCCAGCGCGAGCGCGAGCGCTTCCTCGTCGCCCAGATCGTCGTGCAGACGCGCGAGCACCTTGTCGCGCCGCAGGAGCCGCAGGGCGGCCAGCCGCCGGAAGCCGGTGACGAGCTGCCAGCGCCCCGGGCCGCGTAGGCGCACCTCCACCGGCAGCAGCTGCCCCTCGCGCGCGAGCGACTGGGCGAGGCCGGCGACGTCCCCTTCCGGCCTGAGGCGAAACGTGTCGTCGTCCTCGATCTGCTCGAGGGGCAGGATCTCGAGCCCCGCCAGAGGCAAGCCCGCGCCCAGAGCCGACCGCTCCGGCCCCGGCTGCGCAGGCGCCTCGATGCCTTCCACGTTACGTTCCTTCCGGGCCGGTGCGGGCGCCCCCAGCGGCGACCGACACTAGCGCTTGCCCTTCTTGACCAGCACGCGGCGCTTGGCGCCGACGAGGATCGGCGGCATCGGCGGCGCCGAGGGCGGCGCGGGAGGCCTGGCCCCCGAGGCTGCCTGCACGCGCTTCTCCTCGCTCGCGCCGTCCTTGGCGGGCGGCCGGGCGGGCGGCCGCGGCGGGACCGCGCGCAGCGGCGGACGGGAGGACTTCTCGCCGGCCGGCTTGCGCTCGGCGTCGAAGTCGCCCATGTCGACGCGGCCGCGGAAGCTGGCGCCGTCCACGATGATGACGCGCGGCGCGGAGAGATCGCCGACCATGCGCCCGTCGGCGGTGATCTGCACGCTGTCGGAGGCCGTCACGTTGCCGACCACCACCCCGCTGATCACGGCGTCCTTCACGCTCACGTCGGCCTTCACGATGCCGGACGCCTCCACGATCAGCGTCTTGGTGAGGCGGATGCTCCCCTCGACGCGACCCCGGATGGTGAGGTCCTCGTCGCCTTCGAGGTTGCCGCTGATGAGAATCGATTCGCCGATGACCGTGGACAAGCTGTCCTCCTTGGCGCTCAAGGCCATCGCCTAGCGCCCTTTTCCGACGTCCATGTCGACGTTGCCCTTGAAGCTCGCGCCGTCCGCGATGAGGATGCGCGGCGCCTTGATGTCGCCCACCACGCGGCAGTCGCTCTTCAGCTCGACGCGGTCGCTGGCGGCGATGTTGCCCGTCACCTGGCCCGCGACCTCCACGTTCTGGGTCTCGATGTCCGCCTCCACCACGCCGCTGCCGGCGACGATGAGGCTTTCCTTCAGGGCGATCTTCCCCTTGACGGTGCCCTGGATGACCAGGTCCTCGTCGCCGGAGATCTCGCCGTCGATGACGATGCTGCTGCCGATGACCGTGTTCGCCATTGTCCTCTCGCTCGTGCCTTAGAGACCGTCGGGGAGCTTCACTTCCATGTCGATGGAGCCCTTGAACCGCGCGCCGTCCTCGATGACCACCCGCGGCGCCTTGATGTCGCCCACGACCTGGGCGGTGCTGGAGATGGAGACGCGGTCGCTGGCGGCGATGTTGCCGTTCATCTTGCCGTTCACGACGATGCTCTCGAGCTCCACGTCGGCCTGCACCTCGCCGGATTCCTCGATGGTGAGGGTGTTCTTGATGGCGATCTCGCCCTCGACGCGCCCCTCGATGATGAGGTCGCCCGTGCCGGCCAGATTGCCGCGAATCTCGATGCCCTTGCCGATGACGCCAGTCGAATCCGCCACGGATACCCCTTCCCGTTCTTTAGGGTTGTCTGTCTGCCTCGAGCGCGCGACGGTGCTCCAGCTCCGAGCGTTCGCGCGAGGGCGACGATAGCCAAGGGCCGCTCGGCCGTCAACGTTGACTCTTCGCCGCCGCCTCCTCTCGACGTCACCGGCGGGGGGTCGTAGTATCATCTTGCCGCGACCCATGGAGCCGGTTCCCGCCAGCGTCGTCCCGGGCACGCGCCTGGGGCGCTACACCTTGCTGGGCAAGCTCGCCACCGGCGGGATGGCCGAGGTGTTCCTCGCGCGGCAGGACGGGCCGCAAGGGTTCGCGAAGACCGTCGTCATCAAGAAGATCCTGCCGCACTTCGTGACCGACGCGCAGTTCGTGCAGATGTTCCTGAACGAGGCACGGCTCGCCGCGCTCATCAACCATCCGAACGTCGTCTCCATCTACGAGCTGGGCGAGGACCCGGCCCAGGAGACGTACTTCATGGCGATGGAGTACATCGACGGCTGCAACCTGAAGCGCCTGGCACAGGGGGCGAGCGAGCAGAAGAAGGCCATCTCGCCCGCCCTGGCGGCGCGCGTCATCGCCGACGCGGCTTCCGGCCTCGATTTCGCGCACAACCTGAAGGGCGAGGGGCAGCGGCCGCTCAACATCGTCCACCGCGACATCTCGCCCGAGAACATCCTCATCACCTACAGCGGCCTGGTGAAGGTCGTGGACTTCGGCATCGCCAAGGCCGCCTACAGCGACACCAAGACGCGCACCGGCCAGATCAAGGGCAAGGTGAGCTACATGTCGCCGGAGCAGGTTCTGGGAACCAACATCGACCGGCGCGCCGACGTGTGGGCGCTGGGGGTCACGCTGCACTGGCTGCTCGCGGGCACGCGCCCGTTCCGCGGCGAGAACGAGGCGCAGGTCATCAACCAGATCCTGAATGCGGACCCGATCCTCTTGCCGAGCCGCGTGCCCGCCGACCTCGCCCGCATCGTGATGAGGTCGCTCTCGAAGGACGTGACGCAACGCCACCCCACCGGCGCGGCGCTGCAGGGCGACCTCGAGCGCTGGCTGTCGCAGGGGGGCCAGGCCGTCACCGCCTCGACCGTCTCGGGCTACATGAACGATCTGTTCCCGGAGACGACCGATCCGGACCGGCTGCTCACGCGGGCGATCCTGTCGGGTGAGCTGCGGCAGATGCTCGGGCAGCAGACCACGCCCTCGCAGTCCCTCGTCGGCCGGCCGCTCACGCTCGCGAAGACCGTCACGGGGAGCCGCGCCCCGAAGCCGTCGGCCGTGCGCCGCTGGGCGATCGGCGCCGTGGTCCTCGCGATCTGCCTCGCGGGCGGCATCGGGGCGTGGGCGTACCGCACGACCGAGGAGACCCCGGTGACGCCGGTCGAGACCGCGCAGCCGTCGCTGCCCTCCCCGCCGACCCCTGGGACCGAGCCCACGGTCTTGCCGCCGGTCCCGGTCATCGAACCCAAGGTAGCGGCCGCCCCCGCGCCGCCTGCCGCCGAACCAGCCCACGCGGAGCGACCGCCACGGGAACGAGCGGAGCGGGAGCGTGCCGAACGGCGGCGCAAGGGGGCGAAGCGGCTCGTGGCCTCGGCGGCCTCCACCGTCCCCGCGGCGCACCCGGCAGCGCCCGCGCCGGCGCCCGCCGAGCCACCGCCGGAAGAAGCGCCGGTGGGACCGCCCGGCAGGGTGGTCATCCGGGTGCTGCCGTGGGCCTCGGTGTACGTCGACGGCCGCATGGTGGGCACGACGCCCTTCGAGCCCATCGAGCTGCGGCCCGGTAAGCACAAGGTGGAGCTGCGCAACGACGAGCTCAACTCGACGCGCACGCTCTGGATCGACGTCAAGTCCGGCGAGACGACGACGGTCCAGGAGAAGATGGAGTAGCGAAGCCGCTCAGAACGCGAAGGCCGCCGCGGCTCCGCCCGGGCCGGGAACGACGCGCAGCGCCGTGGCCGATCCTCCGCCCCCCGTGAGCTCCGTGACGAGCACCGCGACGGCGGCGATGCCGAGCCCGCCGCCGACGCCGAAGCACACGTCGGCCACGATCCCCTGGGTGCCCGCCTGACTCTCGGCCGAGGGGATCTGGCTCGCGTCGCTCACCTTCAAGGTCTGGCTCTGCGCCACGCCGAAGCCGACGCCCACGCCGAGCGTCGCCGCCGCGAGCGCGGACAGCACGATCCCCGGCACCTTCGACCGGGGAGCCGAGGGCGCCCCGTTGCCCTCGACGACCACGGGCACGGGGTTCCCCTGCACCCCCACGGGACCCGAGGGAGCGGCGCGCCGGGGGACGCGGTTGCTCTCGGCGGCGAACTCCTTCTGCGCCTGGTCGAACACCACGCGCGCCTTGGGCGAGGCCTCGTAGGGCACCTCGAGCGTGGGCTCGATGGCGAGGGCGGCCTCGAACTCCTTGCGCGCGCGCTTGGAATCGAGCGCGTTGAGGGCGATGAGGCCGAGGTAGAGGTGGGCCTTGGCCGCGTCCTCGCTGGTCGGGTTGAAGCGCACGATCCGCTCGAGCTCCACGGCTGCCTCGTCGTCCTGGAAGTTGTTGAACGCCGCGATGGCGTGCGCGAGCGAGGGCGGCGCGGCGGCGAGAAGCGCTGCGAGGCAAGCGGCCAGGATCCGATTCATCCGGAGCTCCCACACACGTAGATCACGGTGCTCACGCCGGGCCGACAGACCTGCCCGGCGGGACAGCTCCCGCCGTCGGGGTTGCAGAGCTTCTCGCAGTAGCTGCCGCCGTCGCCCGGCCTGGATCCTGCGCAGACCAGCCCCGCCCCGCAGATGATCGGCTCCTGGCCGCGCTCCGACCCGCCGCAGGTCCCGCCGCCGTCGGCCTCGCCCGCTTCGAGACACTCGCCGAAGAGGGCCCCGGCATCTCCCACGACGCCCTGCGGCACGCACGTCCCGTCGCCCGGAGTCTGGAGCGTGCAGGCCCCGTACAGCGGCGCACCATTGGTTGGCCAGCCGCCGTCGGCCACGCGGCCGCAGACGGCCAGCGCACAGAACCCGGCGGCGCTGCAGTATGTCTTGTAGTTGTCGCACCCCTCCGTGACGGCGCACGGCAGCTCGCACGCGCGGCTGCCATAGTAGACGGCCGCGTAGGCGAGATCCTCCACGCAGCTCTCACCGCAGACGCAGTCGGCGTCCCGCACGCACGGCAAGAGCTCCGTGAACGTCCCGGCGGGCCGCGAGCCGCCGTCGGGCAGGCTGCAGACCGCGGGCCCGCCGCCCGTTCCGCCGCTGAGGCCGCCGGTGGATCCCGTGAGCTGACAGGAACCCGACACGCACGCGTAGTTCGCGGGGCAATCCTGGCCGCTGCAGGGCACGCCCTCGGGATCGATGACGGGATCGGTGGGGCACGCCGCGAGCAGCGTCGCGATCAGGGCGAGAGCGGTCGAGGTGGCGAGGCCGCGCGCGTTCACGGTCGGCAGGAGGGCCCGAAGGGGCACCTCGAACGGTTACCACATCGGCCGGCCTTCCAACAGTTACGAGGCGTCGTTGGAGCCGACGAGCAGCCCGGGCTCGACGACGCGCTCGTCGAACGAGAGCGCCACGCCGTCCTCGCTCACCCGCACCACGCGCGCGCCGCAGCGCCACGCCTGCGCGCCCGGCTTGGGCAAGAGCAGCTCGACGCGCGCTCCCGCGAGGGGGCCGTGATCCATGAAGACGAAGGCGCCGCCCTCGCTGATGTCCGAGAGGATGCCGAGCCTGCGGCCGCCTCCGAAGCGCAGCTCGGCGAGCGCATAGCAGGGGAAGCGCGTCGCGGGCCGCCGGGGCACGCCCTTGGGCACGGGCGTCGCCTCCGTGAAGACCTGCGCGCCGAAGACCTCGTACTGCTCTCGCCTCATGACGACCTCCACGGGATGGACGGCCGGCCCACCGCGAAATTCTATGGCCTCTGCGGCGGTGGGCAACTTATCGGCCGCTGTTCCTACGGGCCGGGGGCGCGATTGGATCTTACAGCCGCTTCTCGATCCACGCGGCGGCGTCGGTCCAGACGCGCTCGTGCTCGGTCTCGTTCAGGACCTCGTGCTTGAAGCCCTCGTAGACGATGAGCTGCTTGTCGGCGGAGCCGGCGCGCGCGTAGAAGTCGCGCGTGGCGTCGACCGAGGCGATGGGATCGGCGCCGCCGTGGAGGAAGAGCGCGGGCCACTTGAAGTCCGCGGCGCGCGCGAGGACTTCTTCCTGCACGCGGTTGCACTCGTTGAACCAGCGCGGCGTGGCGTTGCGGTTGTACAGCGGATCGCGCTCGGTGGCCTTCTGCACTTCCACGTCGCGCGTGAGCATGTCCATGGAGAGGCCGGTGGGCACGGGGAGCCACGGGATCACCTTGCCCATGACCTGCGCGCCGAGGACCTTCAGCCTGGGCGGCGTGAGCGCGAGCTTCAAGTAGGGGCCCGACAGGATCGCGCCGCCGAAGTCGGGCAGCTCCGGGTGATCGAGCGCCCAGCGCAGCGAGATGAGCGAGCCGTGGCTGTGGCCGAACAGGAAGAGCTTCTGCCCGCGCGCCTCGCCGCGCACGCGGTCGACGAAGGCCTGCAGGTCGCCCAGGTAATCGGAGAAGTGATCGCAGTGGCCGCGCCGTCCGTCGGACTGCCCGTGGCCGCGGTAGTCGAAGGCGTGCATGGCGAAGCCGAGGCCGGCGAAGCGGCGCAGCGTGGGCAGGTAGCGGCCCGAGTGATCGGCGTAGCCGTGGATGAGCCCGATGGCGGCGCGCGGCCGGTACGGGATGAAGGACCGCCAGTAAAGGCGCAGGTGGTCGGGCGCCTTGAAGAAGCCGCTCTGCTCGGTGAAGACGACGGGCGAGGGCTGGGAGGTCACGAGGCCGGAAAGTACACGCGGGAGGGGACATTGACAACGGTGATCGCGCCCGACACGTCGCCTCGCGTGGTCTCCTCCTCCCGAGCAGACGGCAGCGGGGCGGGGACCCTTTCGCGGCTCAAACAGCTGCGGCGAGGCCACGCAGAGGCGAGCTCGGGGCTAGGTGGCGCCGCAGAACTCGCCGCGAAAGGGTCCCCACCCCGCCGCCTCTCGCTCACACCAAGTCCCTCGAGAGCCCCTCCGCGACGGTCGAGCCCGATGTTTGGAACAGAGGCGAAATTCGGATCGCGGAACTTGGGCGCCAGCGAGGACGTCTCGGCCGGGAGCCTACGCGGCCTCTTCGGCGGCGCCGTAGCGGCGCTCGATCGCGGCCAGGATCCGGCTGCGCTCCTCCTCGCCCGCCGGGCCGCCGCGGCGGGCCGAGGCCTCGATGGCCGCGACCCAGTTCGCCAGCAGGTCGTCGTGCAGCGAGAGGCGCAGCCAGCGCGAGAAGTCGGAGGCCGCCAGGTGGTGCCGCAGCACGTCCAGGTCGACGTGCTCGAGCTGGCGGTGGAACTCCTCGAGGTTCTGCGCGGAGCGCCCGGTCGGCGCATCGCCCTGCCGGAAGAAGAACCAGCGATCCGGCGGGAGCACGGCGTGCAGGTACTTGTGCCAGTGGCGCACGTGGGGCCGGCTGCGCGGCCCGATGCGGAACGGCCGCACGAGAGGCGGCGCGCGCTGGAGGAGCAGCGCCTCCCCCGGCCCGATGCCCGTGGTGTCCAGCGCCTCGAGGCGCGTGCCGAAGGCGTCCGCGAGCGGGGCCAGCTGCGCCGGCTCCAGCCCCGGCAGCAACAGGGCCGCGTCGAGCCGCGCGAGGGCCGAGGCCGGCAGCCGCTCGGGCTGGTAGCTCACCAGCGAGCCCCCCTGCCCCTCGAGCAGCGTCGCGAGGTCGCTCTCGCCGCCCGGGAGGAAGACGTTCTGCGCCTCCTCCACCACGATCCAGTGAGGCAGCCCGCTCTCGAGCCGCTCGCGCGAGAGCTCCACCAGCGCCTCGCGCACGTAGTGCCGCAGGGCGTCGTCCTTGAGCGCGGTGAGGCCGACGACCACGCTGGAGAAGCGCCCCCGCAGCCGGCCCCGCAGCTCGCGCGCGGGAGGCGGCTGGCCTTCCGAGCCGACCGCGGCCACGCCGCGCAGCTTGCCGAGCGCCTCGTGATCACCCTCGGGGTCGAGCACGCAGACCGCGTAGCCGAGCGACGTCAGCCGCTCCACCAGGAGGCCGGCCAGGTAGGACTTTCCGCAGCCCGAGCCGCCGGTGACGAGCACGTTGATCTGCGAGGCCGGCAGCGTGGCCGGGCGGCCGTCGAGGAAGCTGCCGAGCGCGACGCGCCAGCGCTGTGGATGCACGAAGGTCACGCCTCGCAGGACCGGCCCGTCCGCCAGCTCCTCGACGCCGGCGCCCGCGCGCCCCTCGAGCACCACGTCCGCGTGCTCCTTCAGCGACGGGATGGCGTTGCCCACGGCCGCGCCCAGCTCGGAGACGGCCAGCAGCGAGTGATCGTTCTCGGCGTCCCCCACCGACACGTTGTTGTGGAACGAGACGCCCAGCTCGCCGAGCGCCTGGAACAGCCCCGAGCCCTTCGACACGCCCGAGGGCAGCACCATCAGGGCCTCGCGGTTGCGCACGAGGAGATCCTCGGTGCCGCTCCGCGCGATCTCCTCGACGGCGATCGCCGCGTCCCGCGCCTGCAAGGCCAGCAGCACCTGCCCCTCGCGCAGCTCGACGCCGCGCGCGCGCAGTGCCACGATCAGGCCGGCGTCGATGGGGCTCGCCAGCAGGCGATCCGGCTCTCCCGGCCGCGCGAGCACCGCCCCGTTCTCGCCGACGATCATGTCGAAGAAGCCATCGACGTCCGGGAAGTCCTGCCGCAGCTCGGCGAGGATCCGCCCCGTCGCGAGCACGACGCGCAGGCCGCGCTCGCGGAGCCGCTGCAAGGCCGCCAGCACGCGATCGTGCGGCCGCCCGCCCTCGGTGAGCGTTCCGTCGTAGTCGCAGGTCAGCGCGCGAAAATAGCTGGACGCCATCGTGCCCTCTGGCAACAACGGCGTCGCAAGCCGCATGCCGTCCGGAGCCCTCATGCGAGGAGATCCGCCGGGCGCACTCCTTGCGCGCCATCCGCCGACCTGCGCAGCGGCTGCGGTTCCGTCCCCCCGTTCGCAGCACTTTTGGCTGGCACGGCGACTGCAAATCGACCCGTCTGGACCCGATTGTCCACTTGTCGGCCGTCGAGCTATATAGGCGGCTGCGATGACCGAATCCTTGTTCGCAGAGCTCAAGCGCTACGTCGATTTCTCTCCCGCCGACGAGGCGGCGCTGCGCGCGCTGCACCCGGCGGCCGCGCCCCACTTCCAGCGCATCGCCGAGATCTTCTACGACCGGATCCTGAGCCACTCCGAGGCGCGCAAGGCGCTCGAGGGCGGCGAGAGCCAGGTGGGCCGCCTCAAGGTCACGCTCGTCGCCTGGATGCACGGCATCCTGCAAGGCCCGTGGGACGAGGCGTACTTCGAGCAGCGCTGCCGCATCGGCCGCGTGCACGTGCGCATCGCCCTCCCCCAGCACTACATGTTCGCCGCCATGAACGTGATGCGGCGCGAATTCCAGCGGATCATCGACGAGGCGGCGGCCGGCGCGACGGGCGGCGCCCCGGACCGTGCCCAGCTCGAGAAGCTCTACGAGACCCGGCGCGCGGTGAACAAGATCCTCGACCTCGAGCTGGCCATCATGCTGCACACCTACCGCGAGGATCTCGAGACGAAGCAGGCGCGCAACGAGCGGCTGTCCACGTACGGCCAGCTCATGGGCACCATCGGCCACGAGCTGCGCAACCCGCTCGCGGTGATGGAGAGCTCGCTGCACATCCTGCGGAGCCGGGTGCAGGACGACGAGCGCGCCCGCAAGCACCTGGATCGCATCGCCGAGCAGGTGGCGGCCTCCAACCGGATCATCACCGGCCTGCTCGACATCATCCGCGACGCGCCGCTGGGGAAGCAGCCGGTGCGGCTCGCCGAGGTGATCGAGCGGGCGGTGGCCGAGACGCCGGCGCCGGCGGGCGCGGCGGTCAGCGTGAGCGGGATCGCGGAGCTGCCCGAGGTGCAGGGCGACCCCGACCAGCTCCGGCAGGTCTTCCTGAACCTCTTGCAGAACGCGCTGCAGGCGCTGCCCGACGGCAAGGGACACGTGAAGCTCGCGGGCGCGCGGCACGACGGCCGCGTGGAGGTCGCCGTCGAGGACGACGGCCCCGGCGTCGACCCCGCCACGCAGCGCCGCCTCTTCGAGCCGCTCGTCACCACCAAGAAGAAGGGCGTGGGGCTGGGGCTCGCGTGGGTCAAGCGCATCGTCGAGCGGCACGGCGGTACCATCACTTACGAGGCCGGTCGTCCGGGCGCCCGCTTCGTGGTCCGGCTGCCCGTGTGACCCCCATGCGCCGCTACCTCATCGTCGACGACAACCGCGACTTCGCGGAGAACCTGGCCGAGATCATCGGCGACGCCGGCCACGCCACCGCCATCGCCGACGACGGCCGCCAGGCGCTGCAGCTCGCGGCGGCGGAGCGCTTCGACGCCGTCATCACCGACATGAAGATGCCGGAGGTGGGCGGCGCCGACCTCGTGCGCGAGCTGCGCGAGGTCGATCCGCAGATCGCGTCGATCGTCATCACGGCCTACACGACCGACGACGACCTCGGGCGCGCGCGGCAGTATGGCCTGCTCGGCATCCTCCCCAAGCCGGCGCCCATTCCGCGGCTCCTGTCCCTGCTCGCGGTGGCGCGGCGCGACGCGCTGGTCGCGGTGGTCGAGGACGACGTGGCGCTCGCCGACAACGTGAGCGAGCTGCTCCAGACCCACGGCTTCGCGACCGTGGTGGCGAGCTCCCTGCAGGACGCCCAGCGCATCGGCGCGCCCCCTTTCGCCGCGGTCGTCGACATGCGCATGCCGGGCGGCCCCGACGGCACGGCCCTCGCGCGCCTGCGCGAGCGCTTCCCGGGCGTGCCGGTCGTCGTCGTCACCGGCCACCCCGAGGTCACGCAGCCGCCGGGCACGCAGGGCTTCCTCTTCAAGCCGTTCAATCCCGACGCGCTGCTGGAGGCCATCTCGCGTCTGCACGCGGACAGGATCGAGCGTGGAACGCGCGCCTGAGCCGCGCGTCCTCATCGTCGAGGACAACGAGGCCTACGCCGAGAACCTCGCGGAGATCCTCGAGACGTCCGGCTATCGCCCCCGCCTCGCCTCGACCTGCGCGGGCGCGATGGCCTCGGCCGCCGCCGGCTTCGAGCTCGCCCTCGTCGACCTGCGCCTCCCGGACGGCGACGGCACCGAGCTGGCCGCGCGCCTCAAGACGCTGAGCCCCGACAGCGAGATCGTCGTGCTCACCGGCAACGCCACGGTGGAGACCGCCGCGTCCGCGGTCCGCGCCGGCGCCTTCGCCTACCTCGTGAAGCCCTGCCCCACCGACCAGCTCCTGCTCACGCTCGAGCAGGCGATGCGGCAGGTGCGCTTGCACGGCGAGAAGCGCGAGCTCACCCGGCGCGCGCTGATCAGCGAGAAGCTCGCCGCGGTGGGCACCCTCACCGCCGGCCTCTCCCACGAGATCCGCAACCCGCTCAACGCCGCCGGCCTGCAGCTCGAGATCCTCGAGCGGCGCCTCAAGAAGCTCGCCGCCGAGCAGCAGCCCGCGCTCCTCGAGCCGCTCGGGCTGGTGCGCCACGAGATTCGCCGGCTCGAGCAGCTGGTGCAGGACTTCCTGCAGTTCGCGCGGCCGCGCGAGCTGCATCCCAAGCCGGTCGAGGTCCAGCCGCTCGTGGCCCGCGTGCTCGACCTCCTCGCCGGGGACGCCGAGCGGCGCCGCATCCGGATCGAGCGCCACGTGGAGCCGGCCACGGTGCTCGGCGACGCCGACCGCCTGCAGCAGGTCCTGATGAACCTGGCCTTGAACGCCTTCCAGGCCATGTCCCCCGGGGGCGCGTTCACGGTCCACGCGCGGCCCGCCGGCCGCGAGGTGCTCATCCACCTCGACGACACCGGGCCCGGCATCCCCGCGGGCGTGCGCGAGCACATCTTCGAGCCGTTCTTCACGACCAAGGAGAGCGGCACCGGCCTCGGCCTGCCCATCGTGCACGCCATCGTGCAGCAGCACGGGGGCAGCATCTTCTTCGGCGAACGCGAAGGCGGCGGCACGCGCTTCGAGCTGCGGCTCCCCGCGGCGCACTAGCGATACCGCCCTCGCGGGGAGGTCCCGTCCAGCTCGCGGGAGGCTTCGTTCAGGTGGCGGGAAGACCTTTCCCGCCCCCTGGAATCCGATTCCAGCCGCCGGGATGTCTCTTCCAGCAAGCGGGAAGTCCTTTCCAGCCCGCGGGAATTCGCTTCCAGCCCCCGGGATGTCCTTTCCAGCCCGCGGGAATTCGATTCCAGCCCCCGGGATGTCCTTT
>DATJNL010000231.1:0-3284 GCA_035508175.1 Myxococcales bacterium
CGAGCAGGAGCAGCGCGAGCACGAGGAGGCGGTGCTCGCCGACCTGCGTGCCAGGGTCGGAAAAGGCGACGGCGCCGCCACCGGGCTCGACGCGGTGCTGGAGGCCCTGGTCGAACAGCGCGTGCAGGCCCTGCTCTACGACGAGGGTCTCTCGGAGCCCGGCCTCGTGTGCTCCCGCGGCGACTGGATGGGAACCGCCGGCGAGACGTGCCCGCTGGACGGCGAGCCGTTGCTGGAGCGGGAGGACATCGTCGAGGAGGCCGTCCGTGCAGCCGTGTCACAGTCGGCCGAGGTGCTCACGCTGCACGACCGCCCGGACCTCGGGCCGCTGGGGCGGATCGCCGCGACGCTGCGGTTCTGAGGGGCCGGGCCGTTCAGCCGAAGCCGGCCTCCGGATACGGCAGCCGGCCCGCGGGGGTGCCCGGGGCGACGTGCGCCCGCAGGGCCGTGTCGCAGATCGTGTAGCCCCAGTTGACGAGGCGTTCCTGGGTGGGCCCGGCGAGCGCGGCCAGGCGGGTGGGGACGCCGGCGAGCGCCCGCACCTGGGCGACGGTGGGGCTGGCGATCGGATCGGCGAGCCCGAAGTCCTCCACGTCGCTGCGTATCCCCCAGTAGGCGCCCGTGCGCCGGCCTTCGATGTAGGACTGGACGGCCTGCTGCTTGCGCAGGGCACGGACCTGGTTGTCGATCACGTGCAGCACTCGCAGCAGCTGCAGCGGCCACAACGAGCTCGGACGTCGCTGCGCGCCCATGGCGCCGCCGGCGTCGCTGATCAGGACCTCGCGGCAGGTCGTCCAGACGGCTTCCAGGCCGAGGTTGTCGTACACGCCGCCGTCGGCCAGCACGACGCGGGTCGTGTACGGCGGCGAGTCGACTTCCTCATCGCCGCCGCCCGTGAGGGCACCGGCGGGGAACTCCAGCCGCGAGGGGGACAGCACGGGGGGGAAGGCAGAGGACGCCGCCACCACCGACGCCAGCTCGGTGTCGGGCGCCGCGAGGCTCCCCACCCGCCAGTCGCCCTCGGTCGCCTTGGAGAAGCGCCACAGGTCGCCCGACTGCAGGTTGGTGGCGTCGAACACGAAGTCGGGCCGGTCCGGAAGCTCCGCCAGCGTGGTGCGGGCGAACAGGCGCCGGTAGCGGGATGCGAGCCGGCCGTTGATCGTCACGCCGGGCAGCAGCAGGCCGGCGATCACGGCGGGGACGTCGGCGGTGGTGGCTGCAAAGCGGCGCAGGGGCTCGACCACCAGCTCGAAAAGGTTCAGGGCGAGGCCCTCCGCAGAGAAGTCGAGCTCGCTCCAGCTGTGCGCCAGCACGCCTGCCGTGATCGACCCGCCCGAGACGCTCGAGACACGGTCCAGCCGGGGCAGGTAGCGAGCCTCGTTCAGCCGCACCAACGTTCCGGCATGGAACAGCATCGCGCGGAAGCCGCCTCCGGAGAGGCAGAGGCCGCTCTCGAGCGCGAGCGGGGGTTCGTCGCCGCTCGGGGGGCGACGCACGATCGGTGTGGGGACACGGGACGGGGCCATGCGGGTCCGGACCGCCTTGACGGTAACGGCAGGCTCGAACGCCACGCGGCCATCGCTTCCGGAGCGACATAATCCGCCCCGTGAGCGAGGCGGATGCGGACGTTCTCGTCGTAGGGGGTGGCCCGGCGGGAAGCGTGATGGCGTGGAGCCTGGCGCGCAAAGGGATCCGCACGGTCGTGCTCGATCGCGCGCGCTTCCCGCGCGAGAAGGTGTGTGGCGACTACGTCGACCCGCGGGGGCTGAAGATCGTCGCGGCGATGGGATGCCTGGAGGAGCTCGCCGGCAACTGCTCGCCCCCGATCACCAGAACCGCGACCTTCGTCCAATGGAAGCGCCGCTACCAGGGGGCGATCCCGTTCTACGGCCTGAACGACGAGCTCCCTGCGTACGGCCTCACGGTTGCCCGTTCGCGTTTCGACGCCATACTGCTCGGTGCGGCCGCCCGCGCCGGTGCGGAGGTCCACGAGCAGACCACCGTCAGCGACCTCGAGGCCGGGTCCGGCGGTGTCGAGGTGACGGCCAGGCGAGGGTCGGAGTCCCGCCGCTATCGCGCCCGGCTCGTGGTGGGCGCCGACGGGGCCAACTCCGTGGTCGCGCGCCGCGTGGGGCTGGCGTGCAGCGACGCCACGCGGATCGTGCTGGCACAGCGCGCCTACGCACAGGCCGGCGAGCGAGACGACGGTGCGGCGGCGGAGGTGTTCTTCGACGAGGGCCTGTTCCCGGGCTACGGCTGGGTGTTCCCGTCGGGAAACGGCCGCTACAACGTCGGCGTCGGGATGCTCGCCGAGACCAGGGAGCGGGTCGGGCAGAACGTGCCCGAGCTGTTGCGCCGGTTCGTGGAGGGCCTGCGCCGCCACCATCCGCGCTACGCCTCGATCGAGCTCTGCTCGAGGGTGATCGGCGGGGTGGTCAAGACCTATGGTGCCGCCACGGGAAACCGCTTCGACGGCGGGGTCCTGGTCGGCGACGCGGGCTGCTTCGTGGATCCGATGACCGGCGAGGGGATCACCCCCGGGATGGAGTCCTCGCTGCTGGCCGTGCCCACGATCGTGCAGGCGCTCGAGCGCGGCGATTGCAGCGCGCGCTCGCTCGCGGGCTACGAGCAGGCGTTCCGGGCGTACTTCGACCAGTCGATGATGTTCCTCGACCTGTGCGCCGGGATGCTGCGCAACCCCCACCTCGCGCGTCCGTGGCTGAAATCGCTGGCACGAGGCTGCGAGGTGGCCGAGCAGGACGGCGACTTCGCGCGCACGAGCGGGAGCTTCTTCTGCGGGCTCGAGATACGGCCGTACGACATCATCGGCCAGGTGTGGTCACGGAGTCTCGAGGACTTCGCGCTGGCGTGGCCGAGGCTGCTCGGCGGGGGCTCGGCAGCGGGCAGCGCCTGGACCACGCCGGCCGACCTGCTCTCGTGGCAGCTCGCCTTCGCCCGATCGCTGATGGACGACCCCGCCTGGCACGCCCGTTGGATGCTCGACACCCGCCGGCAGTGGTCGCGCCTGTTGGGTTCCGCAGAGGCGGGGCGAGAGGACCCTCGTGCCAGGGGAGTGCTCCCGGCGTAGCCCGAGTTGGTCGGTTACGCTTGCGCGGTGGAGTTGCCGAGCACCGAGCGGATGCTCCTGACAGGGGGAATGATGAGCCTCGCGACCGTCGTGAGGACCGGCATCGGCTGCGCCGAGCTGTTGGCCCAGAGAGCGCCCACGCTGGCGCAGTTGAACACCGGCTCGCAGGCCGACGGACCTGACGCCGGGACCGTTC
>DATJNL010000232.1:0-5797 GCA_035508175.1 Myxococcales bacterium
TGATCACGCGCGAGCCCTCCACGGTGAGCAGCGCCGGGTAGACGGCGGCACCCGCCACGACTCAGTTGGCGCAGCAGAGGACGCCGCCGCCGACCTTCCCGGCGCTCTTCGTGATCGTCAGCTTCTCGAAGCAGCCCGCGCCGTAGCCGCCGTCGGGCGCGGCCGGCGCGTTGCAGCTCCAGCCGCCCGCGGCCGCGAGGCTGCCGCACTGGTTGTCGGTGAACTCGTTCAGGACCCCGCAGGTCGCGGACGTCACCGCGCTCCCCATGCTGCCGCAGCCGAAGACGTCGTTGTCACAGGCCCCGAAGTTCTCGCAGCCGGTGCAGCCGCTCCAGCTGCAGACCCCGCCCACGTCGCAGATGTCGCAGCCGGGCCCGCTCTGTTCGGTCGCGAAGAACAGGTTCGCGCTCCAGGTCTGGTTCACGCAGGTCTGGCCGGCGGGTAGATCCGCGAGCACTTCCGCCTGGCTCTGACACACGTGGAAATCGCCGGCGCAGAGGTCCGCCGCGGCGCAGCCCGTCCCGCCGGGGTTGGCGCTCGAGTTCCCCGACGCCAGCCCGCAGCTGGCTGCCGCGGGCATGCCCGCCACCGTCCAGGCGCCCTCGCAGGCCGCGATTCGCCGGAAGGTCGTCTGGTTGGCGAAGCCCTCGCGGGTGCCGTCCGAGCATCCGACGTTCGGCTCGCACAGCCCGCTCGAGTTGCAGTACTCGGTCGCCGCGCAATCGGCGTCCTGCGTGCAGGCAACGCACTGGTTCCCGAGGCAGGTGAGTCCGCCCGTGCAGTCGGCTTCCGTGCAGCAGTGGCCCGTCACGCACGCCACGCCGCAGCACACCTGCCCGCTCCCGCAGGCAGCGCCCGCGCCGCAGGGCGTGCACTGGTTCCCCACGCAGATCGCGGTGCCACAGTCCATCGACGTGCAGCAGTCGCCCGTGGCGCAGGCGCCGCCGCAGCAGACCTGCCCGGCGCCACAGGCGTTCTGGGCGCTGCAGGCCACGCACTGGTTCGCGACGCACACCTGGCCGCCGGTGCAGTCGGCCTCGGCGCAGCAGTTGCCCGCCGCGCACGCGCCGCCACAGCAGACCTGGCCGTCGCCGCAGGGCGCTCCAGGGCCGCAGGCCGTGCACTGGTTCGCCTGGCAGACCTGACCATTTGGGCAGTCGGCGCTCGTGCAGCACGTCCCCGCGGCACAGCTGCCGCCGCAGCACACCTCGCCGCCGCCGCAGGGAGCGCCGGCGCCGCAGCTCTCGCAGAGGTTGCCGGCGCAGATCTGGCCCGGGGGACAGTCCGAGGCCGCGCAGCAATCGCCGGAGGCGCAGCTCCCGCCGCAGCACTGCTGGCCGCCGCCGCACTGGCCGGTCTGCGAGCAACCGGCGCACTGGTGGCCGATGCAGGCCGTGCCGCCGCTGCAGTCCGCGTCGTTGCAGCAGCTTCCGGCGACGCAGGCGCCGCCGCAGCACTTGCCGCCCGGGCACTGGGAATCCGAGGTGCAGAGCGAGCAGCGGCCGTCCGCGCAGACGCCAGCGTCGCAGTCCGACGGCGCGCAGCAATCGCCGGCCACGCAGCCCCCGCCGCAGCACTTTTCCCCGACGCCGCACTGCGCGTCGTCAGAGCAGGCCTGGCAGCTGTGATCGACGCAGCTGCCGCCCGACCCGCAGTCGGCGTTCGTGCAGCAGCTGCCGGTGGAGCAGACTCCCGAGCAGCAGACCGCGCCCGCGCCGCAATCGGCGCTCGTCGCGCAGGCGCCGCAGACCCCGCCGGTGCACGCCTGCCCGGCAGCGCAGTCGCCGCTGGTGCAGCAGCTCCCCGCCTGGCAGCTGCCGGCACAGCAGACGTCGCCGGAGGGGCACTCGCCGGACGTGGAGCAGCCGACGCAGGCGCCGTCGACGCAGGCGAGGCCCGCCGCGCAGTCCGAGTCCGCGCAGCAGCCGCCGCAGGCTCCGCTGCAGCAGACCTGCCCGGTGGCGCACTGGCCGCTCGCCGTGCAGGGGCCGCACTGGTTGCCGGCGCAGACGCCCGAGCCGCAGGTCGACGAGTCGTGGCAGTCGCCGGGCACGCAGGCCCCCGCGACGCAGATCTGGTTCGCGCCGCACTGCCAGTCGCCCGTGCAGGGCACGCACTGGTTCGCGACGCAGACCAGCCCGCCTGTGCAGTCGGCGTTGCCGTGGCAGTTGCCGGACACGCAGCTCTCGTTGACGCAGATCTCTCCGCTCGCGCACTGGCCATCGTTGGCGCAGGAGACGCACGCGCCCGCGACGCACGCCTGGCCCGGCTCGCAG
Source organism: Myxococcales bacterium (assembly GCA_035508175.1). Taxonomy (GTDB): domain Bacteria; phylum Myxococcota; class Myxococcia; order Myxococcales; family JAKAPL01; genus DATJNL01. The sequence continues at coordinate 2,277 of DATJNL010000232.1, forward strand.
CTCGCCGAGGTGGTGCAGCCCGTGCAGACCCCGGACGTGCAGGTCTGACCGTTGGCGCACTGCCCGTTGCCGGTGCAGGCCGCCACGCAGCCGCCGTCGGCGTCGCAGAGCTGGAAGGCCGCGCACTGGCCGGACGACGTGCAGGGGCCGCACTGGTTGGAGAGACAGATCTGCCCGCCGCCGCAGTCGGCGCTCGTGTGGCAATCGCCGGGCACGCACGCACCCGCGACGCAGATGAAGCCCGCGCCGCAGAGCGGATCGTCGACCACGTCCGTGCAGGCGACGCACTGGTTGCCGAGGCAGACCGGCGTGGGGTTGGCGCACGAGGCCGAGCCCACGCAATCGCCGGGCACGCACTGCCCATCCGAGCAGACCTGGCCGGCCGCGCAGGCCGGCTCCCCCGCGGCGCACGGGACGCACACGTTCCCCACGCAGACGGGATCCGGGTTGCCGCAGTCGGCCGAGGAGAGGCAATTGCCCGGCACGCAGAGGTTCCCGGCGCAGACCTCGCCCGCGGGGCAAGCGTCGGCCGAACCGCAGGGCCCGCAGACGCCGTCGTCACAGAGCTGCCCGGTGGGGCAGTCCTGGGCCGACTGGCAGGCGCCGCACGCTCCTCCGACGCAGGCGAGCCCCGCGGGGCAGCCCGCCGAACTCCGGCAGCCCGGGTTGCAGAAGCCGCCGACGCAGATCTCGCCCAGGGGGCAGGTCGCATCCGAGGCGCACGGCGCGCCGGCGTCGCCGCTCCAGACCGGGCCGCCGCTCGACCCGCCGCTGCTCCCGCCCGTCGCGCTGCCACCCGTTCCGCTGCCTGCCGTTCCGCCGCTCGCGGTCGTGGAGCCCCCGCTCGAGGCCGCGCCCGTCGCGGAGGCGCCGGTCGTGCCGGCGCCGGTCGTGGTTCCGCCGCTCGATCCCGTACCGGTCGTCCTCCCCGTGGTCGCGCCGGTGCTCCCGGTGCCGCTCGTCCTGCCGGTGCTCGCGCCCGTGCTCCCGGTCCCCGCGCCGCTCGTGCCGGCGCTGCTCCCGCCGCTCGAGGCCACAGCGCCGGTCGAGCCGGAGGTGCCGCTGCCGCCATCGGGCGAAGGACAGCTCCCGCTGGGCCCTGCCGGTCCGAGGAGGCCTCCGCCTCCCAGCGTGCCGCACGGGGTCGCCGCGGTGGATTGATGACAGGCGGCCATCGCGAACGCAGCGAGGAGCGGGAGCCAGGGCCAACGGGTGGTCATGACGTGGGTCACCTTTCGACTTCTCGGGGGGAGGACCCCAAGGCGGCGGCGAGCACTCGGATGCTGCTCATCGTAGCACGGGGGCGGCATGCTCGAAACCGCCGGCCCGCGCGAACTTCCCGTCGCCGTGGTATGACCGGCTGCCTTGATCGTAGCCCAGCTCCTGTCGGGGAGTGTGCTGGCGCTCGGGGTCGCCGCTGCCGCGACCCCGTCCGCTCCGGTTCACGTTCGCTTCGGCGAGCGGCAGCTCCCCGGCGCCGAGCGCTGCGTCGCGCCGGCCGCGCTCCGCGGGGCGGTGGAGGTCCTGCTCGGTTACGATCCGTTCGACGATCGGGCGCCGCGCGCGATCGACGTGGAGGTCCGCCCCCGCCCCTCGGGGTTCGAGGCCGAGGTCACGCTCCGGGACGAGGCCGGGGCCGCGCTCGGGGGCCGCAAGCTGGTCTCCGGCAGCCAGGAATGCGCCGAGCTCACCGACGCCCTCGCCCTGGCCATCGGCAACGCCATCGACCCGGTGCGGGCGAGCCAGGCGCCGACGCCCGGGCCACCGCCCGAGCCCGCCCGGGCCGCCGCCGCGCTTCCGCCGCCGGCTCCCTCGCCGCCGGCGGCCGCTCGACCCTCGTTTCTCGGAAGCCTCGGCGTCCTGGGTGCGGCGGGGGCGGCGCCCGGTGTCGTCAACGCCGGCGCGCAGCTCGAGCTCGAGCTCCGCTGGCCTCGCTACTCGCTCTCGCTGGGCGGCCGCGCGGACTTCCCGGCCTCCATGAGCTACGACAGCGGCAGCATCGGCGGCGAGCTCCTCGTCGGCGAGCTGGCGCCATGCCTGCGCCTGGCCCGGTTCGGCGCCTGCCTGCTGGGCGCGCTGGGCACGGAGACGGCCCAGAGCGCCAGCCTGCCGGGCTCGACGCAGCAGTCCGCGCTCTACGCGGCCGCGGGCGCCCGCGCGCTCTTCGACATCGTCGAGCCTCGCGCGCTGGGCCTGCGGGCGGCCCTCGACATCCTCGCGCCCGTCACGCGGGAGGACTTCCTCGTCGGCACCGCCGTGGCCTTCGCCACGCCGCCCGTGGCCGTCGCGCTCTCGCTCTCGGGCGTCGTCGAGGTCTTTTGACGGATTGGCCACCCTCCGGGCAATGGCTGAAGAGATGCCCCATGCGGTCCCCTCCGGCCCCATCACTCCGGCTGCCCTCTATGAAAGCGAAGGGGAGTACGTGTGGAACTCGTTGCGCCGGCTGGGCGTGCCCCAGAGCGACCTCGAGGATCTCACCCACGAGACGTTCGTGGTGGCCTTCCGGCGTCTCGACAGCTTCGACCCGGCCCGGGCGCTGCGCCCCTGGCTCTTCGGCATCGCCGCCAAGGTCGCCGGCCATCACCGGCGCTGGCGTCTGCGCCGGCGCGAGGTCGGCGGGGATCTGCCCGAGCTCGAGACAGCCGCCCCCGGGCCGCACGAGGCCCTGCAAGAGCAGCAGCGGCGGGCGTTGCTGGTCCGGGCGCTCTCCGAGGTCAAGCTGGAGCGCCGGGCCGTGCTGATCCTGCACGAGATCGACGGCATCGCGATCCCCGAGGTGGCCCGCGCCCTCGGGATCGAGCTGAACACGGCGTATTCGAGGCTGCGGATCGGTCGCGCCGAGCTGGCGTCCGCCGTCCGGCGCCTCGGGGGTGGCGAACGATGAGCCCGGAGATCGAGGAGCTACCGGCCGACGTGAAGGCCCTGCTCGCGGTGGAGCAGGCCCCGCTGCCGATGCCGCCTGAGGTGCGGGAACGGCTGGCGAGGCGGGTCGCCACCGTGTCGGCGGGCGTCGCGGCGCTGTCGGGGCTCGCCGCGCTGGGACAGCGACTCGTGCGGCTGCTCGGCAAGCGGGCCACGATTGCGCTCCTGGGCTTCGGCCTGGGCAGCGGGGCCGGGGCCGAGATCCACGCGGCGGTGGTGAGGCACCGCGCCGCGAGCGCCCGGTCCACGCCCGTGGCGCCGCCTCCGGCGGCGATTCCCGTCATGCCGGCGCCGGTGGTCGCCCCGGTCCCCGAAGTCGTCGCTCCGGCGCCGGTCGTGCACCCGAGGGAACGGATTCCGGAGCCGGCGTCCACGCTCGCCGCCGAGCGGACGCTGCTCGAGATCGCACGCACCGCCCTCACGCGCGGGGACGCCGCCGGCGCGCTCGCCGCCCTCGCCCGCCACTCGAAGGTGTTTCCGAAGGGCACCCTCTCCGAAGAGCGCGAGAGCCTGCGGGTCCAGGCCCTCCTCGCGCTGGGGCGGCGCGACGATGCGCGCGCGGCGCTGCGCCAGTTCGAGGCCAAGTATCCGAACAGCCT
>DATJNL010000233.1:0-9309 GCA_035508175.1 Myxococcales bacterium
CCGAGCGCACGGTGACCTGCGTGATCGTCCCGAAGGACCTGCAGGAAGAGCCCGCGGTGGAGAGCCCGGCCCGGCGCCACGGCGCGGTCTACACCGGCGTGGGCGTCGCCGCGCCGCGGGTGCTGCCCCACGATCGGGAGCTGCAGGCCGCGGCGGACGTGCTGAACGAGAGCCGGCGCGTCGCCATGCTCGTCGGGGCCGGCGCGCTCGGCGCCGGCCGCGAGGTGCTGGACGTCGCCGAAGCGCTCGGGGCCGGCGTCGCCAAGGCGCTCCTGGGCAAGGGCGTCATTCCGGACGACGTCCCCTTCTGCACCGGGGCGATCGGATTGCTCGGGACCAAGCCCAGCTGGACGCTGATGCAGGAATGCGACGCGCTGCTCATGGTGGGCTCGAGCTTCCCTTACTCCGAGTTCCTGCCGCCCGAGGGGCAGGCGCGCGGAGTCCAGATCGACATCTCCGGGCGGATGCTGAGCCTCCGCTATCCGATGGAGGTCAACCTGGTGGGCGACGCCGGCCCCACGCTGCGGGCGCTGCTCCCGCTCTTGCGCCGGAAGGAGGACCGGGGCTGGCAGGAGAAGCTCGCGCGGGAGATGGGCGACTGGTGGAAGCTGCTCGGGAAGCGGGCGATGATGGAAGCCAAGCCGGTCAATCCCCAGCGCGTCTTCTGGGAGCTCTCGCCGCGGCTGCCCGATCGCTGCATCATCGCCGCGGACTCCGGCTCGGTCGCCAACTGGTTCGCGCGCGACCTGCGGCTGCGCGAGGGCATGCTGGCCTCCCTGTCGGGCAACCTGGCCACGATGGGCTCCGCGGTTCCGTACGCGATCGCCGCGAAGTTCGCCCACCCGGATCGGGTGGTCCTGGCGCTCGCGGGCGACGGCGCGATGCAGATGAACGGCAACGCCGAGCTGATCACCATCGCCAAGTACTGGAGGCGCTGGAGCGATCCGCGGCTGCTGGTGCTCGTCCTCAACAACCAGGATCTCAACCAGGTCACCTGGGAGATGCGGGCGATGGAGGGGGATCCCAAGTACCTGGCGTCGCAGGACATCCCGGACTTTCCCTATGCCAGCTACGCCGAGTCGCTGGGCTTGCGCGGCTTTCGCGCGGACCGCGGCGACCGCTTGGCGGAGGTCTGGGATCGAGCGCTCCGGGCCGATCGGCCGGCTCTCGTCGAGGTGGCCTGTGACCCGGAGGTGCCACCGCTGCCGCCCCACATCACGCTGGCGCAGGCGAAGGCCTTCGCCGAGGCGGTGCTCAAGGGCGATCCCAGTGCCGGGCCGCTGGTGAGGCGGACGCTGGGGCAGACGCTCGGAAGCTTCGTCCGGGGGGAATGACGTGGCGGGGGGCAGGGACCGACCGACCGGAATCCGCGTCGCCCGGCTCGAGGCCATGGTCTACCGGGTGCCCACGGAGCGCCCGGAGTCCGACGGCACCTTCGCGTGGGAGGGCACGACGGTGGTGGTGGTCGAGGCGACCGCCGCGGACCGGCGCGGCGTGGGCTACGCCTGCACGGATGCTTCCGCGGCCCGGCTGATCCGGGAATGGCTGGCCCCCCGCGTGGTCGGCCGCGAAGCTTTCGACGTCCCCGCCATCTGGGAGGACCTCGTCGCCTCGGTGCGCAACGTCGGGCGCGCCGGGATCGCGTCGTCGGCCATCTCGGCGATCGACGTCGCGCTCTGGGATCTGAAGGCTCGCCTCCTCGGTCTGCCGCTCGTGCGCCTCCTCGGCGCCCGCCGGGAGCAGGTCGCCTGCTATGCCAGCGGCGGCTTCACCTCCGAGACCCCCGCGGAGCTCCACGCGGGCGCCGAGGCGTGGCTGCGGCGCGGCTTCCGGGCGGTGAAGATGAAGGTCGGCCGGGAGCCCGAGGGCGACCTGGCGCGCGTGCGCCTCGTCCGCCGGGCGCTCGGCAGCGGCCCGGCCCTCTACGTCGACGCGAACGGCGCCTACGACCGCAAGCAGGCGCTCCTGCTGGCCGACGGGTTCGCGGAGCTCGGCGTGACGTGGCTCGAGGAGCCCGTGTCCTCCGACGACCTCGCCGGCCTGCGCTTCGTGCGCGAACGGACCCGGCTCGCCGTGGCGGCCGGGGAGTACGGGACCGACGCGCGCTACCACCGCGGGCTCCTCGAGGCGCAGGCCGTCGACGTCCTGCAGGTCGACGCGACGCGCTGCCTGGGCCTGAGCGGCTTCCTGGCCGCCGCCGCCCTCGCCGACGTCTTCTCGATTCCGCTGTCGTCCCACACGGCGCCGGCGATTCACCTGCACGCCGCCTGCGCGGCGCCGCGCTTCCTCACGCTCGAGTACTTTCACGATCACGCGCGCCTCGAGCGGTTCCTCTTCGACGGCGCCGTGGAGCCCGTCGAGGGTTCGCTGCGCCCGGACCTCGAGCTGCCGGGGTTGGGGCTCGAGCTGAAGCGCCGCGAGGCGGAGCGCTACTCGATACGGGGGTGAGCCATGGACACGGTCGAACTGCGCACGCCAGCCTCGCGCCACCGGGCCCGGCCCCTGGATCCCCGCCGCCTGGCCCGCGATCTCCGCGCGGCCGTCCGCGGCGAGGTCCGCTTCGACGAGGGCAGCCGGGCCCTCTACGCGACCGACGGCTCGAACTACCGCCACCTGCCGATCGGCGTGGTGGTCCCGCGCGACGTCGCGGACCTCGTCCGTGCGGTCGAGGTCTGCCGGGAGCACCAGGCCCCGATCCTGCCCCGCGGCGGAGGCACCAGCCTCGCCGGTCAGGGCTGCAACGCCGCGGTCATCCTCGACACCAGCCAGTACCTGCGCCGGATCCTCGCCCTCGATCCGGATCGGCGGCTCGCGCGCGTGGAGCCGGGCGTGGTCCTGGACGACCTGCGGAAGCGCGCGGCGGCGCACGGCCTGACGTTCGCGCCGGATCCCTCGACCCACAACCACTGCGCGCTCGGCGGCATGATCGGCAACAACTCGTGCGGCATCCACTCGATGATGGCGGGGCGCACCGCCGACAACGTCGAATCGCTCGAGGTGCTCACCTACCGCGGCTTGCGGCTCAGGGTGGGACCCGCCTCGCCCGAGGAGCTGCGCCGGACGATCGAGGCCGGGGGCGCCGAGGGCCGCCTCTACGCGCAGCTCGCGGCGCTGCGCGATCGGTACGCGCCGCTCATCCGCGAGCGCTACCCGCGGATCCCGCGCCGGGTCTCCGGGTACAACCTCGACGAGCTGCTGCCGGAGAACGGTTTCCACGTGGCCCGCGCCCTCGCCGGCACCGAAGGCACGTGTGCCGTCGTCCTCGAGGCCACCCTGCGGCTCGTGCCCCTGCCCAGGGCCCACTCGCTGCTGGTCCTCGGTTACGGCGACGTCTACCGGGCGGGCGACGCGGTGCCCGAGGTGCTGCCGTTCCACCCGACCGGCCTCGAGGGCATCGACGAGACGCTGGTGACGGACATGCACAGGAAGGGGCTGCACCCGTCGGGCCTCGCCTTCCTGCCGCCGGGAAAGGGCTGGCTGCTCGTCGAGTTCGGGGGCGACTCCAAGGCGGAATCGGACGCGCGGGCCCGCGAGGCCATGGCGCGCCTCGCGCGTTCCAAGGCGCGGCCCTCGATGAAGCTCTTCGACCAGAAGCGCGAGGAGGCCGCGCTCTGGAAGGTCCGCGAGCTGGGGCTGGGCGCCACCGCCCGCGTGCCCGGCCAGCGGGACGCCTGGGAGGGCTGGGAGGACTCGGCGGTCCCTCCCGACCAGGTGGGCGCGTATCTCCGCGAGCTGCACGGCCTCTTCGACCGCTTCGGCTACCGGGGCGCGCTCTACGGCCATCTCGGCCAGGGCTGCATCCACACCCGCATCGACTTCGGCCTCAAGAGCGCCGAAGGAGTTCGCCGCTTCCGCTCCTTCGTCGAGAGCGCCGCCGATCTCGTCTCGAGCCACGGAGGCTCGCTGTCCGGGGAGCACGGGGACGGCCAGTCGCGGGCGGAGCTGCTGCCGCGGATGTTCGGCCGCGAGCTCGTGGGGGCCTTCGAGGCCTTCAAGGCCATCTGGGATCCGGACTGGCTGATGAACCCGGGCAAGGTCGTGCGGCCGCGGCGGCTCGACGAGGACCTCCGCCTCGGGCCGCGGTACGCGGCGCGCCAGCCGGCCACCCACTTCGCCTTCGCCGACGATCGGGGGAGCCTCGCGTACGCCACCGAGCGCTGCGTGGGCATCGGCGAGTGCCGGCGCCTCGAGGGCGCCACCATGTGCCCGAGCTACCGCGCGACGCTCGACGAGCGCCACTCCACGCGCGGGCGCGCCCACCTGCTCTTCGAGATGCTGCGCTCGGACTCGCGCCTCGACGGCTGGCGCGACCGGTCGGTGCGGGAGGCGCTGGACCTCTGCCTGTCCTGCAAGGGTTGCAAGAGCGACTGCCCGATGGGCGTGGACATGGCCACCTACAAGGCCGAGTTCCTGTCCCACCACTACCAGGGCCGGCTCCGGCCTCGCAGCGCCTACTCGATGGGCCTCGTGCCGTTCTGGGCGGCGGCCGCGGCGCGGGCGCCCCGCCTGGTCAACTGGCTCGGCCAGACGGAGCCCTGGTCCTCGCTCGCCAAGTGGCTGGGGGGCCTCGCGCCAGAGCGTTCGATACCCGCCTTCGCGCCGCAGACGCTGCAGCGCTGGTTCCGGCGCCGCGGCCCGGGCCGGACCACGGATCTGCGGGTGCTGCTCTGGCCCGACACCTTCAACAACCACTTCCACCCGGAGGTGGGCCGCGCGGCGGTGCAGGTCCTCGAGCACGCCGGATGCACGGTCGACGTTCCGCGAGGCTGGTTCTGCTGCGGGCGCCCGCTCTACGACTTCGGCATGCTGCCGCTCGCCAAGCATCTGCTCCGCCGGACGATGCGGCAGCTCGACGCCGAGCTCGAGGCCGGCACGCCCCTCGTGTTCCTGGAGCCGAGCTGCCTCTCGGTGTTCAGGGACGAGCTGCCGGGCCTGTTCCCGGAGGATCCCCGGGCCAAGCGGCTCGCCGGGCAGGCGCTGCTCCTCGGCGAGTTCCTCGACCGCCGGGTGCCGTGGTTCGCGCCGCCGCCGCTGCCGGTCAAGGCCGTCGTGCACGGACACTGCCACCAGAAGGCCATCCTCGGAATGGACGCCGACCGGCGCCTCCTCGGCAAGCTGGGCGTCGACCTGGACGTCCTCGATTCCGGCTGCTGTGGCATGGCCGGCGCCTTCGGTTTCGAGCGCGGTGAGCGTCACGCGCTGTCGATGAAGATCGGGGAGCTGTCCCTGCTGCCCGCGGTCCGCGCGGCGCCCAAGGAAGCCGTCCTGGTGGCGAGCGGCTTCAGCTGCCGCACGCAGGTGGAGCAGGCGACCGACCGGCGGCCGCTTCACATGGCGGAAGTGCTCAAGCTCGCCCTGGACGGCGGCGGCTCGGCGAGGGCTCGCCCTTACCCCGAGCGGGCGCTGCCGGCGCCCTCGGCCCGCCCGTCTCCCCGTGGCCTCGTTCTCGCGGCCGCGCTGGCGCTGGGCGGCTACGCCTGGTGGAGGCTGCGAGCGTCACGCCGGGCTCGCCGCCCGTGATTCTTCGCGCCCCGGGGCCGCGCCGGCTCGCCGCGCGCGCGCCACCCGCAGGGCCTCGGCCGCGTGGATGAGGGCCACGTGGGTGTACGCCTGTGGAAAGTTGCCCAGCAGCTCGCGCCGGTCGGGGTCGTACTCCTCGGCGAACAGGCCGACGTCGTTCCCGAGGGCGAGCAGCCGCCGGAACCGCTCCTCCGCCTCCGCGAGCTCGCCCTGCAGCGCCAGCAGCTGCACCATCCAGAACGACGCCATCAGGAAGGCGCCTTCCCGGCCCGGCAGGCCGTCGCTCCCGGCCTCGGTGCGGTAGCGCCGGGTCAACCCGCCCCAGTCCAGCTCGCGGCGGATCCGCGCCACGGTCGCGAGCATGCGCGGATCCCGCACGCCGACGAAGCCGACGAGCGCCAGGCGCAGCAGGCTCGCGTCCACCTCGCGCGACCCGAACGCCTGCACGAAGCTGCCCGTGCGCGGATCGACGCCGTCGCGCTCGACCGCGGCGCGGATCTCGCGGCGCGCCGCGCGCCACCGGGCGAGCGGGGCGGGCAGCCCGGCCTCCTCGGCCGCCTGGATGCCCCGGTTCAGGGCGGCCCAGCACATGACCTTCGAGTGCACGAAGTGCCGCGGCGGCCCGCGGCTCTCCCAGATCCCCTGGTCCGGCTCGCGCCAGGCGCGCCGCGCAGCTTCCACCACGCTCGCGAGGAAGCGCCAGCCGTCGTCGGTCAGCGGGCTGCCGCGGGCACGCCAGAAGTGGGCGCCCTCGAGCAGCTCGCCGTACAGATCCAGCTGCCGCTGCTGCGCGGCCGCGTTGCCGGCGCGGACCGGCTTCGAGCGGCGGTAGCCCGCGAGGGGCAGCTCCTCCTCGGCCACGCGCCGCTCGCCGTAGCAGCCGTACAGGACCTGCAGATCTTCCGCCCGTCCCGCGGTCGACCGCTCGATGAAGCGCTTGAACCCCGCGGCCACCTCGGGGTGGCCGATCTGGCACAGCGCCGCGAGGGTGACCGCCGAATCGCGGACCCAGCAGTAGCGGTAGTCCCAGTTCCGCGACCCGCCCGCGGCCTCGGGCAGCGACGTCGTCGGCGCGGCCACGATGGCGCCGGTCGGGGCGCAGGTGAGGAGCTTGAGGGTCAGCGCCGAGCGCACGATCGCCGCGCGGTGCTCGGTGGGGAAGCTGCCCCCCGCCACCCAGCGCCGCCACCAGTCGATCGTCGCGCGCAGCCGGGCGTCCGCGGTGCGCGCCGGGATCGCCTCGAGCTTCATGTCGTAGGGTGGGCAGGAGACGATCGAGAAGCGCTTGCGCTGGCCCGCGGCCACCACGGCCTCGCCGCGCAGCGAGGCGTGGTCGGCGGAGACGCGGAGCGGGCACTCGGCCGACAGGACGAAGGCGTCGTCGCCCCCGACGGCCGTGTACACGCCCTCCGCGGCGCAGTGGTGCAGCCACGGCCGGAGCGTGCCGTAGTCGAAGCGCGGCTCCACCCGGACGTCGAAGGCGACCGTGCCCTCGAGCCCCTCGATCAGCCGCAGGAGCTGGCGGTGGGGGTGGCGCCGGCCCCCCCGGCGCATGGTGAAGCAGTCGAGCAGCCGGGCCCTGCCGCTGCGGGTCGTGAGCGTCGTCTCGAGGACGTTCGTGTCGGGGAGGTAGCGGCGCGCCCGGTGGATCTCCTGGCGGGCGCGGATCCAGAAGGTGCCGCCCCGGTCCGGGTCGAGGAGGCGCCCGAAGACGCTGCCCGCGTCGAAGCGCGCCAGGCAAGCCCAGTCGATGGCGCCGTCGATCGAGACCAGCGCCGCGGCGTGGCAGTCGCCGATGAGCGCGTAGTCGGCGATGGGCAAGTAGCGGCGATCCATCCCTCTCGCCTCGAAGCGTGGGCGGTGGCCCTTCGAGCATAGGGTGTGGACCCTCGGTCCGCTGGACAAGCGGCGCGCGCTGGCGGCGCGGCGGCCGATGGTTAGGGTTCAGCGAGATGGGGGACGCGCCAAAGGTGATCGCCGTGACGGGGGCCTCCAGCGGGGTGGGGCGCGCCATCGCGCGCGCCTTCGGCCGGCGCGGCTGGAAGGTGGCGCTGCTCGCGCGGGGGGTCGAGGGGCTCGCCGCCGCGCAGCGCGAGATCCGCGCCGAGGGCGGGGAGGCGGCGTGCTACCCGCTCGACGTCTCGCACGCCGGCGAGGTCTTCGACGCCGCCGCGGCCATCGTGGCCCGGTGGGGCCGGCTGGACTGCTGGGTGAACGACGCCATGGTCTCCGTGTTCTCGCCGGTGGCCGAGATGCAGCCGGAGGAATACCGGCGCGTGACCGAGGTCACCTACCTGGGCACCGTGCACGGCACGCTCGCCGCCCTGCGGCACATGCGGCCGCGGAACCGGGGCGTGATCCTGCAGATCGGCTCGGCGCTCGCGTACCGGTCGATTCCGTTGCAGAGCGCCTACTGCGCCAGCAAGGCGGCGATCCGTGCCTTCACCGATTCGTTGAGGTCCGAGCTGCGCCACGATCGCAGCGCCGTCCGGGTGGTCATGCTGCAGCTCCCCGCCGTCAACACGCCCCAGTTCGACGTGGTGCGCTCGCGCCTGCCGCGCCACCCCCAGCCCGTGCCGCCCATCTACCAGCCCGAGCTGATCGCGCGCGCCGCGCTGTACGCCGTCGAGCGGCCCACGCGCGAGCTCTGGATCGGCGGCAGCGTGTGGAAGGCCATCGTCGGCCAGCGCCTCTTCCCCGGGTTGCTCGACCGCTACCTGGCGCGGGTCGGCTACCGCGCCCAGCAGACCGGGGAGAAGGTGTCCGCGGTCCGCCCCGACAACCTGGACGCGCCCCTCCCCGGCGACCGCGGGGCCCACGGCGACTTCGATGCGCGCGCGCGCCGCGGCAGCCCGCTGCTCTGGGCGAGAACGCACCGGGGCTGGCTGCTCTCGATGGCGGCGGGGAGCGCGCTGGCGCTGACCGCGGCGACGGCGCGAAGCCGGACCTGATCTGGCTCCCCCTGGCTGGCCCACCGGGTGGCGAGCCCCGCGCGGTTCGGGCGTGTAACGGACGGCCGGCTTCCGAGACTAAGAAGGAAGGGCGCGACGAACGGAGATTCGACGATGGAAAAGGTAACCGCAGTGGTGGCGCTGGTCGCCGCCGGAGTCTTCGTGGCGCTCGCGCTACGGGATCCCCTCGCGGCCGCCGACCTCACCGCCGCGCAGCGCGCCGCCGGGTTGCGCTCGGTCGACATCGAGGTCAACGGCGAGGACTGCCGCTTCTGCCGCATCAACGTGGAACGCACGCTGAAGTCCCTGGCGGGGGTGAAGGTGGCCAAGGCCGACATGGCGCACCACCGTGCCCGCGTGGTCTACGATCCCGCGGTGATGCGGCCGGAAGACCTCACGGCGGCGATCCGCGGCGTCGGCGTGGGCGCGAGGCTGCCGGCGAGGCCGGTCGGGCGTCCGGCCCCGGTCGGTTGATCCCGGCTGCTGGAAAGGACATCCCGGAGGCGGGAATTCAATTCCAGCGAGCGGGAAAGCCGTTCCCGCGTGCTGGAAAGGACATCCCAGCAGCGGGAATCGAATTCCAGCGTGCGGGAAAGCTCTTCCCGCGTGCCGGAAAGGACATCCCGGGGGCGGGAATTGAATTCCAGCGTGCGGGAAAGCTCTTCCCGCCTGCTGGAAAGGACATCCCGGGGGCGGGAATTGAATTCCCGCGTGCTGGAAAGGACGTCCCGGGGGCGGGAATCGAATTCCAGCGTGCGGGAAAGGTCTTCCCGCGTGCCGGAAAGGACATCCCGGAGGCGGGAATCGAATTCCAGCGAGCGGGAAAGGTCTTCCCGCG
>DATJNL010000234.1:0-2376 GCA_035508175.1 Myxococcales bacterium
CGCGGAGGCCGGGGACGGCGGCTGAGGGGCCGCTCGGGGGCCCGGGCTCCCCTCGAGACTCGGCCCTGGTTCCCCCGGCTCGCGATCGGTCTCGGCCATGCGCAAGAGCCTCGCTCAATCCGCCAATCGGACGAGCTTCGAGTACACCGCCAGGGCCCGGTCGGACGTGAACAGCACGGCCGGCTCGCTCATCGCCTGGGCTCAGCGCCCTGGGCGCTTCCTCGACAAGCCGGGACAGGTGGGGCTTCGCAGCGTGATGTCGATCATCGCCATCTGGAGCGAGGATGACGCTGGACCAAGTCCGGTTCAATTGAACGCGCCTCGGCCGCGGCGCCCGGCCCTCCGGGACACGAGCGCTCCCGCAGTCGATCCCCGGCCCCGCGCCTGCTAGTGTGCGCGCCCCCGAGGGGCCCATGGCCAACGCACAGCCGGCGAGAACACCGCCGGCGATACAGCCACAAGCACGGAGCGACGTTCGCGAGGCGCTGCGCCGCGCGCTGGGCAACCTCGAGCGGCTGCAGGGCGACGACGGCGCCTGGCCCGGCGACTACGGCGGGCCGATGTTCCTGCTCCCGATGTACCTGGCCCTCTGCCACGCGGCGGGCGAGTTGCCCGACGCGAAGCGCCGCGCGGGGATGATCCGGTACTTCGCCTCGGTCCAGCACGCCGACGGGAGCCTCGGGCTGCACGCCGAGGACCCGCGGGGCACGATGTTCACGAGCGCGCTCGGCTACGTGGCGCTGCGGGTCCTCGGGCTGCCGCCGGAGGATCCGCGCCTCGCCCGGATGCGCAGCTGGATCCACGCCGCGGGCACGCCGCTCACCGCGGCGTCCTGGGGCAAGTTCACGCTCTGCCTGCTCGGCCTCTACGACTGGCGCGGCATCCATCCGCTGCCGCCGGAGCTGTGGCTGCTGCCGGACAGCGCCCCGCTGCACCCGGGCCGGCTCTGGTGCCACTGCCGGCAGGTCTACCTGCCGATGGCCTGGCTCTACGGCCGCCGGGCGACCGTGCCGCCCGACGCGCTGATCGAGGCGCTGCGCGCCGAGCTTTACGGCGGCAAGTGGGCGACGATCGCCTGGGCCAAGCACCGGGACACGGCGGCGCCGGCGGACTCCTACCGCCCGCCCACGCCGGCGCTGCAGGCCACGCAGGCGACGCTCGACGCGATGGAGCGGCTGGCCCTGCCGCCGCTGCGCCGCAAGGCGCTGGCGGAGGTCTTCGCCCACATCCTCTACGAGGACCAGGTCACGAACTACGTGGACATCGGCCCGGTCAACAAGGTCCTGAACGCCTTCGTCCACCACTTCGAGAGCCCGGGCGGCGAGCACGCGCGGCGCTCGTTCGCGGCCTGCGAGGAGTACCTCTGGGACGGCCACGACGGCGTGAAGATGCAGGGCTACAACTCGAGCAAGCTCTGGGACACGGCCTTCGCGGTGCAGGCAGTGCTGGCGGCGGCGCCGATCGCCGGCGACGAGCGGCCGCGGCTGCTCGAGAAGGCCCATGGCTATCTGCGCGACAACCAGATCCTCGACGACGTGCCGGAGCCGGAGCACCACTACCGCCACCGCTCGAAGGGCGGCTGGCCGTTCAGCAACCGGCGCCACGGCTGGCCGATCACCGACTGCACCGCCGAGGGATACAAGTGCGCGCTGGCGCTCGCGGGCCGCTTCGAGCCCGTCATCCCCGAACCGCTCCTGCGCGAGTCGGTGAAGCTGCTCCTGTCCTGGCAGAACGAGGACGGCGGCTGGGCGACCTACGAGCGGCAGCGGGGCGGCGCCTGGCTCGAGCTCTTGAACCCGTCGCAGGTCTTCGGCGACATCATGGTCGACTACTCCTACGTGGAGTGCACCAGCGCGGCGCTGCAGGCGCTGGCCGCCGCCCAACGGCGAGACGGCCGGGCCGGCGCGCTCGTCGAGGCCATCGCGCGCGGCGAGCGGTTCATCCGGGGCAAGCAGCTCCCCGACGGCAGCTTCGAGGGCTCGTGGGCGGTGTGTTTCACGTACGGGACCTGGTTCGGCGTGACCGGCCTGCGGGCCGCGGGCGCGGGCTCGAAGGACCGGGCGATCCGTCAGGCCTGCGACTTCCTGCTCGGCAAGCAGCACGAGGACGGCAGCTGGGGCGAGCACGGCGACTCCTGCCGCGAGCACCGCTGGGTGGACGCGCCCGGCACGGTGGTCCAGACGGCCTGGGCACTCTCGACGCTGATGCGCGCGGAGGATCCCGACCGCGCGGCGCAGGAGCGAGCCGCCCGCTTCCTGCTCGCGAAGCAGGCAGGCGACGGCGGCTGGGCCCGAGAACCGCTGGTGGGCGTCTTCAACCGGACCTGCCTCATCAACTACGACAACTACCGCCACTACTTCCCGCTCTGGGCGCTGG
>DATJNL010000235.1:0-6291 GCA_035508175.1 Myxococcales bacterium
CTGCTGCCGTTGCAGGCGCTCCTGGGACTCGCCTGCGCGGCGGTGGCCATCCCCGCCTGGCTCGCCCTTCACCTGCTGCTGCCCGCCGACTGGAAAGGAACCGCGCCATGAACCCGCTCGTCCTCGCGCTGTGGCTCGCCGCGCCGCCTCCGCCTCCGCCGCCTCTTCCGCCTGCCGCGCCCCACGCGGTCGCGGCGCCGGCGGCGCCCGCCGTGCCGGATCGGGACGATGACGACGACGAGCCCGAGGACCGCGGCCCCCGCCACGACGTCACCACGACCGGCAGCGTGACGATCCACGCCGGAGAGCGGGTCCGGGACGTCGTCGCCCTCGGCGGCAGCGTCGACGTGCAGGGCGGTGGCGCGGCGCGCGATGCGGTCGCGATCGGCGGATCCGTCCACGTGGAGCAGGGCGGCGTGGTGGACCGGGACGCGGTGGCCGTGGGCGGATCGGTGAAGATCGACGACGGCGGTCGCGTGGGGCGCGACGTCACGAGCGTCGGCGGCACCGTCCAGAGCGAGCACGGGGCCGTCGTGGGACGGGACCGGGTGGGGCTGGGACTGCCGGGGCTGGGCGCGTTGCTGGCGCTCGCGACCGGAATCCTCGGCGTGGGCGCGCTCTTCTCGCCGCTCTGGCTCATCGGGACGTTCGTGGCGAAGCTGGTCGTCTTCCTCGCCTGCGGGCTCATCCTGCTCGCGCTGTGGCCTCGCAGGCTCGAGGTGGTGGCGGCCGAGCTGACCCGGGCGACGGGACGCTCCGTGCTCCTGGGCTGCGCCGCCGCCGTCCTGCTGCCCCCGCTCGCCGTGCTCTTCGCCATCACGATCATCGGCATCCCGCTGGCGCTGCTGGAGGCCGTCGGCGTGGCCGTCGCGACCGCGCTCGGCTACTCCGCCCTCGCCCTGCTCGTGGGGCGGCGCCTGCCGTTCGGCACCGTTCATCCCGCCATCCAGCTCACCGTCGGGTGGGTGCTCCTGGACCTGCTGTTCCTGATTCCCATCCTCGGCTTCCTGCTCATGCTCGCGGTGTGGGTGTGGACCTTCGGCGCGGTCCTGGCCAGCCGCTTCGGCCGCGAGGCGGCGCCCCCGGCTCTGCCGCCAGTTCCGCCTCCTGCAGTCCCCGCGTAGCGGGCGGCGCACGCGGCGCGCGAGCACGCCGGCCTCCTTGACCCGATGCCCCCGGGCGGCTATCTCCTGCGCGTGATCCGCTGCACTCAGTGCGGGACCCAGAATCCCGATGGCGGCGGCTACTGCGGCGGCTGCGGCGCGGCCCTTCCCGTGCCGGCTCCGGGGGGAGGCGTGCACAAGCTGCGGGTGGTTCCGGCGGGCGGCGGCGAGAGCCGGATCCTCCAGCTCGAGGCCGGTGAATGGACCGTCGGGCGTGACCCGCAGTGCAAGCTGGTGCTCGACGACCCCTTCGTCAGCCCGCAGCACGCCCAGCTGGTCGCGGGCCCGGCGCTCCACCTGACGGACCTGGGCAGCGCCAACGGCACCTGGCTGCGCGTCCGCAGCCCCGCTTCGCTGCGGGCGGGCGACGAGATGCGCATGGGACGCCAGCGGCTGCGCTTGGAGGCCGTCCCCGCGCCCGCGGGCGCGACCGGCGGGGGGCGCATCTGGGGCTCGCCCAGCGCGGGCCACCGCTTTCGCCTGGTGCAGCTGCTCGAGGGCGGGGGCTCGGCCGAGGCGATGCCCATGTCGGACGGCGACTACCTCATCGGCCGGGACGAAGGCGGGATGACGTTTCCCGGCGACCTCGCCATCTCGGGCCGCCACGCCATCCTCACCGTGAGCGGCGAGAAGGCGTCGCTCCGCGACCTGGGCTCCGCGAACGGCACCTTCCTGCGGCTCCGCGGCGACTGCGACCTCCAGGTGGGCGACCACCTGCTGATGGGCATGCAGCAGATCCGCTACGAAGCGGCGTAGGCCCTCCCGTGCCGCGCCACCGGCTCGTCGCCACCGCGGCCCGCGGGACGGAGGATCTGCTGGCCGCCGAGCTGCGTGCGCTCGGGATGGCGCAGGTGCGCGTGGTGCGCGGCGCGGTGACCTTCGAGGGGACGCTGGCCGACGCGTTGCGCGCGTGCGTGGAGCTCCGCACCGCGATGCGCGTGCTCCTCTCCCTCGCGGACGTGGCGGCGCCCGGCGCGGACGGGCTCTACGAATCGCTGCGGGCGCTGCCCTGGCGCGATCACCTCGACCTGCGCCACACCTTCGCCATCGAGGTCTCGGGCACGAGCGAGGGGCTCACCCACAGCCTCTTCGTCGCGCAGAAGGCGAAGGACGCGATCGCGGACTCGCTGCGCGCGGCGCTGGGGGCGCGGCCCGACGTGAACACCCGCGATCCCGACGTCGCCGTGGTGCTGCACCTGCACCGCGGGCGAGCCGAGGTGTCGCTCGACGTGGCCGGCGACAGCCTGCACCGACGGGGCTGGCGCACGGCGCCGCACCGCGCCTCGCTCAAGGAAACGCTCGCCGCGGCGGTCGTCCTGGCCGCGGGCTACGCCGGCGAGACGCCCCTCTGCGACCCGATGTGCGGCGCCGGGACGATCGCCATCGAGGCGGCGCTGCTCGCCGAAGGGAGGGCACCGAATGCGCGCCGGCGCTTCGGCGCCGAGCGCTGGCCGGCCTTCGGCGCGGTCGAGCGGCGCGAGCTCGCCGAGCTGCGCGCGGCCGCGCTCTCCCGCGCGCGGCGCGACCGCCCGCCCATCTTCGCGAGCGACCGCGACCCCGAGGCCGTCGCCGCCACGCGCGAGAACGCGAAGCGGGCGGGGGTGGCGCTGGAGCTCTCGGAGGCCGACGTGCGGGAACGGCCGCCGCCCGCGGCCGTGGGCTTCCTCGTGAGCAACCCGCCTTACGGGGGCCGGGAAGGGGGAGGCGGCGGGGGCAAGCAGCTCAAGAGCTTCTTTCACGCGCTGGGACTGGCGTCGCGCGGCTGGCATGGCTGGACGCTCGCCTTCCTGGCCGGCGCCGCGAGCTTCGAGAGCGCCTTCGGCATGCGCCCGGCGGGCCGGCGCCGGCTCTACAACGGCCCCATCCCGTGCGAGCTGTTGACCTATCGCGTGCGTTGAACCGCGTGACGCGCACCGTCAAGGCGCCGCCAGCAAGCGGTTGACCCCCCCGGGCATGCCCTCGTAGACTCGCCGCCCTCGGAAAACCGACCCCTTGGCGTTGCTCCGGGGGGCCATGCAAGGAGCGGCCGTGATTCGATCCATCCTTCGTCCCGCGCCGCAGATTCTCCTCGCGATCGCCATGGCGAGCTGCGGATCGCAGAGCACCTCCTGCGGCTGCCTCGGCACCTTCGCCCCGCTGGCGGCGCCGCTCGACACCGCCCACACGACGCAGGCGGGCGCGCAAGGCTACGTGACGCCGGGCGGCTTCTCCTTCCTGGACGCGAACGTGTCGGCGCTTGTGGGGGCGCTCCTGCCCACCGGCCTCACGTTCCAGATCCCGGAGATCTCGAACGATGTGGAGACCTGCCCAGTCGGCGGGAGCTGCCCGGACGTGAACGGGAGCTGCGAGGTGCTCGGAGCGGACCTGTGCATCACCGAGTACAGCTACTACGTCTGCCGCGCCTCGGACTGTCCCTACTCCGGGGACACGGCCGACTGCACCGGCAACGGCGCCGATCCGCAGGGCGCCTGCGGCATCTCCGCCGTCCTCGACGGGCTGACCATCGACACGGTGACTCCGAACGTGCTGAACGCCACGGTCACCCTGAACGTCGATTACAGCCAGTTCGGCTTGAATGGCAGCAGTCAGTGCGTGCAGGGCGGTGGTGGTAACTCGTGCCGCAACATCATCTGGATCAACGCCAGCGCGCTCGGCTTCATCCCGTTGAGCTGCGACTCGCCGGGCATCGAGCTCACCATCGACAAGCAGCCGATCGTCGCGCAGATCCAGCTCACGATCGATCCCATCAGCCAGGCGCTCGGCGTGGCGGTGGGGGCGGTGACCGGACCGAATGGCGGAGCGCTCTTCTCGGCCTCCGACATCAACTTCAACTGCGGCATCACCGGCGACATCCTGAACTTCGTCTCCAGCTACGTGGTCGGCCTCTTCAACAGCCAGATCCAGAGCATGCTCACGTCGACCGTCGGCAGCCAGCTCGACAAGACGATGTGCATGCCGCAGAACTACTACACGGGCGCGGTGTGCCCCACGAGCGCGACCGGCGTCACCTCGGTGCCCGGCACGGATCAAGCGGGCGACGCCGTCTGCTGCGCGCCTGGCTCGGCTTGTGCCGGCGCCGGCGGCGGCGCGGGCTGCGTGGTGAAGCCGCTCGGTCTCGTCGGTACCGCCAATCTCCAGTCGTTCCTCGCGAGCTACGGCGCGCCGGACGCGCAGCTCCAGCTCGAGGTCTTCCCCGGGCAGAACCTGCCCCCTTCGCAAGAGCCGCTCATCGGCGCGGACGGCGGTGGTCTGCGCGCGCGCGTGATCACCGGGGCGGAGGCGCTGACGCCGTCGAGCTGTGTGCCGACCCGGCCGGCGCCGCCGGCGACGCCGCAGGCCGACATCGACTTCGACACCGAGGCCAAGAACGTCGGCATCTCGAGCTACATGGTCGGCGTCGGCCTGTCTGACACCTTCCTGAACCAGGCCGCGTACGAGGCCTACAACTCCGGGCTCATCTGCCTGGACATCAACAGCTACAACGAGAGCCTGCTGTCGACGGCCCTGCTGACGCCCGTGCTCCCCTCCCTGGGCTACATCGCGCCCAACAACGCGGCCTGGGCCGTGCTGCGACCGCAGAACCCGCCGACGATCACCATCGGCAGCGGCATCGTCCAGACGCCAGCGGACGGCGGCGCGCCGCAGATCCTGGATCCGCTGCTGAACGTCTCGATGAAGGACCTGCGCATCGATCTCTTCGCCTCGGTCGACGAGCGGCCGGTGCGGCTCTTCTCGATCTCGACCGACGTGCAGGTGCCGCTCGCGCTCGCGGTCGGGGCGGACGGCACGTCGATCGACGTGGTCCTGGGCAACCTGAACAACATCCTGGTCAACCTGAACGCCTCGCAGAGCAACATCCTCGCGGAGGATCCCACCCAGCTCCTCAAGCTCATCCCGCTCGTGCTGCAGCTGGCGGGCCCCTCCCTCGGGAACATGCCGTCGTTCGACCTGCCGTCCCTCATCGCCGGCATCGGGCTCACCCTGGACGGCATCCACGGCATCGTGCCCGACGGCGATGGCGGCTACGCCGACATCGGGATCTTCGCCGACCTCTCGATCGCCGACGGCGGTGGACCGTTGCCCGCGCCGCCCGGCGTGCCGGTCGACGTTTCCATCGTCGCGAACCAGGAGCCGTCGCTCGCCGACGTGGGGCCGGGTGGCAAGCTCACGCACTGGCCCACGGCCATCGTCGCCGTCGATCAGTCCGCGCGGCCGACCGAGAGCAGCTGGAGCATCGACGACGGCATGTGGAGCGCGTGGGTGCAGGGCGGCCAGCTCGCCGTCACCGCGCCGAGCTTCCTGCTCCAGGGCCACCACTCGATCCTGCTCCGCACGCGGCCACAGGGGTCGCGCGGCGCGGGCTGGACGGCCACGCTCGACTTCCTCGCGGACTACACGCCTCCCACGGTGGACCTCGAGGTGGACGCGGCGGGTCGCTGGGCGCTGTCCGCGCAGGACAACCTGACGCCGGCCGAGCAGCTGCAGTGGTCCACCTCCGTCGCGGGCGCGCCGTTCTCGGCGTGGGCGACCGGGACGCCCGATCCGAACGCCCTCGCGGCGGGCGGCGCCTTCGTGGTGCGCGTGCGCGATCAGGCGGGCAACGTCGCGCAGGCCATGTCGGATCCCTCGCTCGTCGCGGGTGGGGCCGCCGAGGGCGGTTCCAAGGCGAACGCGCCGGCCGCCCACGTGGCGCCGTCCACCGGCTGCGGTTCGGCGCCGGGTGAGCCCTGCGGCTGCCTCGCGCTGCTCGCGGCTCTCGGGTTGACGCGGCTGCGCCGCCGCCGAGCGCGGTGAAGGCCGCCGGGGCGGCGCTGGCGGTGCTGGCAGCCGCCGTCCCCGCCGCCCGCGCGCTCGCCCTCGAACCGATCGAGGACCACCGGGACCAGTGGGGCCTGACCCTCGATCTGGGCACGGTCTACGACGTCGCCGTCAACCAGCACGCCAGCGGCTCCGGAGGCGCGAACTTCGCGTACAACCCGGGCTTCCTCCCGGCGCTCGAGGTCGGGGGCACCTGGGCCGTGACGGACACGGGCGACGAGATCACCGCCCGGGTCCGCTTCGTCTCGCCCGTGCTCGGCGGGGCGACGGACCCCTCCGTCCTCGTGCTGCAGAGCAGCGGCGATTCCCT
>DATJNL010000236.1:0-15065 GCA_035508175.1 Myxococcales bacterium
CGGTGCGCGTGGACGTGCGCGCCGTCGGCGCCTCGAACCAGGACCTGGAGCAGGCGGTCAAGGAGGGGCGCTTCCGCGAGGACCTCTTCTACCGCCTCAACGTGGTGACCATCCGCCTGCCGCCGTTGCGCGAGCGCCCCGAGGATCTGCCGCTGCTCGCGGAGCACTTCGTGCGCAAGCACGCGCAGAGCGAAAACGCGCGCCTCTCGAACGAGGCGCTCGCCTTGCTCGCGGCCTACCGCTGGCCGGGCAACGTGCGCGAGCTCGAGAACGTCATCGCCCGCGCGCTCGCGCTCAACGCGTCCGGCGCCATCGTGCCCGACGACCTGCCGGACTCGATTCGCGCCCCGGGCCCCGTGCCCACGCCCGGGACGCCCGCGCGCCTCTTCGACGGGCGGCCGCCGCTCGCGGAGATCGACCGGCGCTACGCCGAGCTCGTCCTGTCCGAGACCGGCGGCAACAAGAGCAAGGCGGCCGAGGTGCTCGGGATCGACCGCAAGACGCTGAGCCGCCTGCTCGGAAGCTGACGCGAGCGCCGCGCAGGGTAGGATGGGGGCATGCCCTCTGCCGCCCTGCTGCTCGTCGCCCTGGCGGCGGAGCCCAACCCCGCGGCCCTGCGCGGCGAGCTGCGGCTCACCCTCTCGCAGGACGAGAACGTCGGCGTGCCGCCACCGCCGGTGGTCGAGGCACCGGACGTGCCGCCGGCCGCCGCGCCGCCGCCCGCGCCCACCTGGCCGTACCCACCCCCGCCGCCAGGTCCCCCCCCGCTCGCTGCGGTCCCGCCCGCCACCCCGGGAGACGCGGGCCGCCGCATCCTCTTCGGCGTGGGGCTACACACTGGCGGCGCCTCCGACCAGTTCACCAACAGCACCAGCGGCAGCGAGGGGACGCTGGGGGTCGGCATCTACCTGCGCCTGGGGGCCCAGCTCGACGACCTGTACGGCCTCGAGGCGGAGATCTCGGGCGCGACGCTCCTCGTGCTGGACAACGTGCGAGGCGCGCTGACCTTCGACCTGACGCCGCTGGACTGGTTCTCCTTCGCGGTCGGGCCGTTCGCGCGCGACGACGTGGTCGTCAGTATCTGCGGCTTCGGCAGCACCACCATCCAGTCGGTCGGGGCCACGCTGCGCGCGGACTTCCACCTCGGAACCTCGCGGACCAGCACCGGCCGCAGCGCCTTGACGATCGGCCTGGTGACCGATCTGGGCGCCACGGTGGGCAGCGACGATGGCAGCGGCAACAGCCTCGGAGCCCCCGGCCTCTCGTCGGCCTTCTACCTCACGCTCGGCTGGGCCCGCTTCTAGCGCTGCGGCGGGCTCACCGGGGCGACGGCGCCGCGGGGGGCGTGCAGCCGGACGCCGCGAGGGAAGGCGCACGGCCGGCCAGTCACATTCTCGCTTGCTCATGCGCACCAAATGTCCTACACGTGACCGCGTGATGAAGGCCTCGGACATGCAGGCACCCTCCCCGGTGAAGGGGCTCGGCCCCACGCTCTCGTTCATGCGGCTGCTCTGGGGCCTCGAGCACGAGCTGCAGGCGGCGAGCAAGCGCATGCAGCGCGAGATCGGCGTGACCGGTCCGCAGCGGCTGGCGCTGCGCCTCATCGGCCGCGAGCCGGGGCTGTCGGCCGGCCAGCTGGCCTCGACGATGCAGCTGCACCCGAGCACGCTCACCGGCATCCTCGACCTGCTGGTCTCCCGCAAGCTGGTGGAGCGGCGGACCGATCCGGGCGACCGCCGGCGCGCCCGCCTGCGCCTGACTCGCAGCGGCCTGCGGCTGGACGCGGCCCGCAACGGCACGGTGGAGGCGTCGGTGCAGCGCGCCCTCGGCCGCTGCCGCCCCTCCGACGTCGAGGCCGCGAAGCGCCTGCTCACCCAGCTCTCGGCCGGGCTGCGCAGGGCGTAGCCGCCTGCCCCGCGGGCGTCTCTTCCTCTCGCAAACGATTGCCTCCCGCCGCGGACTTGTTCTAAGCTCCGCGCCCTCATGCCACCCGCCAAAGCCCTGGCAAACAAGCTGAAATCGGAGCCCGAGGCCCCGCCGCCCGATACGGGCGACGAATCGCCCTCGATGATCCAGCGGCTCCTCACGAACCTGTTCGGCGACGACGTGCTCTCGACGGCACCGGTGCGCTGGTTCCTCTCGAAGCCCGCCGAGCGGCGCCAGCTCGCGGTGGTGCTCCTAGGCGCCTGCGTGATGTTCCTGCCCATGCTCGGCGCCGTCGGGCTCTGGGATCCCTGGGAGAGCCAGTTCGCCGAGGTCGGCCGCCAGATGATGGTGCGCAACGACTGGGTCCACCCCTGGTGGGAGAAGGCGCCCTTCTACTCGAAGCCGCCCCTCACGATGTGGCTCACCAACATCGGGCTCTGGCTCTCGGGCGCGGGCGCGACCGTGCCCAACCAAGAGATGGGGCCGTGGGCCGACTGGGGCGCGCGGCTGCCCATCGCGTTGCTCGCGGTGGTCGCGATCGGCTTCCTCTACCTCGCCGCCTCGCGCCTCTTCGGCCGCCGAGTCGGGCTCATCGCCGCGCTCGCCTGCGCGACCATGCCGCTCTACGACATCCTGGCGCGGCAGGCCATCACCGACACGCCCTTCGTCTGCCTGCTCACGATCGGCATGTGCTGCTTCCTCCTCGCGGAGTTCGACGAGACCATCGCGAACCGCGACCCGTGGCTCTTCGGCTTCTACGGCTGCGTGGGCGCCGCCAGCCTCGCCAAGGAGATCCCCTTCTCCTTCGGCATCCCCGGCGGTGTGGTGCTCCTGTACCTGCTCGTCACCGGCGACTGGCAGCTGCTGAAGCGCGTGCGCCTCTTCTGGGGCGCCCTCTTCTGCCTGCTCATCGCCGTGCCATGGGTGTTCGTGATGTCGTTCACGACGCTCGTGGAGGAGGAAGGAGAGACGTTCGTGCACCGCTACTGGCTGCACGACAACTTCAGCCGGCTCCTGACGGGCGTGCACACCACCAGCCCGGGCGCCACCTTCGTCTATTACATCGAGCAGCTCGGCTACAGCATGCACCCCTGGGCCGCGCTCGTGCCCGGCGCGCTGGGCGTCTCGCTCGGCTTCGACCCGGACAAGCGCGAGGACCGGGCCAAGATCTTCGTGGCGCTGTGGGCGCTGCTGCCCTTCCTGGTGATCTCGGTCGCCGCCACCAAGTTCGAGCACTACGGCTTCCCCTGCCTGCCGCCGCTCGCCATCCTCATCGCCTTCTACGTCGAGCGGCTCTGGAAGGACGGCCTGCGCCCGCACACGCTGTCGCTCCTCTTCGGCGCCGGCCTGTTCGCGATGATCAGCCAGAGCCTCTGGCTCAAGCCCAAGCTCATCACCGAGCTGTTCACCTACAACCCCGATCGCCCCTACCCGAACGACCTCATCGCCAGCCCGTGGCCGATCATCGACGCCTTCGTCGCCGTGGGCGCCGTCACCGCGCTCATCGGCGTGATCCGGGGCAAGTCGCGCGCGATGATGGCGGGGCTGATCACCCTCGGCCTCGGCTTCTTCCTCTACGTCCGCATCCACCTCGGGCCGAACGGCTGGTCGCCGGTGGTGCTCACGCGCTGGGCGCCCAAGGACGTGATGGGCGGCATCTTCCTGCTCTTCGGCGTGCTCGCGGCGGCGGCGGCGATCGGCGCCTCGCGCGAGTGGTTCCTCGCGGCGGTGGCCGGCTGCGGCATCGCCTTCGGCGGCTACCTGTCGTGGGTCCACTGGGAGGACCTGGCGCCTCACTGGCACGACCGGGACATCCTCCGCACGTACTTCGAGCAGCGCAAGCCCGGCGAGCCCCTCGGGGCCTACCTGATGAACTGGAAGGGCGAGACGTACTACGGCAAGAACGTCGAGCGGCAGCTGCAGGACCCCAAGAAGCTGAACGAGTTCCTCGCCGAGCCGGGCGGGCCGAACAACCGCCACTGGATCATCACCGACACGCGCTACTGGAAGGGCTTCATGCAGATGATGCAGCAGGAAGGCCACAAGGTGGAGATCCGCGACGACAGCTCGGTGAAGTTCTACCTGGCCACCGTCGACTGACCGATGCGCGGGAGGGGTCTCGAGCGGGGCGAGCGCGTCGCCCGGAGACCCTCGGGCGAGGCCGGGAAGGCCAAGGCCGCCCGGGCGAAGGCGGCGCCGCGCGCGGGCCGCCCCAAGCTGCCGCCGCGCAAGCTCTTCGTGGCGCTCGCGGGCAACATCGGCGTGGGCAAGACCACGGCGGCGAAGCTCCTCAGCCAGACCTTCGGCTTCGAGCTCTTCGACGAGCCGGTCATCGACAACCGCTTCCTCGCCCACTACTACGCCGACATGAAGCGCTGGAGCTTCACGCTGCAGCTCGAGTTCCTGTTGCGCCGCGTGGAGCACCACGAGCTCATCGGCACCGTGAAGAAGTCGTGCGTGCAGGACCGCACGCTCTACGAGGACCCCGAGATCTTCGCCAAGTACCTGCACGGGCTCGGCCACATGGGCGACTCCGAGCTGCAGCTCTACCTCGAGTACTTCCACCGGCTCTCGGAGGACATCCAGCGGCCCGACAAGGTGCTCTGCTTCGACGTGCCCGACGTGAAGGTGCTGCTCGACCGCATCAAGACGCGCGGCCGCCAGGAGGAGAAGGGCATCGCCTCGGGCTTCCTGCGCGGCCTCGCCGGCTACTACTCGAGCTTCCCGCAGGTGCTGTCGAGCAAGTACGGCATCGACACCCTCACCCTCGACGTGAGCGCCCTCGACATCCGCGAGGGCGCCGGCCGAGAGGAGTTCCTCGACCGCGTCACGGCCTTCCTGGCCGCCTGAGGGCGCCGCGGGACCGGCGTGGCCCTTGCGCCGCACCGCACGTTGATCTACTTGTCCCCCCACCGGGGCGTAGCGCAGCCTGGTAGCGCACCTGCCTTGGGCGCAGGGAGTCGGAGGTTCAAATCCTCTCGCCCCGACCGGAAGTGGGACGAGTGGACGTGAGTGCGGGTCTGCGCCAGTAGCTCAGTTGGATAGAGCAACGGCCTTCTAAGCCGTGGGTCGTGGGTTCGAATCCCGCCTGGCGCGCGCAGGTGCAGTCGACGATGGTGGGTGTAGCTCAATGGTAGAGCACCGGACTGTGGCTCCGGACGTTGCGGGTTCGAGTCCCGTCACTCACCCCATTACGAAGGCCGCGGCGGGCGCGCTCGACGCGCCGCGCGCCCCGTCTCGATCGGCGCAGGCCGCCCCGTCGCTCGCGACCTCGGTGATCGGGGTGGGCGCGGCGGCCGGCGGCGCCGCGCAGCCGCCCCTGCCCTGGGCCGAGGGCGGCCTTCCGGAGGCCTCGACCGCGCCGCCGCGTCCCGCGTCCGGCCAGATCGCCTGCTGACGCGGGCGTCAAGGCGCCGCGCTCCCCGCTGTCGGCCGCGAGGGCCCCATGAGACCCTCCTCGCTCGACCTCGAGGAGGGTTCATGCGCCACCTGATCGCCGTTCTCACGCCCCTCGCCGCCTGCGCCACTGCCGCACTCGCCTTCGCCGACGCGCTCCCGCCCGACTCGTGTCCGCAGGGATACCAGGCGGGCGAATCCTGCGCCGGCGTGACGCTGGACGGTCCCGCGGGGCCCGACGGGACCGGTCCCGCCTGTGCCGTCTGCACCACGGAGAGCTACTGCCACCACCCCTGCATCGACGGCGGCCCCATCGTCAGCAATCTCATCTGCGAGGTGCCGGACGGGGGCGATTGCCAGGCCGGCACCAGCTCGGGCGGAGGCACGGGGAGCGGCTCCGGCGGCGCCAGCTCCTCGGGCGGCGCCAGCGCCACGGGCTCGGGGACCGCCGGCGGCGGCAGCACGACCGCGGGCTCGGGCGGCTCGGGCGGCGGCTGCGGCCAGAGCGGCACGCTCTTCGGCCCCTGGCTGATCGCGCTCGCGGTCCCGTTCCTGCTGTGGCGCCGCCGCCGGACGGCCTGAACGGATGAGACCCTTGCGGGAGCGCGCATGAACCGATCGACCGCCGCGGCCGCCTTCGCGCTCGTCTGCGGCGCCGCCTCGGCCGCCCTCGCGGACGCGCTGCCCCCCGACGCCTGCCCGAGCAGCTACGCCGCGGGGCAATCCTGCGCCGGCGTGGCGCTGCCCTCGGGGCAGACGGGGCCCGCGTGCGGCGTCTGCACGTCCCAGCCCTGGTCGGCCAACGGCCCGACCGGCGGCCGGATTCCGTCGTCGGTGCTGGCGTGCCTCGCCCCCGACGGCGGCAGCTGCCCGGCGGGTGGCGGGGGCTGCGGGCAGCGGGGAGTCGCCCTCGCGCCGTGGCTGCTCGCGCTCCTCGTGCCGTTCCTCCTCTGGCGGCGCCGGCCCGCATGAGCGCGGCTATCGACACGCTGGCGGTCCCGGCCCCGGCGCGGGTCCCGCAGGCTGCAGCGCCTCCGCGGCGGGGCTCGCCGGGCGCCGCGCTCCTGGCGCCCGCCGATCGGTGGCGCCGCCGCGCCTTCCGCCTGCTCGGCCCGCTGGCCCGCCCGTACCTCGCGAGCCGCGAGAGCCGCGTGGCGCTGCTCGGCGCCTTCACCGTGGCGGTGGCCTTCGCCGCGACGGCGCTCTCGCCGCTCTGGCTGCTCGCGCTGTCGCCGCTCGTCTTCGGCGTGCCCCACCTCCTCTCCGACTTCCGCTACCTGGTGGTGCGCCGTGGGCTGCACCGGCGGCCGGCGGTGTGGCTCGGCATCGGCGTGCCGCTCGCCGCGGTCTCGTGGCACCCCACCGTGGCGGTCGGGTTGACGGCCGTGCTGGGCGCGCTCGTGGTCGCCCGGACCGACCCGTGGAAGCGGCTGCTCGGCCTCGCGCTCTGGGCCGCCGCCACCTCGGCCGCGCTCTCGCACGCGCGCCTCGCGGGCTTCGCGTTCGCCCACGCGCACAACCTGGTGGCCCTCGCGCTCTGGTGGTTCTGGCGCCCGCGGCGCGGCCGCTGGCACTGGCTGGTCCTGGGACTCGTCGGGCTGGCCACGCTCGCCATCTTCGGGGGCCCGGCGACGACCTGGGCCGGCGCGGCCGCCGCGGCGGGCGGCCCGTCGCACCACCCGGACCTCGGCGCCTTCGCGTCCGCCATCGCGCCCTTTGCCGACCCCGCGCTCGCCTGGAAGTGCGTGCTCTTCTTCGCCTTCGCGCAGGCCGTGCACTACGGCGTGTGGCTCCGACTGGTTCCCGAGGACGACCGCCCGCGCCCCGCGCCGCGCCCCTTCGCCGCGAGCTGGCGTGCGCTGCGCGCGGAGCTCGGCCCTGTGCTCCTCCTCGCGTGCGGTGCCGTGGCCGTGGGCCTCGCGGTCTGGGGCGCCTTCGACCTCGCCGCGGCCCGCGACGGCTACCTGCGCCTCGCCTTCTTCCACGGCCACCTCGAGCTGGCCGCGGCGGCGCTGCTCTGGGCCGAAGGCCGTCGCCTGGATTCCGCCCCCGCGTAGGCGCCGCTCTCTCTCGAGATGAGGCGGCGCTGCACCACGAGCGGGAGGTCGCCGGCGTGCGCGCGGCCGGCCTCGTCGAGCCCCGCGGCCTCGCCGCGCCGCCCGTCGATCCACACGGGCTAGCCCTTGAGGTGGAACAGGTCCGGCACGACGAGGCAGATGGCCGCCACGACCGCCGCGGTTGCCGCGAGCGCCAGCACGATGGGCAGCGCGACCTTGCGCTGCGGCACCTGCGCGTAGCGCATGAACGCCATCACCAGCCAGGGGCCCAGGAACGGCGCCGCCGCGAAGGTGATCCAGAAGCCGCCGCGCGAGGCGAGGAGGCGCTCCACCCGCGCGGAGCGCCGCCGTTCCAGGAAGCGCCTCCACCAGCCCGCCCGCTCGAGCGTGCTCCAGAGCACGTCCACCGCGGGGACCTGCAGGTAGGCGAGCGGCACCCCGGCCGTCACCGCGAGCCACGCCGGGTAGTGCAGCTTGAGCATCCCGAAGGGGATGGCGATGAGCAGGCCGCCGACGGGGTTCGCGGCGAGGGTCGCGAACGCGAGATCGTCGGGGCTCATCGGCCCCAATGTAACCGCCGGCGCCGGCGCGCGTGAGTCTTTCGGCCGGGCGGCCGCCGCCCGCTACGCCACCGCCTGCTTGCGGGGCGCCTCGCTCTGCCAGATCTTCTTCTCGCCGTCCTTCACGTACAGGACCTCGGCGCTCCTGCGCCCCCCGAGGAGCAGCTTGCCCGCCTCGAAGAGGATGGGGCCGAAGAGGCGCGGGTCGAGAAAGCCCGTCTTGGGCGCCGCGCCCGTCATCATGCGCCCCCACTCGTAGAGCGCCCGCGCGCCCTCCTTCTGCATCACCCGCGCGCTCGCCTCGACGAAGATGGGGAAGCGCGTGTAGACGCGCGCCATGCGCGCGCTCCAGCGGAAGTCCTCGCCGAACGCCTTCATCCAGGCCCGCTCGTAGGCGGCGAGCCGCCGCGCCGACAGGTCGTTCGCCGCGAGCGCCCCGGCCAGCTCCTTCGCCGCGAGGAAGCCGCCCTCGATGGCGGTGTGGATGCCCTCGCCCGTGAGCGGGTCGATGTGGCCCGCGGCGTCGCCCACGACCAGCAGGTGGTCGTAGTAGGTCTTGCGCGTGCCGCCGAGGCGCAGCGGCGCGCCCTGCATCTTCTGGATCTCGGCGCGCGACCCCACGGCCTTCGAGATCTGCGGGTGCTCCGCGAGCAGCTTCTCGTGGTACTCGCGCAGGTTCTCGAGCTTCGCGCGGCCGCCGGGGATCAGGTAGGTGCAGAAGTTCAGGTCGCCGTCGGCCTCGCGGAAGAGCGCCGCGTAGCCCGGGAGCAGGTCGGTCACGTAGAAGGCCACGCCGTCGGCGTCGAAGTCGTGCGTGCCGGCCTTCACGTAGGCGCGGCTGCAGAGCCCGTCCGGCGGGGGCGTGTCGATGCCCAGCAGCTTCGTCACGTGCGAGTGCGCGCCGTCCGCCGCCACGAGCGCGCGCGCCCGCAGCTCCGCGGGGCCGTCGTCGGTGTCGACCTTCACGGTCCACGCGCCGCCCGCGAGCGTCGCGCCGGTGAAGGTGTGGTGCTCGCGCAGCTCCGCGCCGGCCCGCTGCGCCGCGCGCGCGATCTTCTCGTCGAGGATCTTGCGCTTCACCGCGATGACGAGCTCCTCCCCGGAGAAGGTCACGGAGTTGCCGATGAAGCCGGTGCCCGAGGGCGCCACCAGGCCGCCCAGCTCGCTCCAGCAGCCCTGCCGCTTCTCCACGATCTCGGCCATCACGCCCATCTCGTCGAGGTAGCGCCGCGCGCCGAAGCACACCGCGTCGCCGCAGATCTTGTCGCGCGGGAAGCGCGCCTTCTCGAGGAGCGCCACGCGCAGCCCCGCCTTGGCCAGGTAGTGCGCGCAGGTGGCCCCGGCCGGGCCCGCGCCGGCGATGCACACGTCGTAGCTGGAGTCGCTCACGGGATCCTCCTCCCGCTTGCCTCGCGGAAGCGCGCTGTATACTGTGCGCGGCTTCCCGAGGCAATCCGAGATGAGCGCCATCCCCGAACGAGGCGTCTTCCAGGGCGCCGTGGCGCCGTCCGCCGTGCGCGCCGAGGTGGCGGCGTACGCCTCCGAGTTCGAGCGCCCGGCCGCGGAGCGCGGCGCGCACGACGTCGCGGTGGCGAAGAGCTACTACGAGCTCGTCACCGACTTCTACGAGTTCGGCTGGGGCACCAGCTTCCACTTCGCGCCGCGGCGGCGCGGCGAGGGCGTGAAGGCGAGCCTCGCGCGCTTCGAGCGGGAGCTCGGCGCGCGGCTCCGCGCCGGCCCCGGCCAGCGGCTGCTCGACGTGGGCTGCGGCGTGGGCGGCCCCATGCGCACCATCGCGCGCGCGACCGGCGCCGAGGTGACCGGCGTGTCCATCTCGCCGTACCAGATCGCGCGGGCGCGGCGCCACGGCGACCGCGCGGGGCTCGCCGCGCTGTGCAAGCCCGTCGAGGCGGACTTCAACCGGCTGCCGTTCGAGGCCGCGAGCTTCGACGGCGCCTACACCCTGGAGGCGTGCTGCCACGCCGAGGACCGGCGGCGCCCCTTCGGCGAGGTGTTCCGCGTCCTCGAGCCCGGCGCGCACTTCGCCGGCACCGACTGGTGCCTCACCGACCGCTTCCGCCCCGGCGACCCGCGCGACGAGCGCGTGAAGCTGGCGATCGAGAAGGGCAACGGCGTGGCGGCGCTGGCCCCGGCCGCGGCGCTCACGGCGGCGCTGCGCGAGAGCGGCTTCGAGGTCCTCGAGGCGCGCGACCTGGCGCTCGACTCGGAGCTGCCGTGGTACGAGCCGCTGCAGGCGGGGCTCTCGCTCAACGGCTTCCGCAACTCGCGCGCCGGCGCGTTCGTCACGCACCAGATCGTGCGCGCGCTCGAGGCCGCGCGGCTCTCGCCGAAGGGCACCGTCGAGGTGCACGACGTGCTGCGCCTCGCGCAGCGGGCGCTCGTCGAGGGCGGCGAGGCGGGGATCTTCACGCCGATCTTCTTCTGGATGGCGCGCAAGCCCGGCTGAGGCGCGGCGCCGGCGGCCCCGCCCCGCGCCTACCCCTGCGCCTCGGCGAGCTGCAGGCACAGCTCCTTCACCGCGAGCGCCTCGAGCCGCGCGCGCTCCGCCACCGCCCAGT
The DNA here is from genome assembly GCA_035508175.1 of Myxococcales bacterium. Classification (GTDB taxonomy): domain Bacteria; phylum Myxococcota; class Myxococcia; order Myxococcales; family JAKAPL01; genus DATJNL01. The sequence goes on from DATJNL010000236.1 coordinate 10,519, forward strand.
CGAGCAGCGGGTCGGGCGCCGCGGCGCCCTCGGCCTTCGCCGCCTCCACCGCGGCGGCGTCCACGGCGAGGTGCTCGCAGAACTCCACGAGGCGCGGCACGCGCGCCGCGAAGAACGCGGGGAAGCGCGCGCCCGCCTTCGCGACGTCGCGGGCCAGCTCGCCCGAGGCCGAGGGCTCGACGCCCGCGCGGCGCAGCGCCGCCTGCAGGAAGAGCCACACCGCCGATTTCCCGGCGAGCACCACCGCAGGCCAGTCTTTCGCCGCGAAGCGCGCCTCGAGCGCCTCGAGCGCGGCGAGGGCGGGCGCGAAGTCGGCGGGGCTCGGCGTCACGGTCCACGAGGCTAACGCCCCGGCGGCCGGACGGCCAGAGGGCCCCTCGAGGGCCGCCGACGCGGTCGCGGAGCGCCGCGAGGGGCCGTGGAAGCGCGGCGCGCGGTCGTCGGAGGCCGGCGTCGAGCCGTCGAAGCCCGGCGTCGAGCCGTCGGAGGCCGGCGTCGAGCCGTCGGAGGCCGGCGTCGAGCCGTGGAAGCTCGGCGTCGACCTGTCTCTGGACGGCGTCGACCAGTATGTGAACGGCGTCGACCAGTAGTTGTTCGGCGTCTAGCCGTGGAAGCCCGGCGTCGAGCCGTGGAAGCCCGGCGTCGACCCGAAGTAGGTCGGCGTCGAGCCGCACGAGCACGGCAGCAAGCCGCACGAGCTCGGCGGCACACCGACGAAGGCCGGCTGGGCGCCGCCGCAGCCCGCCGACGCCTTGACGCAGCGCTCCAGGCCTCCCGTGGACGCCTCCGCGCCCCCGCGGTACAACGTCGCGCCCATGACGGACGCCCTCGCGCTCGACGGCAACTCCCTCACGCTCGCCGACCTCTCGCGCGTCGCCGAGGCCACGGTCGCGGTGACGCTCGCCGACGACGCCCGCGACAAGGTGCAGGCCGCCCGCGCGCTGGTGGACCGCCTCGCGGCCTCGCCCGCGCCCACCTACGGCATCAACACCGGCTTCGGCACGCTCGCGGAGGTCGCCATCGCGCCCGCGGACCTCGCCGCGCTGCAGCGCAACCTGATCCTCTCGCACGCGGCCGGGGTGGGCGAGCCGCTGCCGCTCGGCGAGACGCGCGCGCTCATGGCCCTGCGCGCGAACGTGCTCGCGAAGGGCTACTCCGGCGTGCGCGTCGAGACGCTGCAGCTGCTCCTCGCGGCGCTCAACGCCGGCGTCACCCCGGTCGTGCCCGAGCGCGGCTCCGTCGGCGCGTCCGGCGACCTCGCGCCGCTCGCCCACCTGGCGCTCCTGCTCATCGGCGAGGGCGAGGCGATCGTCGCGGGTCGCCGGATGCCGGCGCGCGAGGCGCTGCGCCACGCGAAGCTCGCGCCGGTGGTGCTGCAAGCCAAGGAGGGGCTCGCGCTCGTCAACGGGACGCAGGCCATCTGCGCCGTGGGCGGCCTCGCGCTGCAACGGGCGAAGCGCCTCTCGGCCGTGGCGCACGTCGCCGGCGCGGCCACGGTGGAAGGGCTGCTCGGGTCGCACCGCCCGTTCGAGGCGCGGCTGCACAGCCTGCGGCCGCACGCCGGCCAGGACCTCGTGGCGATGGAGCTGCGCGGCCTGCTCGCCGACAGCCCGCTCAACGCGAGCCACCAGACCACCTGCACGAAGGTCCAGGACGCCTACTCGCTGCGCTGCATGCCCCAGGTTCACGGCGCGGCGGTCGACGCGCTCGCCTTCGCGGGCGAGACCTTCGCGACCGAGCTCAACGCGGCCACCGACAACCCGCTCGTGTTCGCCGAGACGTCCGAGATCGTCAGCGGCGGCAACTTCCACGGGCAGCCGGTGGCGCAGGCGGCCGACATGATCGCCATCGCGCTCGCCCAGCTCGGCGCCATCAGCGAGCGGCGCATCGAGCAGCTCGTCAACCCGGCGCTCTCGGGCCTCCCGCCCTTCCTCGCGCCCAAGAGCGGGCTGCACTCGGGCTTCATGATCGCGCAGGTGACGGCCGCGGCGCTCGTGGCGGAGCTGCGGCTGCTGGCGCACCCCGCCTGCATCGATTCGATCCCCACCTCGGCGGGCCGCGAGGACCACGTCTCGATGGGCATGGGCGCGGCGCTCAAGGCGCGCACCGCCTGCGAGCGGGTGCGGGCCATCCTCGCGATCGAGCTGCTGTGCGCGTGCCAGGCGCTGGACCTGCGCAAGCCCCTCGTGCCCGCGCGCAAGGTCGCGCAGGTCCACGCGGCGGTGCGCGCGCGCGTGCCGCCCATGTTCGAGGACCGCGAGCTGCACCGGGACATCGCCGCGGTGTGTGCACTGATCGACGAGGGAGCGATCGAGCGCGCGGTGGGCGCGGGAAACTAGAGATCGGCGCCCCCGCGGAGGTAGACTGGGGCCCGCGTGATCGAGACCGTCTCCCAGCCGCGCTACGTCGCCCTCGGGCCGCTCTCCTCGAGCCCCGGCTCGCGCGCCTTCCTCGCGTACGAGAACGGCCCGTCGGGCCCGCTGTGGCCCCTCGTGGTCGTGTGGGTGCCCGAGGACGTGGAGCGCGACCCCGATCGCATGAAGGCGCTCATGGAGGAGACCGAGCGCGCCGTCATGATCGACCACCCGAACGTGAACCGCGTGCTCGGCTGCGAGCAGCTCGAGGAGGGCTGGGCGCGCGTCGTCGAGTTCGCCGACGGCGAGACCGTGCGGCGCATCCTGCAGGCGGTGCAGCGCGCCGGGCGACCCGCGCTGTCGCCCAAGGAGGCCGCGCGCATCCTCGCCGACGTGTGCCGCGGCACGCACCACGTGCACGAGATGGGGCAGGCCGAGGGGAGCGTGCGCTGGCGGCTCCACGGGGCCATCAAGCCCGAGACGGTCATCGCCGGCTTCGACGGCGTGGCGAAGATCACCGGTTACGGCGCCAACGCGGTGGCCCCGCGCGACGCCTTCGGCCCGACGGCCACCCTGCGCAGCCAGTACCTCTCGCCCGAGGAGATCGAGCGCGGCGCGCCGGCCACCGACCGGCGCAGCGACATCTACTCGCTGGGGCTCGTGCTCTACGAGGCCATCGCTGGCAAGCCGCCCTGGAGCGCCGAGGACCCCGCGTTCGAGTACAAGATGCTCTCCGAGCCGCTGCCGCTCGAGCCGCTCGCCAGCGCGTCGCCCGGCTTACGCGACGTGGCGGTGAAGGCGCTCGCGCGCGTCCCCGCCGACCGCTTCCAGACCGCGGGCCTCATGGCCGACGCGCTCGAGGCCACCGGGCCGGCCGCCGCGTCCGAGGTGGCCGCCGACCTCGCGCGCCTCTTCCCGCCCGACGGCCCCGACCGCGCGGCGCGGCGGCAGCTCCTGCTCACCGCCGGCTTCGTGAGCGACCACCTGCCGCGCCCCGCGCCGCGCAAGCGCCCCGGCGTGCCGCGCGCGCAGACGTCCGTCGTTCCGGCGGTGACCGAGCCGCCCGCGGCGCAGGCGGCGAAGCCGATCACGCGCCCGCCCACGAGCTTCGTCCCCGCGGCGACCGGGCCCGCGACTCCCGCCCCGACCCCCGCCGCGCCCGCCTCGCTCAGCAAGGCGCCCGGCGTGCCGTCGCGCGTGGCCACCGGCAAGCTCCCGAGCCGCCCTCCGCGCGCCTCGGACGACCTCGAGCCTCCGCCGCGCCGCCGCGGCGTCTCGCCCGCGGTGATCGTCGTCGCCTCGCTCGGCTCCGCGGCCGTCGCCGCCGCCGCGGTGTACTTCCTGCGGCCCGCCCCGCCGCCGCCTCGCCCGCCCCCGGCGGTCGCCCAGGCGCCCGCCCCGGCTCCCGCGCCGCCGCCGGCGCCCGCGCCCGCCGCCGTGCCCGACCTCTCCGCGGCGCCGCTCACCGCAGCCGCGCCCGTGGCGCCCCCGCCGCCGCTCGAGCCCGGCGTCCTCGAGCTCTCCAGCACGCCCTCGATGGCCGTGACCATCGACGGGCACCCGCACGGCGCGACGCCCGAGACCGTGACCGTGTCCGCGGGCACGCACGTGGTGCACTTCCGCGACGCGCGCGCCGGGGTGGACGAGGAGCGGCGCGTGCGCGTGAAGCCCGGCGCCCACGTGACCCTCGGTTACGAGGCGGCCCGCGCCGGCATGGAGATCAGCGCGCCCGCGGGCAGCAAGATCTTCCTCGACGGCAAGCACGTGGGCAACGCGCCGGTCGGCACGCTGCACTTCATCGCGGGGCACCACGTGATCAAGGTCGTGATGGGCAGCGCGGTCTTCGAGCGCCCCTTCGACGCCGACGCCAACGAGACGCTGACGCTCGACGCGCACCCGCAGCAGATGCCGTAGCATCGCGCGGCGCACAGGCCCCTGCTCGCGACGGCCGCGACGGCCCCGAGGCCCTGCCGGCAGCGCCTCGTCACCCTCCCCGCGCCCCCGCGCGGCGCCGCCTACCCCGCGACGCCCGCCGCGCGGCGCAGGCGCGAGAGCTCCAGGATCTCCACGCCGCCGTACACGAGCTTCAGCGCGCCCCCCGCCTCCAGCTCGCGCAGGAGCTGGTTCACCGTCTGCCGCGAGGTGGCGAGCATCTTGGCGAGCTGCTCCTGCCGCACGTCGAGGCGGCGCCGG
>DATJNL010000237.1:0-2747 GCA_035508175.1 Myxococcales bacterium
TCGATGCCCTCCGCCAGCGCGGCGATCGCCTTCGGCTGATCGGCCGTCGGGGTGAAGACGTTGTCGAGCTTGAACTCCGGCATCGTCTTACCGTAGCGAGCGCATCAAGTCGCCGACCGCCCGCGTTCCTCGCGCCTCGAAAGGGCGGCTCGCCAGTGGGCGCGGCTCACTGCAGGCCGAGCTCACGCGCGTAGGCGCTGCGGTAGTCCTGCTGGGCACTCTGTACCCGTTCCACATAGGCCCGGGTCTCAGGGAAGGGGATCTCCGCGACCGTTAGATGCCTGCCTTCGGCCCGCGCCCGTGCCACCCAACGGTCCACGTTTGCGAGGCCCGCGTTGTAGGCGGCCACCGCGAGCATCTCGTTGCCGTCGTAGTGGTCGAGCAGGTAGCGCAGGTAGTAGCTGCCGTAGGCCACATTGATGCTCGGCGTCGCCAGGTCGCTCTCCGTGAAGCGACTCCCGCCGGACAGGTGGGCGATGAAGTACGCAGTTTCGGGGAGGATCTGCATCAGCCCCTCCGCCCCCGCCGAGGACTGCTCGGGCGCGAATTTCGACTCCGCGTAGATCACCCCGGCGATCAGCGCGGGGTCAAGGCGCTTCTCCGCCGCCTGCTTGCGGATCACATCCGCGTTCGTCAGCGGCAGGCCGAGCTTGCTTACCGCGTGGTTCACCTCGGCCGCAACCAGCACCGCGACGAGCGCCACGAGCGCGAGTGCCAGCAGCGCTCCGAACGCCCGCCGCCTCAGCGTGCGGGCTCGGCTGCGTGCCCGCGCCCCGCGCCCCGTGCGCGTCCGGCCCTCGGAGCGGCTGCGGCGGACGTCAATCGCCGTCTGGCGACTCATCCGCCTAGCTTGTCAAGAACCGCCGACAACTCCTGTTCCAACTCCTGTGGAGTGCCGTCGTTGCGCACGACAAACGTCGCAAGTTGCGACTTTTCCTCTTGCGAGAGCTGGCGCGCCGCGCGCTCGTCGACCGCGGCGTGGCCGCGCGCCGCCGCGCGTTCGCGGCGCAGCTCCTCGTCTGAAACCACCGCGATCGTTGCGTCGTACAGCTCCTGCTGCCCCGCCTCGAACAGCAGCGGCACCTCGACGACTGCCGCGCGCGGGCGCTTACCCCCCGGCGGCGGGTCCGCGCGCGCCTCGATCAGCCAAGCTGCGACGCGAGCTCCCACCAGCGGCCACAAAAGGCCCTCAAGCCACGCGCGATCCTCGGGGCTCGCGAAAGCCCGTTCCGCTACGACCGAGCGATCGATCGTGCCGCCCGGCGCGACCTCCTCGCCCCAGCGCTCGACCACCGCCGCGCGCAGACTCTCGTCGCTCGCCCACAGCTCGTGCACTACCGCGTCGCTTGAGATCGTCGCGGCCCCTAGGCGACTCAGCGCGGCCAGCGCGGTCGACTTGCCCGCGCCAAGGCCACCTGTCAGCCCGACGAAGGGAACCTGATCCGGCAACGGCCCGGCGAGAGCTGCCGGCGCTAGCCCTGCTCGGGCTCTGCCGCGGCTTCCGCCTCAGCGACGGCAGCGTCCGGCAGTGGCGCCGCGTCGCCCGCGACGTTCTCGCCCACCGGCTGCTCGTCCGTCGCCGGCTCGGATGACGCCTCGTCCGCAGCCGCCTCGGGCGCGGCGGTCTCCTCGGCCACGTCGGCCTCTGCGACAGGTGCCTCCGCGGGGACCTCGGCAGCGGGGGCTTCGGTAGCCGGCTCGATCGCAGGAGCGACCTCGGCCTGCGCCTCCGCGACCGCCGCGTCAGGCAGTGGAGCTGCATCACCCGCGACGTTCTCGCCCAGCGGCTCTTCAACCGCGGGTGGCGCGACCTCGGCGGTCGGCGCTTGCTCGGCATCTGCCACCGGAGCAGCCTCGGCCGCAGGCGCGTCGACCTGAGCCGCGGGCTCGCCCGGACGAGACACCGGCAAGATCTGGTCCTCCACGCGCTTGGCCGACAGCGACAGGCGGCGGCGCTCGGAGTCGATCTCGAGAATCTTTACGCGGATCTCATCGCCCGGGTGGACGATCTCGCGCGGGCTCTCGACGTGGTGCGGCGCGAGCTCGGAGATGTGCACGAGCCCCTCCACCCCGTCGAGGATCTCCACGAAGGCGCCGAACGTGACGACCTTCGTGACCTTGCCCTCGAGCTCGTCGCCGACGTTGTAAGTGTCGACGATCCGCTGCCACGGGTCCTCCTGGGTCTGCTTCAGACCCAGCGAGATGCGCTGGCGGTCGCGGTCGATGTCGAGCACCTTCACCTTGACCGTGTCGCCGATCGAGAGGATCTCGCTCGGGTGGTTCACGTGCGACCAGGAAAGCTCTGAGATGTGGATCAGACCGTCGATCCCGTCGAGGTCCACGAACGCGCCGAAGTCCACGATGTTCGAGATCTGACCTTCGACGACCAGCCCTGGCTGCAGGCGGTCGAGGATCTGCTGGCGGACCTCCTTGCGCTCCTCCTCGAGGACCGCCCGGCGGGAGAGCACGACGTTGTTGCGCGAGCGGTTGAGCTCGATCACCTTCGTCTCGATCTTCGTCCCCATGTACTCGTCGAGGTTCGGCACGCGCCGGATGTCGACGAGCGAGGCGGGCAGGAAGCCGCGCACCCCGAGGTCGATGATGAGGCCGCCCTTGACCACCTCGATGACCGTGCCCTCGACCGGCTCGCCGGACTCCGCGGCCGCTTCGATGCGCCGCCACGCCTTCTCGAAGCGGGCGCGCTTCTTGGACATGATCAGGCGGCCGTCCTGGTCCTCCTTGGTGAG
>DATJNL010000238.1:0-3984 GCA_035508175.1 Myxococcales bacterium
TTGAAGATCGGTCAGGGCTACCTGCAGGTCTCGGGAGCTGGCTCGAACACGAGCACGACCGCCTTCAAGGTGACGGTTCCAGCCACCGCGCCGGGTGGCGACAACATCGTGATCGACAACCCCATGACCAACGGGAACCCCAACCTCCTCTTGTTCGTCACCCAGAACTGGGAGCCGAACAGCGTCTACAACCCTCACCCGGTGGGGGTCTACTACACCGGCTCGGACTGGGCGATCTTCAACGAGGACTCGGCGATGATGCCAGCGAACGCCAGCTTCAACGTGCTGGTCATCTCCCCCTGAGAAGCGGACGTTCGGACGGATCCCCACGCGGCGAGCGCTTGCGCACCGCGTGGGGTCGGCGGTACTAGCAGGACATGCGCTCCCTCAGATTGCTCGCCGCCGCGCTGCTGGGCGCGTTCACCGCCTGCGGCGCCCCCGCCGGATCGCCGCCACCCGGCGTCTGCCGAGGCGCGAGCCAGAGCTGCACCGAGACGACCGATTGCTGCTCCGGCTTCCTTTGTGAAACCGGCGTCTGCATCTTCGTCGGCGGCGCCGGCAACGCAAGCGGGGGCGGAAACTCCACCGGTGCCGGGTCCGGCCCGACGGGCACTGCGGCGGGGTCCACGGGCGGCAACGGCCTCATCGGGGGCTCGAGCTCCGCAGGGTCGACGGGCAACGCCGTCGCGGGCAGCAACTCCGGCGGCGAGACGAGCGGCGGCCACTCGACCACCGGCGGCATCTTCGGCTCCGGACCGAGCTCCGCGTCGGGCTCGAGCACGGGCCAGAACTTCGGCGCCAGCAGCAGTTCGAGCAGCGGCGGCGGCAACGGCTCGACGACCGGCGGACAGGGCAGCTCCACCGGGGCCGGCAACGGCTCGACCAGCGGCGGCAACGCGGGGAGTTGCCTCACTCTGCCGGTCACGGGCTACCCGAGCACATGCTTGGCGGATGGCGGCAGCGGCCAGTGCCCGACGGGCCTTGTCTGTGCCTACGACCCGACCCAGTCAGCCTACGAGTGCACCTACACCTGTGCTGTCTCAGCCGATTGCCCCGACATTGCCACGGTTTGCATGGACGGCGCTTGCGTCGACAACCCCTGTGGGCAAACCACCGGCGCAGCCAACGGAACGATCAACGGCGCCTGTGACGCCGACGGACACGACGACGGGACCTGCGTGCCCACGACAGGCTTGACCTCGCCGGGCGTATGCCTGCAGACCGGCGGGACCACCACGACCACATGCAACCCGTTCACCCGTTGCGGCGATCGGTCCCAGCTCTGCGAGACGGGCTGGGCCTGCGACGGCACATTCGGTACACCCGGCCCCGGCACCTGCGTGCAAGTCTGCAACCCCGGGGGACCCGCCGTCTGCCCCGCTGGCGACGTCTGCGCGACCGGGAGTGACGGCGACACTGAATGTCAGCTGGACGGTGGAAGCGGGTCGGTTGGAGATGCCGGCTTCCCTTTCCCCGACAGCGGCCTTGGGACCGAGTGTGGGAGCGGCACGGGCTGCTCGGGCTGCGCGGCGGGCCAGACGTGCTTCTGCCTCGAGACCGAGCTGGCCTGCGTCCCCGGCACGGGCTGCCTACTGGGCTTCTGCCTCTAGCGCCGAAGTTTTGTGGCAGCCCGCCAGATGAGGTAAGGTCTCCTGGCGAACCTTCGTCGGGGAGGACCTGACCGAGACCATGGCCGCGCCCATCATCGGAATCGATCTCGGCACCACCAACTCCTGTGCCGCCGTCGTCGAGGCGAGCGGGCAGGTGAAGCTCATCCCCTACAAGGGGGGCGACTTCACCATCCCCTCGATCTTCGCGATCGACGACAAGGGGCACGAGCTCATCGGCCACGAGGCGAAGCGCCAGTGGCAGCTGAATCCCAAGAACACCGTCTACGCCAGCAAGCGGCTCATCGGCCGCACGTTCAAGTCCGACGTCGTCGACACCATGAAGAAGGTGGTCGCCTACGACATGGGCGAGGGCGGCAAGAACGACGTCGTGATCTCGGTGGGCAAGCAGAAGCTCGCCATGAGCGAGATCGCCGCCCGCATCCTCAATAAGATCCGCGACGTCGCGCAGGACTACCTGCAGCAGAAGGTGGACCGCGCGGTGGTCACGGTCCCCGCGTACTTCACCGACCGGCAGCGGCAGGCCGTCAAGGACGCGGGCAAGCTGATCGGGCTGGAAGTGGTGCGCATCATCAACGAGCCCACCAGCGCCGCGCTGGCCTACGGCGTGGGCAAGACGCTGCAGGAGCGCGTGATCATCTATGACCTCGGCGGCGGCACGTTCGACGTGTCGATCATCGAGATCCGCGATCGCGTGTTCGAGGTGAAGGCCACCGGCGGCGACATCTTCCTCGGCGGCATCGACTTCGACAACGCGATGATCGGCTACGTCATCGAGGAGTTCAAGAAGAAGAACGGCGTCGATCTCTCCAGCGATCCCGTGGCGATGCAGCGCATCAAGGACCTCGCCGAGCGCACCAAGATCGACCTCTCGTCGCGCCTCGAGGCACCCTTCCACATCCCCTTCGTCTCGATGACGCCGCAGGGCCTGCCCCTCAACATCGAGATGACCTTCACCCGCAAGCTTCTCGAGCAGCTCACCGGGCCGTTCATCGAACGCACGCTCCAGGTGGTGTCGCAGGTGATGCTCGACAGCGGCCTGTCGGTGAAGGACATCGACGAGGTGATGCTGGTGGGCGGGCAGACGCGCATGCCCATCATCCAGGACCGGCTCACCAAGTTCTTCGGCAAGCCGCCCAGCAAGGGCGTGCACCCCGACGAGGCGGTGGCGATCGGCGCCGCGCTCTACGCGCGCTCGCTCGAGAACAACTCGGACCTGCGGCTCCAGCTGCTCGACGTGATCCCCATGGCCATCGGCCTCGAGAAGGCCGACGGCAAGTTCCACGTGGTCTTCCCGCGCAACGCGGCGATCCCCAACGCCAAGGCCATCAAGGCCACGACCAGCTTCGACGGTCAGACCGAGCTGGCCATGCGCATCTACCAGGGCGACCACGAGCTGGTGGAGCAGAACGAGCTGCTCGGCGACTTCCTGTTCTCGGGCATCAAGCCCGGCGAGAAGGGGAAGGCGCAGGTCGAGATCACCTTCGACGTCAACGTCGAGGGCATCCTCACGATGAGCGCCCAGGATCTCGAGACCGGCCGGGCCATGAAGACCACGATCCGGGTGACGCAGACCTGAGGTCGCCCGGAAGCCTACGCCATTCCGGCCGCGCGGCGCGCCGCCTGCAGGGTGTTCGCCATCAGCGTCGCGACGGTCATCGGCCCCACGCCGCCCGGCACGGGCGTGATCCACGCCGCGTGCTGCGAGGCGGCTTCGAACTCCACGTCACCCTTCGGCGAGCCCACGTCGATGACGACGGCGCCGTCCTTGATCCAGTTGCCCTTGATGGTCTCTGGCCGCCCCACGGCGGCGACGAGGACGTCGGCGCGGCGCACCTCGCCTTCGAGGTCGCGGGTTCGCGAATGGCACAGCGTCACCGTGGCGTTGCGCTCGAGCAGGAGCAGCGCCATGGGCTTGCCGACGATGTTGCTCCGCCCCACCACCACGGCGCGCTTGCCGGCCAGGTCCACGCCCACGTGGTCGAGCATGCGCATGATGCCGAAGGGCGTGCAGGCGCGAACGCCGGGCCGTCCGGTGAGCAGCCGCCCGGCGTTGAGCGGATGGAAACCGTCCACGTCCTTGGCGGGATCGACCGCGTCGACCACCGCGTCCTCGTCGACGGCCTTCGGCAAGGGGAGCTGCACGAGGATGCCGTGCACGGCACGGTCGGCGTTGAGCTTGCCCACCAGCTCGAGGAGCTCCGCCTGGGACGTGCCGGCCGGGAGCTGGTGTTCCCACGACGCGAAGCCCACGTCGGCGCACGCCTTGATCTTGCTGCGCACGTACAGGGCCGAGGCGGGATCCTCGCCGACCCGCACCAGCGCGAGGCCCACCTGCTGCCCGCTCTGCGTGGTG
>DATJNL010000239.1:0-11958 GCA_035508175.1 Myxococcales bacterium
GAAGCGAGCCGGGCACCCGAGAAGTGAGCAGCGGAAACGTGCCCTCTGAGGCACGTTGAGCAGCGGAGCGACGAGGCTGCCCGGCGCAGCGAGAGTATCGGCTTTCGCAGTAGGCCGGGGGTTTTGAAACTGCTTCTAGCCTCCATTCCAGCCAAGGGAAGCCCGCAGTCTGTTGACTCGACGGGGACGCGGCGCGTTACTCGGCTCGATGTGGGGCCGCGTCCCAAAGGGCTTCTGGCTCGCGCTGGCAGCGTGTGCGCCGGCCCCTGCGGCCGTCCCGGGCACGCAGGCGCTCATGGACTTCACCGGGCAGTCCGGCTTCTACGGCTCGCCGTTCCCGTCGGAGTCGCGGCGGCTGTCGGATGGCACGCTCGACCTGTCGGGCTTCCCGAACCCGTCGCTGGTCCCCCAGGTCAGCCAGCTCCTCCAGCTCGCCGAGACCGAGGCGGACGGCTTCGGCCTGTCCTCGGGCATCTTCTTCGGGATGACGGCCGCCGTGGATCCGACGTCGCTCCCCGACCTGCACGGAAGCCTCGCGGCGCCGGCCTCGGTGTTCCTCATGGGCGTCGACCCCGGCTCGCCGGATTATCTGCGGCGGATCCCGGTCTCGGTCGCGTTCGAGGCCGACGGCGGCCCGTACGGCGCGCCCAACCTGCTCTCGCTGCTGCCGTTGCAGGGCGTGCCGCTGCAGCCGACCACGGCCTACGCGGCCGTCGTGACGCGCGCGGTGCGCGACGCGGCGGGCCAGCCCCTCGGCGTTCCGCTCCCCATGGCGCAGCTCGCGGCCGGCGTGGTGCCGCCCGGCATGAGCGCGGCCGCCTACGGCGCCTACTGGCGCGCGCTCGCGGCGCTCGACGCGGCGGGCGTGTCCCGCAAGCAGATCGCCGCGCTGGCGGTGTTCCGCACGTGGGACCCGGTCTCCCTGATGAATCCCTTCCGCGACGCCATCCTCGCGCTGCCGCCGCCGCAGCCCGCGGCGCCCTTCACGTCCGGCGAGATCTTCGACGGCTACTGCGTCTACCAGACGACGATCGGGATGCCCGACTACCAGGGCGGCACGCCCCCGTTCACCTCGGAGGGTGGCGAGTGGGTGGGCATCGGCGGCACGCCCACGGTGCAGCGCTACGAGCTTGCCAACTTCGTGGTGACGATCCCGCGGCGGCCCATGCCCGCGGCCGGCTACCCGGTGGTGATCTTCAGCCGCACGGGCGCCGGCGGCATCCGGCCCCTCGTCGACCGCGGCACGCAGGCCACGCCCGGCGGCCCGCCCATCGTGCCGGGCTCGGGGCCCGCCATGTTCTACGCCATGGCGGGCTGGGCCGGCGTCGAGATCGACGGTCCCCTGGGCGCGCTGCGCAACCCGACCAACGGCAACGAGGACCTGCTCATCTTCAACGTGGGCAACACCGTGGCGATGCGCGACAACATCCGCGAATCCGCGCTCGAGCTGATCCTGCAGGCGCACCTCCTCGACGATCTGACCCTCGACGTGTCGAGCTGCCCGGGCGCCACCGTCGCGGGCGGGGGGCCGGCGAAGTTCGACGTGGGGCACGAGGTGATCCAGGGCCATTCCATGGGCGCGACGATCACGCCGCTCGCCTTCGCGCTCGAGCCGCGCTTCCTCGCGGGGATCTTCGACGGGGAGGGCGGGAGCTGGATCGAGAACGTGATCTACAAGCAGAACCCGGTGGACGTGCTGCCCGTCGCGAACCTGCTCTTCGCGGTGCCGCAGGGCTATTCGCTGAACGAGCACGACCCCGTGCTCTCGCTCTTGCAGTGGGTGGGCGAGCCCGCGGACCCGCCCATCTATGCGACGCGCATCCTGCGCCAGCCAGTCGGCGGCCCCGCCCGCCACGTGCTCATGTTCCAGGGCATCTTCGACAGCTACATCCTGCCGCCGATCGCGAACGCCTCGAGCCTCGCCTTCGGCCTCGACCTCGCGCTGCCCGCGTACGACGAGAGCCCCAGCGAGGCCGCCTACACGCCGCTCGAGGACCTGCTCGACATCTCGGGGCGGATCGAGCGCACGCTGCCGATCGCGGGCAACGTCGTCGCGGGCGACGGCAGCACGGTCACGGCGATCCTCGCGCAGCACCCCGGCGACGGCATCGAGGACGGCCACGAGGTCATGTTCCAGACCGACCCGCCCAAGCACCAGTACCGCTGCTTCCTGCAGACGTTGCTCGGCGGCACGCCCACGGTGCCGCCCGACGGCGCCGCCACCGACCCCTGCCCGGACTGAGCTACTGGCAGCTGCCTGCCACGCAGCTTCCGCCGTCGCAGGCGTTCCCGCAGCCCCCGCAGTTCCCCGGGTCCGAGCTCGTGTCCGTGCAGCCTCCCCCGGGGCAGCAGAGGAACGACAGCCCCGCGTCCAGGTTGCAGAAGCCGCCGACCCGTCCGCCGACGCACGGAGCCTTGGCGCCGCTGCAGCTGCCGTCGACGCAGCTCTGGCCGGCCGGGCAGCGCTGGTCGCAGAAGCCGCAGTTCGCGGGGTCCGTGAGCACGTCCACGCAGACCGTGGAGGTCTCTCCCGGCGGGAAGCAGCAGGCGCCGTAGCTGCCGCCCTGCAGGGGGCAGACCGACGAGGTCGAGGCGCAGGGACCGACGCAGTAGGCCCCCTCACACGTCTCCCCCACCGGGCAGAAGCCGTCGCACGAGGTGCCGGGCGGCGGCGGGAAGAGGTCGCCGTTGATGCACACCCCGCCGTCGTTGCCGATTCCGCAGCCGCCGCAGTGGTCGGGATCGGCGTTCGTGTCGACGCAGGCGCCGCCGCAGCACTCGCCCTGCGGGAACGCGTACGAGCTGTCCTCGTTGCGCAGGCAGGTCTGGCCGTCCGCGACGCCGCTGCAGTCGTACCGCTCGCAGAACTCGCCGCTGAAGCAGAGCGTTCCCGCCGGACAGCTGTCCGCCGTGCATCCGGAGGAGCACAGCGAGCCGTTGCAGGTCGCACCGGTCGGGCAGATGAAGCCGCAGTACTGGCAATTCTGCGGGTCGCTCGTGGTGTCGACGCAGCTGTCGTTGCAGCAGCTCCCCTGTCCGCCCGAGGCGAGCACGCAGGCGGTCCCCGAGGGCGCGCCGGCGCAGGAGATCGCGGGGCAGCTGCCGTAGGAGCAGAAGCTGCCGGCGGGGCAGACGTTTCCGCAGACGCCGCAGTTCTGCGGATCGCTCAGCCGGTCGGTGCAGCTGCTCTCGCAGCAGGTGCCGAGGCCGGGCCCGCCGCTGGGGTTCGCGCACTCGAACTGGCCCTGCTCCGAGGCGTCGCAGGTGGTGGGCAGGCACGAGGCCCCGGTGCAGCGCGTGCCGGCCGGACAGCCGCCGTCGGAGCAGTCCTCCAGCCTGCCGTCCGGCAGGTCGCAGTCGGCGGAGATCCCGTCCGGCGTGCAGGTCGTTCCGGCGGGGCAGACGTTGTGGCAGAGGCCGCAGTTCGAAGGGTCGGTGCTCTGATCGATGCAGCTCCCGCCGCAACAGGAGTCGACGCCTCCGTCGAGGGTGCAGCCCGTGCCGTCGCCGATCCCGGCGCAGCTCGTCGGGAAGCAGAGACCGAACTGCGCGAGGCAGAGGGTTCCGGCCGGGCAGCCGCCCGGAACGCAGAGGTCCGGGCCGCCGTCGGGCAAGACGCAGGAAGCGTAGCTGCACGCCCCGCCGACGGGGCAAGCCTGACCGCAGGCGCCGCAGTTCGTCAGGCTCGTGAGCACGTCGACGCAGCTTCCGGCGCAGCAGATCCCCTGACCGCCGTCGAAAGGGCAGGGCGAGTTCTCGCCGCCCGCACAGGCCGCCAGCCCGCCCGTCGAGCCGCCGCTACCCGAGGTTCCGCCGGAGCTGGCCCCGCCGCCCGAGGTGCCACCGGAGCTGGCGCGGCCGCCCGAGGTCCCGCCGGAGCTTGCGCCTCCCGAGGAGCCGGCGCTGGAGCTGGCACCGGTCGATCCGCTCGTGCCTCCCCCGCGCGACGCACAACCGCCGCAGAGCGCGAGGCAGAGCAGCCAGAGAGAGCCTCGATGAAATGCCGTTCGCATGGCGCCACGAACAGCAAGAACCACGCCCATGGTCGAACCCCCTGAATTCGAGTGGTTGGAAATGCCTGCCAAGCCGGAGCCCTCAGATATCTGGTTGCAACGTCCAATATCTGGTGACGCTCGGCAGGAAGCCCTGCTACCCGGGGCAGATGCCGCTCGGGCTGCACGTGGGCTGGCCCCCGATGACGATCGAGCCGCAGCAGTGATTGCCGGGGGGACAGCAGGTGTCGCCGTTGGGGCTGGTGCAGAGCACGCCGCCGCAGCTGCCCGCGTCGCCGCCGCCCGTCGAGCTGCCGCCGGTGCCGCCGCCCGTGTTGCACGACGGGCAGACACAGGCTCCACAAGTATGGGGCGCGTTCACGGTCGTGCAGCCGGCCGGGCAGTTGAAGGTGAGCCCCGGGCAAGCGAAGCCCTGGCAGCTGCCGCCCACGCACTGCTCGAACGGGCTGCACTGCGCGTCGCTCGTGCAGCTCCCACACGTATTGCCGCAGTCGACCTCGCAGGGGCCCGGGGCGAGCGTGCCGATCTGCGGGTTGCTGCCGGCGCAGGGAGTCACCGAGTAATCGCAGTAGTCTCCGGAAGCACACTGGGCGTCGGCGGTGCAGCTGCCACCGGTCGAGGAGGCGCCGCTCGTGCCGGAGGCGCCCGTCGAATTGCCGGTGGAGGAGGCGCCGCCCGTCGACGCGCTTCCCGTCGCGCCCCCGGAGGACGAGGCCCCGCCTCCCGTGCTGCTCGCCGACGTGCCGCCCCCCGACGCGCCCGCCGTGGAAGCGCCGCCGGACGACGACGCCCCGCTCGAGCCGCCGCTCACGCCGGCCGCGCTCGACCCGTTGCCGGCCGTCCCGGTCGTCCCGGTCGTCGTCGCGGTCCCGCCCGAGGAGCCGCCGGCCGTGGTGGTCGCGGTGTCGCCCGCGCTGGTGCCGCCACCGGTGGCGCCCGCGCTCTGGCCGCACGCCGCCAATGCCAGCGTTCCGGCGGCGACCGCGATCCTCGCGAGCGAGAGCTGTCCCATGCCGCCCATTCTACCCCAGGGCGACCAGCCGCGAACCGGTCAGGAAGCGCTCGCGCCGGTGGCGGGACTCGCGGTCCCGGACGTCGGCCGGCCCTGCGTCGGCGGCGAGGTCGTGAGGCAGACCGCGGTGGCGTCGATCCGGTATTGCACGGGGTCTCGGTCGATCGCCGAGAGGGCCGAGCGCGTCACGCGAGCGGAGGCGTAGCCGTCCCGGCCGCAGAGCTCGAGCGCGCGCCGGAGGGCGTAGCGGCGGAGGATCGACTGGCAGGCGCTGCCGCTCGCCACCGCCTCGATTCGATAGACGCCGGGTGATTCCAGGACTTCTTCATAGCCCCCGAGGAATCCGGAGACGCGCGCCGGGCTGGCGCAACCCGCCCAGGCCAGCGCCACCACGATCTGCCAGGTCTTCATGTCTCGGTTCCTTCCTTCGCCTTCACCGCCTCCACCGCGTCGAAGAACCGGTCGAGCAGGTCGTGCGCTTCCTTCCGCGAGACCTCGCCCTTCTGGTGCTGCCGTGCGATCGCGCGGCACAGGTTCGCCGCGAGGACGAGCGGCTCCACGCCCTCGTCCTCGCGCGTCAGCAGCCAGGCCTGGACCGCCTCGTCGAGGGCGTCCTCCTCGCCCGACTTCGCCTTCTCGGTCTTCCAGATGAGCTCGAAGACGCGGCGGAAGTCGAAGTCGGGGAACTTGGAGCGCCGCGACTGCTGGAAGGCGATGTTGAGCAGGTGCAGCGCGGCCCACTGGTCGGGCATGCCCGACTGCTCCACGAGCCGCAGGATGCGCGCCATGAGGAGCTGCGCCCGGGGGCCCGAGGGAATCTGGATCGGCACGCGCGCCCGGCCCTGTGGCGCGGAGAGCCGGCCAGGACCGCCGGCAGGGCGAGGGGGCGGCGGGCGGCGCGATCTCACGCCTTCATCCCGAGCCGACGACGTTCCGTCGCAGCGAGCCCGCTGGCCATGGTCGCCTTGCTAGCACGGGGCGTTCCGCCGGGCCAGACCCGCCCGGGACTGGGCAGCGACGCGGGCGGTGGTCACCCTCCTGCTGCCTCGAACCCCCCCAAGGAGATGAACCCATGCGTTGCCAGGAAATCATGAAGCGCGATGTGGAGAGCCTCACGCCGCAGGACACGACCCAGGCGGCCGCCCGCCGGATGCGCGACGAGAACGTGGGCTTCCTGCCCGTGTGCGATTCCTCCGGGAGGGCCGTCGGCACCGTGACGGACCGGGACCTGGCGCTGCGGGCCCTCTGTGACGGCCGGCCCGCCACGACGCCGGTGGGCGAGCTGATGACGCGCGAGGTGATCTCCTGCCGCCCCGAAGACGACCTCCGCACGGCCGAGGACCTCATGGCGCAGAAGCACAAGTCCCGCATCATCTGCGTCGACGGCGCGGGGAAGGTCGTGGGCGTCATCAGCCTCTCCGACATCGCCCTGCGCGAGGACGGCGCGCGCGCCTCCCAGACGCTGAAGCGGGTCAGCGAGCGCGAGGCCCGGGCGTAGACAGCGGATCAGGGCTCGCCCTCCACGGTGAACGCGACGCGGCGGCCCGCGCGCACGACGACGAGATCCAGCCGCCCGGCGGCGCGGACGGCCTCGATGGCGTCGAGCGCCGCCGCGGGATCCCTCACGTCGCGTCCGTTCACCGAGAGGACGAGGTCCCGGTTCTCGACGCCGCAGGAAGCCACCCAGGAATCCGGTCGGACGCTGAGCACCATGAAACCGTCGACGCCGCCGTCCTGGAAGTGGGGGACGACGCGCGCCGCCTGCGCGAGCGCTTCGGAGACGTCCATCGTCGCCGCCTGCCGGTTGCTCACGAAGCGATAGCGGCGCTGCGAGAGCCGCCGGCAGCGCCCGGGCTCGGGCGGCGCGACGCCCGCGGGCGGTGCCACCGGGGCCTCGTCCACCGTCGTGGCGCCGCGATCGATCCAGCCACCCGCCGGCGCTCCTGCGCCCGGGGGAGGCGGAGGTTCCTCGTCCCCGCGCGCCAGCCGATCGATCGGCCGGACGCAGGCGCCGACGGCGGGCGGGATCGTCCGGCTCGCGATCCAGCGGCCGACGAGGTTGTCGCGCCCGAAGGATTTCAAGGAGGCCCAGCGGGGCTCGGGCAGCGCCGTCTCGGCGAAGACCGCTCGCTCCCTGTCGTCCAGCAATCCCGCCAGCCGCTGCCGGACGGGCTCGAGATCGGAGGCCCGGCGCACGGCCTCGAGCTGCGCGAAGAGCGAGCGGATCAGCGTCTCGCTGCCGCGGCGCGAGTAGGTGGCGCCATCGTGCGTCTCGTCGGGGAGGAGGCGGAGCACGGTGTCGCGCTCGAAGTCCAGGGCTCGTGCGAGGTCGGCCCACCCGAGCGCGCCCGCCGCGAGGTCGACGGGCGGGCGCCCCAGCCCCCAGTGGGCGGCCCAGCTCATGAAGGTCAGGCCGAGGCCCTCGACGTGCTGGCCGACGACGAAGAGGAGGAGGCCGCCCCCGTCGCAGCGCGCCAGCCGGCGGCCGTAGGCGACGAGCAGCCGGGCGTGGGGCGCCGGCGGCTCGCCGTTGCGGACGCCGACCAGCGCCCGCGCCAGTGCCGCCTTCGCGAGGCGCAAGGGCTCGAGGACGCCCCCGCTCGGATCGCGCTCGCAGCGGGGGAAGGCCAGGCCCCGGCGCAGGCGGCTCACCGCGGCGTCCAGCGTGGGCGTGGCGCGGGCCGCCCGATCGAGCGAGGCGAGGGGAACCTGCGAGTCGGGCTGCAGCCCGTCGCCCGCCCAGCCCCCGTCGTCGAGTCGCGCGAGGTCGGGGTCGGGGGTCGCCCAGACGATCCAGGCGTTCGGGAGCTGCGCCAGCGCAGCGACCAGCAGCAGGCTCGCGGGGATCACGGGCGTTCTCTAGCGCTTGCGGCGGGCGCTGTCATGCGTCGCGCCGGCGCTGTGAGGGCCCGGACGCCCGGCGCCCGCCGCCGGGACGCGCCGATTGAGCCATGTTTACATCAGGCAGAATGATGGCATAATGGCCCTCGCGTGTACCTCGACGAGGCCAGCTTGCGGGCTGCCTTCAAGGACCTGGACGGACGCCTGAAGGCGCCGGTGCGCCTCGTCGTCGGCGGCGGCACGGCCCTCATGCTGGCGGACCACTTCCCGGTGCGGACCACCGACGTGGACGCCTACCCGGTGGGCCTCTCCATGGACGAGCTCGATCCAGCGATCAAGGCGGTCGCGCGCAAGCTCGGGCTGCCGGCCGACTGGATCAACCCGCACTTCTCCACCTTCGCCTACGTGCTGCCCCCGGACTACCGGCAGCGGCTCCGGTCCATCTTCGAGGGCAAGCAGCTCACCGTGGAGGCCCTGGGGCCCGAGGACCTGCTCCTCATGAAGTGCTTCGCCGGCCGGACCAAGGACGTCGGGCACGCCAAGGCGTTGCTCAAGCGCGGCGTGGACCTGGCGCTGGTGGAGCGGCGCCTCCAGGACCTCCTCGACAAGCGCGTGCCCAAGGCGCAGGACGCCATGGATTTCCTCGACGACCTGCAGGACCAATGACGAAGCCCCCGGCCAAAGTGGCGCCGAGCGAGCTGCCGCGCCTCTACTTCGAGCTGGCGCGCCTGGGGGCCCGCGCGGAGGGGCAGAACGTCCCCTGGCACCTGGGGAAGCCGTCGCCCGAGGAGACGCTCGTACTCGCCTCGGACGCGTCGCGCCAGGATCCGCGCCTCCTCTGGGTGCTCGTCGATCTGCTCGCGCGCGCCTACGACCGCTTCCACCCGCTCCTGTTGCGGCGCGCGGCCGCGAACGGCCGCTTTCCCGCCGCCCTCGGCGTCGCCTTCGAGTTCGCGAAGCAGGCGCGCCCCTCGCAGGAGCTCTCCGACATGGCCGACTTCGTGACGAAGCGGCTCTCGCGGGCCCGGGGCGAGAGCTTCTTCATCGGGACGCACGCCCTGGGCGGGGCGCTCGCGCGGCGCGAGGCGGAGGAATCGCTCGCCGAGTACAAGCGCTGGGGCTACCTGTCGCGGGAGGTGCCGGTCGCGAAGGAGCTCGGCTCGTCGGCCCGCGGCCACCTCGGCGCCGCCGAGCGGATGAACGTGCTGCGCCGCGTGGCGGAGTCGCGGGAGAGCTTCTCGCTGGCCGATTACCTCGAGGCCCTCGGCGAGCGCGCCTCCCTGCGGCAGGCGAGCCGCGACCTGGCGACCGCTCCCTTCCTCAAGAAGACCGGGACGACGCGCGGCGCCCGCTACCGTCTGGCGAAAGGCGGCTAACCAGGCCGCCGCCTAGACTGATTGATAAAGTCAATTGACAGCCATGTGTTTTTGATTTATTTTAATTTCACATGGCATCTGAATGGAAGAACCTCACAGCCCTGACCCAGCGTGCCCCGTTCACGGTGGAGCGGGTCCGGCTGGCCTCGGGCATCGCCATCGAGGGGTCGTTCGAGCTGCCCGCCCTGGCGCAGCTCGCCCTGGACGACCAGGTCTTCGTGGCCGCCTTCGTGCGCAGCCACGGGTCCATCAAGGAGATGGAGCGGCTCTTCGGCGTCTCGTACCCCACCATCAAGAACCGCCTCAACCGGCTGGGGGCAGAGCTGGGCCCGGGCCTCGCGGTGGAGGCCGCGCCGTCCCGCGCGGAGCTCCTCGACCAGCTCGAGCGTGGCGAGATCACGGCCGCGGAGGCCGTGGAGGCCCTGAAGCGATGATCTTCCCGCCGAGCTTCGTCCACGTGGAGCGCGGGGGCCTCGGCATCTGGCTGCCCGTCTTCCTGCTCTGGCCGTTCGTGGCCCTCGGCCTCGTGCTCACCGTGATCGCCGCGGCCATCGCCTTGCTGGTGTTGCAGCCGCGCTCGCTCCCGCTGGCGCTGGACGTCGGCGTGGCCGTGGCGCGCGTGTTCTGCGCCACGCGGGGCACGCGGGTGGAAGCGGGGCCGCTGCCGAGCCCCTTCATCGTGACGGTTCACTGACAAGGAGAAGCCCATGAACGAAGAACGCCGCCGCATCCTCGACATGCTCGCCGCCGGCAAGGTGACCGCCGCCGAGGCAGACCAGCTGCTCGGAGCGCTCGGGGACGGGCCGCCGCCGCCCGCCGCCACGCCGGGCGGGTCGAAGCCCGCCAACCCCAAGTACCTGCGCGTGCTGGTCGAGGGCTACCTCGACGACCAGCACCCGGGCGGCAAGGTGAACGTGCGCGTGCCCATGGACCTGCTGCGCGCCGGGGTGAAGCTGGCCGCGCTGCTGCCCGCCGGGGTCTCCGACCAGATCAACGCCGCGCTGCACAAGCAGGGCGTCGACATCGACGTGTCGAAGATCAAGCCCGAGAACCTCGAGGACATCGTGGAGCAGCTCCGCGACCTCACCGTGGACGTGGACGGCCCCCAGGGCGAGCACGTCCGCGTGTTCTGCGAGTAGGCCGCGGAGACGCCCGGCTCCAGGGCGCTTCAGGGCCGGGCGAGATGGATCGTCATCGACAGCTTCGCGGTCAGCTGGAACCTGGCCTTGTCGAACGGCGGTGGCCCGAACGTGCCCTTGGCGTCGTTCGAGACTCCGACCGGCTCCTTCGGAATCCCCAGGAAGTTCCGGTCGCACTTGCCGTTGCCGTTCTCGTCCTCGAACGCCGCCACGGCATAGGTGCCCGGCGGCAAGTCTTCGAACACGCAGGTCGCCGGTGAGCCGTCGATGGGCGCGGTCGTCCTTCGCAGGGCCTTGGCCTCGTCGCCGGGGAAGCCATCCTTGCTCGCATAGAGGGCGCAGACGGCCGTGCCCTTTTCGCCCTTCGGCCCTTCCACGTGCACCACGACCTCGAATCCCGCGGCCCGCGCGGGCCCCGCCGCCGACCAGGCGACGAGCCCGGCACACGCGGCCAGCCGGCGCAGCAACGAGGGCGCTCTCGACATGTGGGGGCGGCCTCTCATGCGTGCAGTTGCCACGCTCCCGGGACGACGAGCGACAATACCAGGAGCAGGCCGGGCACGAGTGGGTGAGCCTGGAGACCAGCTGCTTCGGCGGCGCTGTTCCCGCGAAGCCCCCGGGGGATGCGCTCCCCGGGGGCTCTCGGGTTGCCGCTGCCTTGCTAGGCGCCGCTCGCCGTGCCGCTGCCGGCCGGGACCACCGGTGCGCTCACGCCTTCGACCGACTGCACGCCCGGGAGCCGACCAAGCACCACGCGCACGGCCTGGGAGCAGGTCAGTCAGTCCATACCGAAGATCTTTTGCCGCACCTCCTCAAGCTGTGCCTGGGCGACGCCGGGCACGAGCATCGTCGCGAGAAGAGCCACCAGAACCATCCGCCGCATGCTCCACCGTCCTTTCAGAACCACCAGTAGGAGAAGACGACTGCGAGGCGCACGCGGTCGGGCTCCTGCGTGCCATTGAGGTCGCTGCAGACCGGAAAGAGAGGCCCGCCGGAGACGCCCCATGCCCCAAAGAGCGCGAGTGCCGTCGGCCCGACCATGATTCGCTCGCCGCCCGTGTTTGGAATGGTCTGCCCGTCCCCCTGGTCGGGCATCACGTACTCACCGACCGCTTCGAGGAAGATCCGAAGGTCGGGATGCGGCTCGTCCCGCTGGAGGAATGGAGGCCGGTAGCCGAGGACGAGCGTCGCCATCGCCTGGTCAGCGAGCGCGAGGGAGAAGCTCCCCGGTCTTGTGGTAGACTGATCTTGCCTGTCAAAGAGCGAACCCATCCCGAAAGGATGGGGGTGCAAAGCCTGTCCGGCCGCGAAGGATGGCCAAGGGGGTTGCCATGGTGTCGAAGTGGATTGCGGGAGTGGCGGTCGCCTTCTCGAGCGCCGCCGCAGCGCAGCAGGTGATCAACCCGCCACCTCAGCTGATAAGCCCCGGGCAAAATACCTGCTTCGACCCCGCAAACTCGGCGGTGTCCTTCAACTGGAACGGGCATCCGGGACAGGTGCTGACCGCTTTCAATCCGAGCGCCGGGTACGACGTCGACTACAACTTCTCCAATGGGCCGCTGCCATCTGCGTGGAAT
>DATJNL010000240.1:0-10639 GCA_035508175.1 Myxococcales bacterium
CTCTCGCGCAGCTTGAAGACCCTGGAGCTGCGCGTCCTCCGGCAGTCTGACACTGCGCTCGAGCTGGCCCGCCGGCTCGAGCGGGATCGCCGGGTCGCGCGCGTGCTCTACCCGGGTCTGCGCGGGCATCCGGATCACCGGATCGCGCGCCGCCAGCTCCGCGCGTTCGGCGGGATGGTGACCCTCGAGCTGCCTGGCGGGCTGGCCGCCGCGCGCCGCTTCTACGACGCGCTCGAGCTGGTGGCGCGCGCGGTCTCGCTGGGAGGCGCGGAGAGTCTCGCGTCTCTGCCGGTGGAGACGAGCCACCACGGTTGCAGCCCGGCCGAGCTGGCTCGGGCGGGGGTGACGCCGGGGATGGTGCGCCTCTCCATCGGCCTCGAGGCCCCCGAGGACCTGTGGCGCGATCTCGACCAGGCGCTGCGCCGTGCGTAGGGCGGCGCTGCTGGCGCTCCTCGCCTGCTCCGCGTGCCCGCGCCAGCTGCCGCTGCGCTTCGGGCCCGAAGGGGAGATCCGCGACCCCGCCGTGCTCCTGCGGGCGCTCGCCGACCGCAGCCGGCGTCTGCAGACCCTGACCGCCGGGGGGCGCATCACCGTGCACGGGGCCCATGGCGGCACGACCGGAGTCGAGATCGCGGCCCAGAAGCCCGCCTTCCTGCGAGTCGAGGTGGACGGCTTCTTCGGCAATCCGCAGGCGCTCCTCGCGACGGACGGCCGGCGGGTGGAAATCTTCCGCGTCGACGAGGGCGTCTTTGCCGTGGGGGCGGCCACGCCGGACAACCTGGCGCGCCTGCTGCCGGCGGCGCTGCCGCCCGACGTCGCCGTGGGGCTGCTGCTCGCGGATCCGCCGCGCCTGCCCACGGTGGGCGGCCTCCGGGTGGATCCCGGACGGCGCGCCTATGCGCTCACGCTCGAGGGGGCGGGGGAGGTTCAAACTCTCTTTCTCGACACCGAAACCCTCGCCCTCGTGGGAGCCGAGCAGGCGGGGAGCTACGCGGCGGCGTTCGCGGACCTGGCGCCGACCGCCGGCGTCGCGTTTCCCCGGCAGATCTCGCTCGAGGTCGGCAGCGCCGCGCTGGAGATCCGCTACCGGGACGTGCACCTCGGGGAGCCCATCGACCCGGCGATGTTCGAGCTCGCGCCGCCCAAGGGCGCGCGCCTCGTTCCCCTCGACGGTTAACTCGGCGTCACGGCCTGGTCCCTTGCCCCCCGACGTACCTCTGTTCTATGTCGGTCCATTCCATTTCGAGGGCCCCCCATGAGACGATCGATCGCTCTTGCCGCCACGTGCTCATTTGCAGCCCTCTCTGCTTGCTCCGGCAGTTCGAGCGGGACCTGCCAGACCGACTCCGACTGCGGCAGCAACCTCGTCTGCAACCAGGGCCATTGCCAGGGCCAGGTGAGCGGCGGCGCGAGCACGGGCGGGTCCGGCGTCGCTTCGACCTCGGGCGGCGGGGGAAGCTCGACGGGATCCACGAGGGGCGCCTCCTCGAGCAGCTCGGCGGGCTCGAGCACGGGCCGGCAAACCGCTGGAACCACTTCGTCGGGCAGCGCGAGCGCCGGGTCCACCTCGGGCGGGTCGACGGCGGGCGGTTCCACCTCGGGCGGCGCCGCCGGCACGACGGGTGGCGCGAGCTCCGGCTCGGGCGGCAGCAGCACGGGCGGCGGAGCCTGCGCAGGCGGTTGCACCTCTCCGTTCACCTGCGACACGGCCTCGGGGCTCTGCAAGAACCAGGGCGTCCCCCAGCTCTCGAGCTTCTGGATCATCGTGATGGAGAACACGAGCTTCTCGAGCTTGAACGGCAACACGAGCCAGGCCCCGTACCTGAACAGCCTCTTCGCTTCGGGCGGCCCGGGGGTCGAGCTCGTGGGCTACCAGGACACGGGCGTGCACCCCAGCCTGCCGAACTATCTCGGCCTCGCGGGCGGCGACAACTTCGGCATCACCTCGGACGGCGAGGCCAGCGATCCAGCGCACCAGGTGGCGGCGACGAACCCCGACATCGCCAGCCAGCTCGAGGCCGCCGGCCTCACGTGGCACGAATACTCGGAGGCCCAGCTGACGCCCTGCGCGCTGAGCGACACCGGCAGCGACGGCACTGCCCCGGGAACCTTCGCTTCGAAGCACGACCCCATGCCTCACTTCCTGATCACGCAGCAAAACACCGCCTCGTGCGACGCGAACGACGTCAGCTTCGAGCCAGAGGGCACGATGCCGGGTCTCGCCGCCGACGTGGCCGCCGGCACGTATTACAATTACGTCTTCATCTCGCCCAGCCTGTGCGACGACGGGCACGATTCCTGCTCTCCGTTGAACAACCCGATCGAGCAGCAAGACCAGTGGCTGCAGGCCAACGTGCCCACCATCCTCAACTCGTCCGCCTACGCGCAGAACGGCGTCCTGGTGATCACCTGGGACGAGGGCGCCAGCGACAGCGATTCGATCATGGCGGTGATCCTCTCGCCCATGCTGCAGACCCCGGGCAGCCAGGACAACCACAACTACACGCACTACTCCACGCTCTCGACGGTCGAGGCGGGCTTCGGCCTGTCGAGTCTGCCCAAGGCCAACGGGCACAACGACCCGCTGATCACGACCGTCTGGAAGTAGCGAGCCGCTCCTCGGCCTCCGCGAAGAGGCGGCGCAGGTCGAGCCCCGCGAACGAACCCCCGAGGGGCGCGAGGCGCGCCGCCGCCTTGCGCAAGAGGCGCTCGGCGCCGCGGCCGACGCCGCGATCGATCTGGACGTGCGCCGCCGCGAGCTGGATGAGCCCGTGCAGCAAGCGCCGCTCGTCGCTCACGGCGAGGCGCCAGCGGTCCTCCCACACCTCGTGCGCCTCGAAGTAGCGGCCGGCGTGGTAGAGCGCGAGGCCCGCGGCCAGGGCCGGCGTGTCGTCCGGGCGGATCGCCACTCCTCCTACTACCCTCCCGGACGCCCGCTCTGCTAGCCTCCCGGCCATGGCCCGTTGCCTCGTTGCCCTCATCCCGTTTTCACTCGCCGCATTGGCCTGCCAGGGTGGACGACCGGCGCCGGACGCGGGTGCTCCCGACGCGGGCCTCGTGCTGGACGCACAGGCCGTGTACACGGCTGGCCCCTTCACCGTCGATGCCGGCGGTGAGATCGTCATGTGCACCTTCGTGCAGGGGACGAACGACGCGGGCGAGGACATCTCGAGCTTCATCGTGAAGCAGAGCAAGGGCGGCCACCACCTCATCGTCTACACTCTCGACCACCCGGTGAACCTCCCGCCGGTGGTCTGCCCGCAGGGCGGACAGCCGGGGTGGGACTACCTCTTTGGCACGCAGGACCAGGAGGACGAGTGGGACCTGCCCGCGGGGGTCGGCTTTCAGATCCAGGCCCACCAGCAGTTCGCCATCGAGACTCACTACATCAATGCGACGCCCGACCAGATCACCGCCTCGGGCGCGTTCGGACTCAACTACGCGCCGGTCGGGAGCGTGACCGAGCGGGCTTCCGTCTTCTACTTCGGCACGGAGAACCTCTACCTGCCGCCCGGCAGCACCCAGGCCGAGGCGTACTGTTCCCCGCCCGACCCCGTGCAGATCCAGGCCATCGTAGGCCACGAGCACCGTTTCGGAACCGGCGTCACCGTCGGTCTCATCCCGGACGGCGGCAGCGAGCAGCCGATC
Organism: Myxococcales bacterium; assembly: GCA_035508175.1. GTDB lineage: Bacteria > Myxococcota > Myxococcia > Myxococcales > JAKAPL01 > DATJNL01. The sequence goes on from DATJNL010000240.1 coordinate 3,649, forward strand.
TACCAGACGCAGCAGTGGGATTCGCCGCCGTTCCAGCACTTCGACGGGGGCATCACCCTGGGAACGAGCGACACGCTGCACGTGACCTGCAGCTGGGACAACACCGGCACCTCGACGGTCACGTTTCCGACCGAGATGTGCTACGCGGTGGGCGCCTACTGGCCGAGCACCGACGTCCTCTTCTGCGCGGCGTCGGGCGGGACGAGCCAGTGCTACTGCGGCTACGGCACGCCGGTCGACACGGGCCCCGGCGGATCCACCGTTCCGGTCTCCGTCACCCTGCAGAGCGGTATTCCCAACGTCGTCGGCGATCCGGCCGACGGCGCGCCGATCTATTGCGCCTTCTACCGGGCCCAGGACTGGAACGGACTGCAGCCCGCGGCCAACGCGCAGGCTTACTACGTGAACTACGTGACCGGCGTCTCGCTGGGCGACCCGAACGCGGCGGCGCAGATGTCGTTCTACGACGTGACGCCGGGCGACTACGTGGCCACGTGTTTCATGGACACGATCGCGGGCGGATCGACGCCGGGGACCGGCGATCCCACGAACCTCGGCGGCGCCACGTTCACGGCCGTCGCGGGCGACAACCCCGTCGTCCCGGTCGTGCTCGATTTCGCGCTGCCGTGACATGAGTCGCCAGCTCACGCAGAGCGCACCTCTTACGAGCCGCGTCGGCACGCCGTGAACGCAGACGTCGCTTGCGTGTTCTGCGCCATCGCGCGGGGGGAGCTGCCCGCGACGATCGTGTCTCGCAGCCCGAGTCACTGCGCGTTCCTCGATCAGCGCCCGGTGTTCAAAGGACATGTGCTCGTGATTCCAGTGCCGCACGTGCGGGATCTCGGAGAGCTGCCTCCTGAGCGCGTGGGCCCGTTCTTCAACGAGGTCCGTCGCCTCGCGAGGGCGGTCGAGCGCGGCCTGGGAGCGGAGGGGTCCCTGGTGCTCGCGAACAACAAGGTCTCGCAGAGCGTGGCGCACCTGCACGTGCACGTGATCCCGCGCCACAAGGGCGATGGGCTGAGGGGGTTTCTCTGGCCCCGCCACTCGTACGACTCCGACAGCGAGCGGAGCGAGTTCGCCGAGAGGATCCGCGGCGCGCTCGAGTAGCGGTTCCGACCGCGACCGCTGCGTCCACCGTCGATCCAAAAAACTGACGTCCCCATGGGGATTCGTCGTTGCCGCGATCGTCAAGTGCCTGAATCTCCTTCGGTCGTTCCCTGGCATAGCCGTTGCCTATCCAGCCCCCGACGGCCGCTCGAGGCCACACCCCACGGAGGGTCGAACGATGACACGGAAACTGGGCTCCCTCGCAACCACCGCTGCGCTCCTGGCCGCCTTCGGCTGCTCCGGTACCAAGAGCGGCGGTCTCACCAACGGTGGCAATCCGAACGGCCCGCCCCCGAATCCCGTCGGCGCCACCGATTTCGTCTCCCAGCCCCCGAGCGGCGAAGGTGGGGGTGCACGGGCCGGCGGAGTCGACGCGGCAGCCGGTGGCGCAGCCGGGACGGCGCAGAACGCCGGAAGCAACGGCGGCACAGGGGGCTCGAGCACGCCCGCCCGCACCATCCAGGAGTCCGACCTCTATGCCGTCTCGGGCAACACCCTGTTCGTGCTCAACAGCTACCGTGGCCTGCAGGTCGTCGACATCACCAACCTCGACAGCCCCCAGCTGGTCGCGCGGGTGCCCATCGTGGGCACGCCGCAGGGCCTCTACGTCGAAGGGACCACGGCCTACGTCATCGTGAGCGACTACTTCTATTATGGGATGGTCGACGGCTTCGGCGGCGGCGCAGGCTGGGACGGCCTCCCCTGGATCGGGTCGCAGGTGTGGGCGGTCGACGTGAGTCAGCCGTCCTCGCCCGTGGTGCTCTCGCAGCTTCCCGTGAACGGGTCGATCGCCGACAGCCGCATCGTCGGGAACATCCTGTACGTCGTCTCGAACGTCTGGGCCTACTACTACGCCTGGGGCCCGGGCTTCGGCGGCGGCTATGGCAACACGAGTGAAGATCTCACCTTCGTCGCCAGCTTCGACATCTCCAATCCCGAGTCGATGCTGCCGGTGCAGGAGCTCGACTTCCCGGCCGACGGCTGGAACATCCACGACAACGTCACCGATACCCGCATCGTCATCTCCGAGAGCGGGTACGACGCGAACAGCGTCGGCCCCATCACCCAGTTCGCGCCCATCGACATCACCGATCCGGGCGGGAAGATGGTCCTCGGCAACCAGTACCAGGCGCAGGGCACGGTGGACGACCGCTGGGCGATGGACTTCAACCCCACGACGGGCCTCTTCCGCGCGGTCCTGAACTCCAGCTGGGGCAACTCCGGCGGCGCGCTCGAGCTCTGGAACGCGCCCGACGTGAACGCGGCGACGCCGGTGGGCGCGCTGAACCTCAACATCCAGGAGGCCATCACCGCCGCCACGTTCGACGGCAACCGCGCCTACCTGTCGACGTCCTACTGCACGGATCCGCTCTGGATCATCGACACCACGAACCCGGCCCAGCCGGTGATCGCCGGCTCGGTCAGCCTGCCGGGCGCGCTCGACTTCCTCGAGCCGCTCGACAACGGCCAGACCAGCCAGCTCATCGCCCTCGGCCACAACTCGTCGGGCTGCAACGCCTGGGAGGGGAGCGGCGCCATGGCGGTCACGCTCTTCGACGTGACCAACGCCTCGACCCCGAGCGTTCTCTCGAGCGTGCAGTTCGGGTCGCAGTACAGCTCGGTCACGGCGAACATCGACGACATGAAGAAGGCGTTCCAGGTGCTGACGCAGATGGGCCTCGTGCTCGTGCCCTTCCAGAGCTGGGACTCGACGAACTACGTCTACAGCGGCGGCACGCAGTTCATCGACCTCGGCGCCAACAGCCTCACGCTGCGCGGCTTCGCCCCGCTGCAGGGAGACATCGAGCGGGCGTTCCCGGTCCAGGATCGGATCGTGGCCTTCTCGGACCGCTCCCTCGAGGTCATGAACGCGACCGACCGCGACAACCCCGTGACCACCGCGAGTCTCGACATGGCCCGGCCGGTTCTCGGCCTGACCGTCGTGGGCAACCAGGCGGTCGAGCTGTCCGGCGACTGGACCATCGGCGACACCGAGCTCGCGGTCACCAATGCGGGCACGCCCGACCAGGCAGTCCCGAACGCCGTGGTCCCGATCCCGGCCCCGAACGCCCAGACCTTCCAGGACGGCAACATCATGTGGGTGCTCGCCAACGATTACACCAACAGCATCGCCTGGCTGCAGGCGGTCGACGTCACCAATCCCTCGCAGCCGGTGCTGCGCGGCAAGGTCAGCATCGACCCGAGCGTCGTGCCGTACTGGTATGGCGGCTACTACTTCTGGGGCTACGGGACCGAGGCGGTCCTCGCCGGCCACGCCCTCGCGCTGCACGTCGCCTACTACGGCTGCTACGAGTACTGCGGCGACGGCTACGTGAACCCGCCCGACCAGGTGTACGTCGTCGACCTGAGCAACCCGGACGCGCCGGTCGTGGGTGCGCCGCTGACGCTCCCCGACAGCGACTGGTCGTGGGGCCTCACGGCCGTGGGCAATTACGCCTGGATCACCCACTACGAGTGGATCCCGGACGGCAACTGGGATCAGGTCCGCTACTACCTCGACCGCATCGATCTCACCAACCCGTCGAAGCCGCAGCTGCTGGACAAGATCAACGTCCCGGGCGTCTTCTTCGCAGCCTCCTCGGATGGCGGGACGATCTACACCCAGCAGGTCACCTACTCGAGCGACTGGACGCAGGTCGCGACGTGGATCAACGAGCTGTCGTTGCAGTCGAACGGCAAGGCAGTGCTCGTCGCGACCACGGGTCTGAACGGCTACCCGGGCAGCGCCTCGATCAACAACGGGTTCGCGTATCTCGAGACCTGGAGCTACACCGGCGGCTACAACGGGTCGAGCGAGGCGGTGCTCTCGGCGATCGACCTGAACGGGCTCGCGGTCGACAGCAGCCAGGTGGTCGCTTCCGACTGGGCCTGGATCGTCAGCGCCGCGGGCGGCAAGCTGTTCCTCGAGGCCGACTGGTACGACACGGGCATCCTCGTCTACGACCTCACCAACCCCGGCCAGCCGCAGTACCAAGGGTCGGTGCGCACCGAAGGCTGGGTCGAGAACGTGGTGGTCTCCGGCAACACGGCGTACCTGCCTTCGGGCGATTACGGCACGCCGATGATCGATCTCACCCCCGGCGCCCCGCTGCCGACGACGCTGTAAGAAGCGCCCGACGGCAGCCCCTCCCTTCTCCCGCGAGGGAGGGGGGCGGGGGGAGCAACGGAAGGCCCTGGGCAATCGCCCGGGGCCTTCGCTTGTGGAACGGTCGCAGGCCCACAAAGACCGAGCCCACGGCTGGGGGAGGGGGGACCCGCCGCGGGCTCGGGCGAGGGTGGCACAAGGAGGGTGGAGGCCACCTCGCAAGGGCATTCTACCACGGGCGTGCCTCGTCGCAATTTCCGCGGAGCGAGCGGGTGGCCGGGCTCGGCCTCGGAGTCCGAAAACCGCCAGCGCGCCGAGGGCCGCCGCTCTAGGATGCTCCTCGTGATCCTCGACCCCGACGCCTGCTACCGCGCCGCCAGGAGCCGCGACGCCCGCTTCGACGGACGCTTCTTCACCGGCGTCCTGACCACCGGCATCTACTGCCGGCCGGTCTGTCCGGCGAGGACTCCGAAGCGCGAAAACGTGCGTTTCTTCGCCTGTGCCGCCGCGGCCGAAGAGGCAGGCTTCCGTGCCTGCCGGCGCTGCCGGCCCGAGACCGCCCCGGGGACGCCGCCGTGGCTCGGGACTTCGGCGACGGTCTCGCGGGCCTTGCGGCTGATCGACGACGGTGCGCTCGAACGCACCGATCTCGAGGGGCTCGCCGCGCGCCTCGGGCTGGGAGGCCGGCACCTGCGCCGGCTCTTCGAAGACCGGCTCGGCGCCTCTCCCCTGGCGGTGGAGATCTCGCGCCGGTTGCGCCAGGCGCGGACGCTCCTCGACACGAGCGGACTTTCGATCGCCGACGTGGCCCTGGCGAGCGGTTTCGGCAGCGTGCGGCAGTTCAACGACTCCGTGAAGCGGACCTTCGGCGCGACGCCGACGGCGCTGCGGCGAGCGGGACGTCGACCGCTCGACGGCGGGTCCGCCGGGCTCTCGGTGCGGCTTGCGTACCGGCCGCCCTTCGAGTGGCGCTGCCTGCTCGACTTTCTCGCGCGGCGCGCCATCCCCGGCGTGGAGGCCGTCGACGGAAGCAGCTACCGCCGCACGTTCCGCTCGAACGCCGGCCCCGCCGTGCTCGAGGTGCGGCCTGCCGCGAGCGGGCACGCCCTCACGCTGACCGTGCCCCGCGAGGCCGCGCAGGATCTGAAGCTGCTCGTGCGCCAGGCCCGCCGCCTCTTCGATCTGGACGCCGACCCCCTGGCCATCGCGGCCGCCCTCGGAGAGAGCCCCCGGCTGGCGGGGTCGCTGTCGGCGCGGCCCGGGCTGCGCATCGCGGGCAGCTGGGATCCCTTCGAGTCCTTCGTCCGGGCGCTGCTCGGGCAGCAGGTCTCCGTGCAGGCGGCCACGACACTCTGCGGGCGGCTGGTCACGCGCCACGGCGAGGCGAGTGGCCTGGGCCCGGGGCTCGAGCGGCTGTTTCCACGCCCCGAGCGCCTGGCGGCTGCAGAGCTCACCTCGATCGGACTGCCGGGTGCCCGCGCCGCGAGCCTGCGCGGGGTCGCTCGCGTCGCCGCGATTGACCCGCGGCTCTTCGAGCCGGGCGCGAGCCTCGACGAGCTCGTGGCCCGCCTCGTGGCGCTCCCCGGCGTGGGTCCGTGGACGGCGCACTACCTCGCGATGCGCGTCTACGGAGAGCCCGACGCCTTCCCGTCCGGCGATCTCGGCCTGCGGCGCGCCGCGGGAGGCGTGAGCGGGCGGCAGTTGGACGCGCTGGCAGAACCGTGGCGACCGTGGCGCGCCTATGCGGCGATGCACCTCTGGACCCAAGCGATGGAGGCAGCACATGACGTTCGAACTGACGACGCTCTCGACACCGGTGGGCCCGCTGCTCGTGGCGCAGGAGGAGGCCGGCCTGCACGCGGTCGCCTTCGTCGAGCGGAGCGGAGGGCTGCGCGAGCAGCTCGGCCGCTGGCACCCCGGCGCGCAGTTTCGCGACGGTGATGGCGGCGTTCGGGTGAGGCGGCTCGCCGCCTACTTCGACGGAGACCTCGGCGCGCTGGCCGAGCTACCCGTCCTGACGGACGGCACGCCGTTCCAGCGCCGCGTGTGGGACGAGCTGCGGCGCATCCCGGTGGGGCAGACCATCTCGTACGCGGAGCTCGCGCGACGCATTGGCAAGCCGAAGGCGATGCGCGCGGTGGGCGCGGCCAACGGCAAGAACCCGGTGGCCATCGTGGTGCCCTGCCACCGGGTCGTGGCCGCCAACGGGACCCTGTGGGGCTACGGCGGCGGGCTGCCGCGCAAGGCGTGGCTCCTGAAGCACGAAGGAGCGCTGCTCGCCTGAATCGGAAGCTACGCCCAGTCTCGCGGCGTGCGCAGCACCTCCAGCAAACGCGCCTCTTCGCCTCCGGGCGCAGGCTCCTGGGCGTAGGCCCAGGCGGCGTGTGGCGGCAACGACATGAGGATGCTCTCGATGCGGCCCGCGGTCTTGAGGCCGAAGACCGTGCCGCGGTCGTAGACCAGGTTGAACTCCACGTAGCGGCCTCGCCGGAGGAGCTGCCAGTCGCGGTGCCGGGGGTCGTAGGGCGCGTCCTTGCGCCGCTCGAGGATGGGCAGGTACGCGGGAAGGAAGGCCTCACCGACGGACCGCACGAAGGCGAACCTCTGGGCCAGGTCCCCTTGCAGGTAGTCGAAGAACAGGCCGCCGACGCCCCGGCGCTCGCCGCGGTGGGCGATGAGGAAGTAGGAGTCGCACTCGCGCTTGAACGCCGGGTACAGCGCGGCGTCGTGCCGATCGCACGCCGCCTTGAGGGTCGCGTGGAAGTGCCGGGCGTCCTC
>DATJNL010000241.1:0-12250 GCA_035508175.1 Myxococcales bacterium
GAAGAACCTCTGATGGCAAGGATCGCCTCTTTCCCAGAACCCTCGTACAGCTGCTTGCAGCGGCGGCCGAGCACCAAGCTGCCCTCGAACTCTCTCCGGATCGGGTCCTGCGCTCAGCGGCGGTCATAACGGGGTACAACAAGGCCAGTGCGGCGCGGGTGGAGGACCTGCGCAAGGAGTACGTCACACTTGCGATTTATCTGGATGCGCTCAAGGGCCGCAAGCCGACTGGGACGGAGACAGAAATCCTGACTCACCTCAGGAAACACCTGCGATCGGCACCCTCGGCGAAGCAGAAAGCAAAGGGAGCCCCCGCAGGAGCCCTCCATGCTGGGGCTGGCGGTTGGCACAAGGTTATAGACAGACTCCTCGAGGTCGGGGTGTTGCGCGAGTACAAGCGTGCAAAAGGGGACGGCGGCGAGAAGAAGTACGAGATAGCGCTCCTCTACAGGCCAGGCCTCGGGATCAAGTCGTTCGGCATTTGAAGGCTGTGGTGCAACGGAGCATCGGCGAGCCCCAAGGCAGCCTGCAGGAATTGCTCGGTTATCGTCGACGGCGTTGGGGACATGGTGCTGGCCAGCGCGACGCTACAGGCCTTCGGGTGTCACTCGCCCCTGCGCCTTCCTCCCGCGGAACTTCTCGTATCCCATCGCGCCGCGCTCCGCGTTGCACGCCTCGCACGAGATCCTCAGGTTCTCGATCACCGTCGGGCCGCCGCGGCTGCGCGGGCGCACGTGCTCCAGGGTGGCCTCGTCGTACGTCAGCTCGCGGCCGCAGAAGCAGCAGGGCACGCGCTCGCGGCCGGCGAAGAGGCGCTTGCGCAGCTCGCGCCGCAGGCCCCAGGAGACGCGGGCCTTCACGTTCGCGGTGAAGAAGAACCTGGGATTCGGGCCCTTCGGCCGGCGGTGCGGGGCCATGGCTAATGGACCCATGGGACGCGGCGGCGGTGCATTCCGCTGGGCCGCTTGCGCAGGTGCATGCCGCGGATCTCGCGCGTGGCGGCGCCCCTCGCGGCGGCGATGGCCTTCCGCGGCAGGCGCGGGTCGCGCTCGAAGGCGGCGGCGGCTTCGGGGTCGATGCGCCGCGTGAGCTCGCGCTTCACGGTCCTGACGAAGAGCCGGGCCTCCGCGACCGCCGCGGACCGGTCGGCCATCGTCTCGTTGCGGCGGGCCCTCGCGGCGGCCTGGGCGGCGAACAGCTCGCGGTAGCCGTCGAGCGCGGACAGGATGGCGGCCTGGTCGTGCGGCTTGCCGGCGATGGAGAGGGAAGCGTCGGCCGGGAGGTTCACCTCCACGGCGAGCAGGAGGTTCGTGAGCTCTGCTTCGAAGGTCGAGGGCTCGGGGGCATTCGGCTGCGTCGTCTTGGGTGCCATGGCGTGCTCCTTTGCTTTTGGCGAGCGGGCGCTCGCCTCGGGTTCACTGCGCTGCTGCGCTCAGAGCTGGGATGGAAGGCGGAAAGGGCGCCCGCCGAGCTGCGCGGGCGCCCTCCCACTGTGCCGTTACGAGGCTGCCGGCGTGCTGCCGGGTGTTCCGGTGCTGCCCGAGCCCGAACCGGCGGGAGCGGGAATGGCGGGGGCGGCCGTGCCGGTCGGTGCGTTGCTGGGGGTGCTGCTCGCCGTGCTGGCGGTGCTGCCGGTCCCGCCGATGGTGCCGACGTTCACGGGTGGGGGCGCGATCTGCTGCTTTCCGGTGGAGGGCACCAGCACGGGCGGGTTGCCCACCACGGTGATGCTGGCCTTCTGCTTCTTGCTCTGCGTTCCGCGAACGGCGCGGGTCTGGGTGGCCTTGGCGGCGGACACGAGCTTCTGCTGCGCCGTGCGAGTGACCGGCTTGTCGATGTTGATTCCGAAGCTCGCGAGCTGAACGCTCTGAGGTCCGAAATACGCCTTGATGACCGCCTTGAGCGCCTTCACGTACGCCTTCGCATCTGCCGTGATCGCCAACCGCGCGGCCACTGCGTTCTGGTACGTCGCCTTGGCCGAATCGACCGCCTTGAAGATGGTGATCCAGTTCTGCAGCGTGGTGTCGATTGCGCCGGCCTTGGTGGACGTTCCGTTGATGGTGAGCGACACGGTTCCCGGGAGCTCGGCCTGCACTCCCTGGTCCAGCTTGATCAGCTCCTGCTCGAACGCCGCGGGTGCAACTGCCTTGGGCTGCGTCAACGTGTTTCCCATTTGCTGCTCCTTGTTCTGGCGAGAGCCTCGCTCGTTCGAGCGGGATCGCCTTGGTTGAACTGCGGGTGCTGCGTTCACGACCTACGGCCTTGCTGCTGCTGGCATCGCCTCCTTTCCGTTCTCACCGCTGCGCTAAGCCGCCTTGCTCTGCCGCTTCTGGGCGAGGAAGGCCTCGATCTGGTCCAGCTCGCGCTGCCGCGCGCCCGGTTCGGACGGCGCCGCCTGCAGCCGCCAGGGCAGGTCCTGCCGGATCATGAGGCCCTCGAAGCGCGTCCTCACCGCGAACACCGCCAGGCCGAGAGCGGTCAGCTCCGAGGCGATCTCGGCCTCGCCGATCGCGTCCCGCTGCCGCCGCCGTTCGAGCTCGCGGGCCCTGGCCTCGATGGCGTCGAGCTCGCCCAGGACGTCCAGCTCGAGCTTCCTGGTGGCGCGCCCGCCGCCCTTCGACCGGAGGAAGCGCGACCGGTTGCGCATCTCGGCTGCGATGCGCCTCGGCTGCACGGGCGGCGGGTTCAGGCTCGCGGCCAGCGCGGCCATCTCGGTCCGCTCGCGCCGCTGCGCCAGCATGTCCACCGTCGCGGCTCCGGCAGCGGGCACGTCCTGCCCCGGCTCGGCCTTCGCGCCCGACCGCTCCAGTCCCAGCTCCTTCTCCGTGTTGCTCGCCATGGCACCCTCCTTCGTTTCGCCGAGCCTCATGCCCGGTTCCGGGTCGCGCTCTCGCGTCCCTACCGACCTACAAGTCAAACCCCGTGCCAATCCGAAGTGGCCGAAATCGCTGGACGGCCAACTGGCGAAAAGGGTCGGTTTCCGAACGGCGGGCTGATTTCGCGACCGGCCTCGCCCCGAACGAGCACCGGGCGGAGGGCGAGCGTTCGGCGCCCGGTGGGCCCGCCGGGTCGATCGTAAGAGGCGCGATCGCGATCGCAGGAGCTGCGATTGCGTCTTGTGGTCTTGCTTGCTCGATCGCAGGAGTGAGGTGGACCCCATCCTTTGGACCAAAGATCGGCCCGAATTACTTGCACTGCGGCCGGCGGGTTAGCGCTGCACCAGCCTTCCATCCCCGCCGCCGAAGTGACGGCAGGGCCCAACTCTACAACGACAGCGTCCGCTCCCGGAGGGGTTGAGGGGGGCGCGGGGGGAGACTTGCAAGTTGCGGACGGGCGGTGAACAGCCGCTCGGAGCGCTCCGAGGGGGATACCTGAGGTCCACCCTCGTCGTGGAAATCGCTCATAAGCCAAATGCGGAGGTCGATCTCCGCCGCGACGCCGGCGAGTCTCACGCCGCGAACCTCCCGAGCTGCCGCCGGTACATCAACATCGGCGGCGTCCCGCCGTGCGCTCGGTGCGGCCGTTCGAAGTTGTAGAACGAAAACCACCGGTCGATCCCGCTCCGCGCCGCAGCCACGCCTTCGTAGTCCCCGGGGAACACCTCCTCGTACTTGAGCGAGCGCCACAACCGCTCGACGAACACGTTGTCGAGGCACCGTCCTCTGCCGTCCATGCTGACGTGGATTCCCGCCGACCTCAGCCGCGCGATCCACCCATCGGCCGTGAACTGCGAGCCTTGGTCCGTGTTGAAGATCTCCGGTGAGCCGTGATGCCGCAGTGCCTCATCGAGCGCCTCCAGGCAGAACTCCTCCGAGAGGCTGTTCGACAGCCGCCACGAAAGCACCGCCCGCGACCACCAGTCCATCACTGCCACCAAGTACGAAAACCCTTGGGAGAGTTGGATGTACGTGATGTCAGCGCACCAGACCTGGTCCGGCCTCGTGACCGAAAGGTTGCGGAGCAGGTAGGGGTACACGGGGTGCTCCGGGTGCGGCTGGCTCGTGTGCGGCCCGGGCACCATCGCCTCCAGGCCCATCACCCGCATCAGCCGCTGGACGTGCTTGCGGTTGACGACCAGCCCCTTGTTTCGCAGGGCCAAGGTCACCTGCCGGCTCCCAAAGAACGGTCTCCTGGTCCAGAGCCGGTCGATTCGCCGCATCAACGCGAGGTCCTCGCGGCTCGTCGGGGCCGGCTCGTAGTAGTAGCCGCTCCGGCAGAGCTGGAAGAGGTCGCACTGCCGGCGGACCGAGAGCCGCTGGTTGTCGGGCTGCACCATCGCTCGCCGGGCCTCTACCGGAAGCGCCGCAGCCCGTTGGCCAAAAAATCGCGCTCGACCGTCAGCTCCCCGATCTTGCGCAGCAGTTCATCCCGGGTCCGCTCGGTGTCCTGGCTCCCTTTCTTCGCGAACGCCTCCACCGCCTGGCTAGCGAGCCGCTTCTTCCACTGCCCGACCACGACCGGGTGGACACCGTGCCGCCGCCCGATCACCGAAAGACTCTCCTGCTCGCGCAGGGCCTCCAGCGCGACCCGCGCCTTGAACTCCGGATCAAACCGCTTCCGATTCTTCGTTGTCATGCCTGCTCCTCGTGCCGAGAAGCCGGCCGAAATGCAAGTTAGCGGGTGGTCCAAAAAACGGGGTCCACTTCACCACTGCGGCCACGTCCACGGGCGGAAGCCACGGCACGAGCGGCGGCGTCTCCTCCAGCGGAACCACTGGAGGCGCCTCGAGCACGGGCGCGGCGGCGTCCTCGAGCGCCGGCTCGAGCACCGGTGCCGCCACGACCGGCGCGGCCGCCTCGAGCACGGGCGGCGGATCTTCGGGCGGCGGCAGCTCCACGGGCGGCGGCTCGACCGGAGGCAGCGGCACTTGCACGAGCTGCCCTTCCGGCTACGCCTGCGGGACCGCCAACGGCATCGCCGTCTGCCGCAACACGACGACGCAGATCCCGATGTTCAGCCACGTGTTCGTGATCATGATGGAGAACACGAGCGACTCGGCCATCACCGCGAACGCGACGCCGTACCTCACGAGCCTGGGGCAGACGTGGGCTTCGAGCAGCAACTACTCGGGCGTCACCGACCCCTCGCTGCCGAACTACATCGCGATCACCTCGGGCAACACGCAGAACATCACCTGCGATTGCAACCCGAGCGGCGGCAGCGCCTGCTCGAACCCCGGCTGCAGCAACCTGTTCTCCAGCGACTGCGACTGCGGCGGCATGACGGTGACGCACCTCGGCGACCAGCTCGATGGCGCGTCGCTCCCCTGGAAGATGTACGGCGAGAGCATGACGACCGATTGCAACGCGAGCGGCAGCGGCGCCTATGCGCCCAAGCACATCCCGTTCCTGTACTACCAGGACGTGCTCTCCAACTCGAGCTCCACCTACTGCCCGGACCACGTGGTCGACTTCACGAACCACTGGACGACCGACCTCGCCGCGGGACCGCCGGTCTTCTCGATGATCTCGCCCAACCTAAACGACGACATGCACGGCACCGGCCTGCTCCAGACGGCGCAGGACATCGCCAACGGCGACAGCTGGCTCAGCCAGCAGGTTCCGGCCATCCTCGCCTCGCCCGCCTTCACGGATGGCGGCGTCCTCTTCATCGTGTGGGACGAGGGTTCGCTGTCCCTCTCGCCGAACCTCGTGCCGCTGTACGTCCTGTCCCCGCTCGCGAAGACGCAGTCCGGCGGCTACGTGAGCACCGTGGCCTACAACCACTACTCCCTGCTCGCGACGATCGAGGACGGCCTCGGCCTCTCGCGTCTCGCCAACGCCGCCAGCGCGACGCCGCTGCAAGATTTCTTCCCGGCGAACTGAAGCCCGCTTCATCCGGAGAACACCGCTCCGCCGACGGCGGCGGACGCGTACGCCGTGGTGCGTCATGTCGCGCTCCCCGTGCGTTGACCCGCTGGCAGTGTCCTTGGTAGACGGAGCGCTTTCCCCGTGAGGACATCCATGCTGCGCACGCACATCCTCGGCACCGGCTTCGTCGTCGGCGAGCACCTCGTGAAGAACGACTCGCTCGCCAAGGTCATGGACACCACCAACGACTGGATCAAGGAGCGCAGCGGCATCGAGCAGCGCTACTACGTGGAGAAGGGCACCGCCACGAGCGACCTCGGGGCGCAGGCGGCCCGCAAGGCGCTCGCGGACGCGAAGGTCGCGCCGGGCGAGGTGGACTACATCGTGTTCGCGACGATGACCCCGGACTACTACTTTCCCGGCTGCGGCAGCCTGGTGCAGGCCAAGCTCGGCCTCCCCATGGTGCCCGCGCTCGACATCCGGCAGCAGTGCTCGGGCTTCGTGTACGGCCTGCAAGTCTCCGACGCGCTCCTGCGCAGCGGGCAGGCGAAGACGCTTCTGCTCGTGGGCGCCGAGGTGCACTCCGGCTTCATGCCCTGGGACGACGCCCAGTTCGACCTGCTCTTCGACAAGCCGGGCGGCAAGGCTCCGACCGCGGCGCAGCGCGAGTGGAACACCCGCTTCCGCGACCGCACCGTGCTGTTCGGCGACGCGGGCGCCGCGGTGGTGCTGCGCGCGAGCGAGGGCGAGGGTGGCGTCCTCGGCTTCAAGCTGCACGCCGACGGCGCGCCCTTCGACCAGCTGTACGTGCCCTCCTGCGGCTTCGCCAACCGGCCGTACACGAGCGACGTCGACTTCAAGGAAGGCCGGCACATCCCCGTGATGAACGGCAAGGGCGTGTTCAAGATGGCGGTGCTTCGGCTCCCCGAGGTCATCCGGGAGGTCTGTGCCGAGCACCACGTCACCGTGCAGGACATCGACATGCTCATCCTGCACCAGGCGAACCTGCGCATCAGCGAGCTCGTGCAGCGCTCGCTCGAGCTGCCCGACGCGAAGGTCTACAACAACATCCAGAAGTACGGGAACACCACGGCCGCCACCATCCCCATCGCGTACGACGAGTGCCGCCGGGCGGGCCGCGTGAAGAAGGGCGACCTCGTGTGCTTCGCCAGCATGGGCGCGGGTTTCCACTGGGCCGCCGCGCTGATGCGCGAGTAGGTCCCCTCAGCGGCGACGTCGCTTCGCGAGGAGCGCGGCGAGTCCCGCCAGCAGCCAGGCCGGATCGCCGCCCCCGGTGGCGTTGCAGCCGCAGCCCGCCTTGCCCTCGGGGGCCGGGCCTTGGATGGCGCCCGCGTCGCCTTCGCCGGCGTCGAGGGGGCTGCCGGCGTCGAGCCCTGGGCCTGCGTCCGGCTGCGCGCCGGCGTCCACCTTCGGCCCCGCGTCCGGCGTCCGGCCCGCGTCGGCCACGCTGCCCGCGTCGGGGATGCCGCCATCGACGGGCGGCAGCGCCGCCGCGCACGGGTCGAGGCCACTCCCGATGCTGGCGAAGGCGCCGAAGCTCCCGCCAGTCGGGCGCAACGCATGCAAGAGGTCGCCGCTCGCGTCGATGGCGAAGAGCTCGGCCTGGCCGTCACCCCGGATCCAGCCGAACGGATCGGACGCCGACGTCTGCCCCAGCGCCGTGAAATTCGCGGGCCAGCTCGCCGAGCCGACCGAGTAAGCGAGGTCCACGAGATTGCCGGACGGGTCGCGCGCGACCACCTCCGCGCCGTCACCGGGGTTCACGAAGGCCGAGGGATCGCCCGCGATGCCTTGCGCCACGAGCTGGCTGAAGCCCGCGAACGTCGTTCCCGGCGACTGCGCCGTGTCGCGCCACAGCGTGCCGTCCGTGCCGCGGCCGAACAGCTCCACCGTCCCGTCGGGCCAGCGCACCGGCGCGACCCGCGACGCCAGACCGCTGCCGAGCTGGGCGAACGCGCCCCAACCCGTTCCCAGGCCCGAGCTGCTCTGGCTGCGCCACACGTTGCCCGCGCCGTCGACCTCATAGAGCTCGCCGTGACCGTCCGCCCAGACGATCCCCGTGGGGCCTTGCGTGAAGCCCGTGCCACCCATCGAGAGCCAGCCGGACCAGGCGCTCGTGCCCACGTCCCAGTACTGGTGCCAGGCCGCGCCGTCGGAGCCGAGCGCGAACACCTCGGTCTGGCCGTTCGGCCACACGAGCGTCGACAGGTGCGAAAGGCCCGTGCCGCCGTAGCTCTGGTACGTGGTCCAGCCGTTTGCCGACGTCCACCAGAGGTGGCCCGTGCCGCCCGCCGTGAGCGGGCTGAAGAGCTCGGGGTAGAGCCAGCTTCCGCCCCAGAAGGACGCGGCCGAGCCGCAGGCGGCGCCGGTGTCGAGCTGGGTGGGCGCCGACCAGGCGTCGCCGGTGCCGGCCGTGTCGCTGTGGACGACGGTGCCCGAGGGGCTCTTTGCGAAGACCGAGACGTGCTCGTCGGGCCAGTTCACGAGCGTGACCGCGTCGTTGCCCGAGAGCTGCGGCAGCACGGTCGCGGGCAGCGTCGTGCCGCCGTCGGGCGGCGCGATGACGCCGCCGTCCCCGCCCACGCCGATGGCCTGAAGCTGGGACAGATCGCCGTTGAACTCGTCCATGTCGCAGGCGCCGGGGCAGTTCATGCCGTTGATGGTCCCCGTCCACGAGTACTGCCAGATGAGCCACTGGCTCCACGGCGCCGGTATTTCGGGGCACGTGCCCTGCGGGTACGCCATCCAGAGGGGATACGACGCAAACGTGTTGCCGGTACCGAGGCCGAGCCAGTAGTCGTAGCCGGTGTAGATGATGGTGGTCAGCCCGGTCTTCGCTTGAATCTCCGCGATGAAATCCTGCGCGACCGTGATGTCCGTGGCGGCGGTGACGCAGTTGTTGCCGGCGTAGTCGCAGCTCGACTCCCAGTCGAGGAAGGGCGGCAAGTCGCCGGGCCCGAAGCCGCCCGCATCGGCCACCTGGCCGAGGAAGAAGTCGGCCTGGCCCGCGCCGTTGCCCTCGTTGGGCCGAAAGAAGTGGTAAGCGCCGCGGATGACGCCGTTCGCCTTCATGCCGGCCCAGTTGGCGGCGAACTCCGAGTCGTCGATGTCGTTTCCCTCGGTGGCCTTGGCGATGGAGAACGTCAGGCCGGTGGCTGCCACCGACGCCCAGTCGACGGCGCCCTGGTAGCTCGAGAGGTCGGCGCCCTGCAGCGTGGTGCCGGCGGCGCAAACGGTGGCGGCCTGCGTCTCGGTCTGCGGCGACAGGTACGCGTGCGGGGGCGCGCCCTCGCCGCACGCGGCGAGCGGGAGGAACAGCAGCCACGTCGGGAGCCGGCGCATCGCGCACCTCGCGTCGAAGGACGCGGGACTGTAGCGTGCGACCGACCGACCGCAAAGGCGACAAGGTAGGCGGCTTGACTACCTGCGTCGCCTGCGCGCCATGAGACCGAGCGCGACCAGCCAGAGGAGCGGCAAGTCGGCCGTCCCCGCCGTGCCGCAGTCGCAGCCGCCGTGGCCAGGCAGGACGTTGGGCTCGCCGGCGTCCGGTGCCGTCGGACCGCCGAGGCTCTCCGGGCCCGCGTCCGCGGCGACGCGTCCTGCGTCGTCGCCGCCGTCTTCGTGCGGCGCCCCCGCGTCGAGCTCGGGGCGGCCTGCGTCCTCGCCCGCGTCCGGCTCCTTCACGCCGCCGTCGGATGGGGGCGTGGGCAGCGCGGGCGCACAGGAATCGAAACCGCTGCCGATCGAGGCCCAGCCGCCCCAGCTCGTCTTCGCGTCACGGTAGTTGCGCACGAGCTCGCCCTTCTGATCGATGGCGAAGACCTCGCCGGTGCCGTCGCCACGCGTCCAGGCAAAGGGATCGGACGCGGCGATCTCGGTGCCGAGCGCCGCGAAGCTCGTGTAGGCGCTCCCGTTCCACCAGAGGTGCACGACCTGGCCGGTCGCGTCGCGCGCGAAGACCTCGGGGCCGGCGGTGCCCCCCTTGCCCGCGACGTTCATCATCGCGGACGGTTCGCCGATGATCGCGTCGCCCTTCGAGAGCACCGAGAACGCGGGCCAGCCGTTCGCGTCGCTGAAATCCGAGTGGTAGAGCTGCCCGTCGGCGCCGCGCACGAAGACCTCGGCGTGGCCGTCGGCCCAGCGCACCGGCGACGGCCTGCCCGCCATGCCGCTGCCGAACTTGGTCCAGGCGTACCAGCCCCCCGGGTACGACGCGCCGCTCCCCGACCAGCTGTGCCAGATGTCGCCCGACGAATCGACGGCGAACAGCTCGCCCGTACCGTTGGCCCACATGATCGTGCCCGCGCCGGTGGCGAAGCTCCCGCCGAGGCTGCCCCAGCCCGACCAGGCCGTGGTGCCCGTGTCCCAGTAGTCGTGCCAGATCGCGTGGTCGCTCCCGAGCGCGAACAGCTCGGTGCGGCCATCGAGCCAGACGAGGCTCGACAGGTGGGACAGGTTCGAGCCGCCGTAGGGCTGGTAGCCGTTCCAACCCTTGCCGGCGGTGTACCAGAGGTGGCCGGTCGAGCCGCTCGCGAGCGGGCTGAACAGCTCGGGGTAGGTCCACGGCGCGCCCCAGAACGAGGCTGCCGAGCCGCAGTCGGCGCCCTCGTCGAGCGAGGCGAACGCCGTCCAGGCATCGCCGCTGGTCGTGGTGTTGGCGTGCTGCATCTCGCCGGCGGGAGTCTTGGCGAAGACGTCCATGTGCTCGTCGGGCCAGTTGACGATCGTGATCGCGTCGTTGCCCGACTGCTGCGCGATCGGAAGCGTGACCTGCGCGTCGGCGAAGCCCTGCAGCTGCGACAGCGTTCCGTTGTAGACGTCGCGATCGACCGTGCCGGGGATGCCGGCCACGCTCCCGGTGCCGTACTGTCCGTCGCTCCATTGCCAGAAGACGAAGCTGCTCCAGCCGGAAGGCAGGCTCGGGCAGCTGGTGGTCGCGTAGGTCCAGTCGGCCACCCAGAGGGGGTTGCTCCCGAAGCTCTGGGGCACGCCGAAGCCGCCCCAGAGGCCGGGGCTCGTGTAGATGACGGTGGGCCGGCCGGTCTTCGCCTTGATCTCGTCGATGAAGGCCTGCGCGTTCGCCCCGGCGGTGCTGCCGCTCACGCCGTCGGTCACCTCCCAGTCGAGCATCGGGGGGAGGTCGCCCGCGCCCATCGCTCCCGCATACGCGAGGAAGTAGTCGGCCTGCTGCGTGCCGTTGAGGCCTGGATGGAAGAAGTGGTACGCGCCGCGGACGACGCCCGCGTTCTTCATCCCCGACCAGTTCCCCGGGAAGGTCGGGTCCTGGTAGCCCGTGCCCTCGGTGGCCTTGGCGTAGCCCCAGTCGATGCCGGCCCCCTTCGCCTGGCTCCAGTTGATCGAGCCCTGGTAGCTCGAGACGTCGACGCCCTGCAGGATGGTGCCGCCCGGGCAGAGGGCCTGCCCTTCGACCTCGGGCGCCATCGAGACACCCGGGTGGTCGCCGTCGACCCCGCAGGCGGAGAGCGAGGCGATGGCGAGGGCGGCGAGAAGACGGGAGCGCTTCATGGGTCACCCTCACGACCGGCGGCGGCGCGAGACCCAGACGAGGCCCACGAGCGCGAGGAACGACAGATCGCCGGGCGAGCCGCCGGTGCTGCAACCCGAGGTCTTGCCGAGCGGGCTGGCCGGGCCGCCGTCGGCCGCGGGCTGGGTGCCCTGGTCGCCGCCGATGGACTGGCCGCCGTCGGGCGCGGTGCGCCCGCCGGACCCGCTCGACGATCCGCCCGAGGTGGACGAGCTGCTCGCGCCCCCCTTGCCGCCGCTGCTCCCGGAGCCGCCGCCCGATTCGCCGGCCGACGAGGAGCTGGTGGTGGCCCCCTTGCCACCCGTGCTCGAGCCGCCGGCACCGGCCGACGTCGCACTCCCCGTCGAGCTGCCGGCGCCGCCCTGGCCGCCGCTGCTCGAGGCGGCCGCCCCGGTCGTGCCGCTCGTCGACGGCGGCAGGCAGCTGCAGCCGCCCGGGCAGACCACGGTGCTGCTGGCCCACAGCGCCTTTCCGGAGGCGCTGTAGACGACGAGATTGCCGTCGTCCTGCACCGCGAAGAAGGCGCCCGAGTTGCCGTTCGTTCCGGAATCCCACAGCGGGCAGCCCGCGTTCGAGTACAGCACGGCGTTGCCGTCGGTCTGCATCACGAACGCCTGGCCGTCCTTGCCGTTCGTGCCGGTGGCCCACAACGCCTTGCCGCCTTGCTGGTAGAGAACGAGGTTGCCGTCGGTCTGCATGACGAGGTTGAAGCAGGCCTCGCAGGAGCTGAGGCTGTCGCCGGGGCCGAGGCCCGTGTTCGCGGCGAACGTGCCGCACGCGCCAGGCACCGCCGGGATCGGCCCCGTGCCGCTCGACCACAGCGGCTTGCCGGCGGTCGAGTAGACGACCAGGTTGCCGTCGCTCTGCACGGCGA
>DATJNL010000242.1:0-4707 GCA_035508175.1 Myxococcales bacterium
GCCGCGCGAGTTCCGCAGCGCCCGACCACCGCCTCTTTCGGCAGTGCCCCCCCTGCGCGAGGACTGTTTGAGCGCGGCGGGGACCTCCCCCTCGCGGCGTCCCACGAGATCTGCAGATCTTCGACCGTCTGCCGCGGGGACCTCCCCCTCGCGGCGTTCCCACGAGACGGCTCGTCGACCATCTACCGCGGGGACCTCGCCCTCGCGGCGTCCCACGAGACATCCAGATCGTCGACCGTCTACCGCTCGACCAGCGCCGCGATTCCCTGCCCCACGCCGATGCACATCGTCGCCAGCCCCCGCTTCACCCCGCGCCGCCGCATCTCGTACACGAGCGTCGTGAGGATGCGCGCGCCGCTGCACCCGAGCGGATGCCCCAGCGCGATGGCGCCGCCGTTCACGTTCACCCGCGCCGGGTCCACCTCGAGATCGCGCAGGCACGCGAGCGACTGCGCCGCGAACGCCTCGTTCAGCTCGACGAGGTCCACGTCGGCCAGCTTCCAGCCGGCGCGCGCGAGCGCCTTGCGCGTGGCCGGCACCGGCCCGATGCCCATGGTGCGCGGGTCCACGCCCGCCGAGGCCGACGCCACCAGCCGCCCGAGCGGCTCGAGCCCGAGCGCCTTCGCCTTCGCGGCGCTGCCCACCAGCACCGCCGCCGCGCCGTCGTTCAGCGTGGAGCTGTTGCCCGCCGTGACCGTGCCGCCCTGCTTGAAGGCGCCCTTGAGCGTCGCGAGCTTCTCGAGCGTGGTGTCGGCGCGCGGCCCCTCGTCCTTCTCCACGCGCACCGGGGGGCCCTTCTTCTGCGACACCTCGACCGGCACGATCTCCTCGGCGAGGCGCGCCTGCGCCGCGATGGCCTTCTGGTGGCTCTCCCAGGCGAACCGATCCTGCGCCTCGCGGGGAATCCGGTACTTCTCGGCCAGGTTCTCCGCCGTCTCGCCCATCTGCTCGAGCGGGAACAGCTCCGCCATACGCGGGTTGGGGAAGCGCCAGCCGAGGCTCGTGTCGTAGGCCGTCTGCGGACCGTTCGGGAAGCCCTCGGAGGGCTTCGGCATGGCCCACGGCGCGCGCGTCATGCTCTCCACGCCGCCCGCCACCACCAGCTCGGCCTCGCCCGTGGCCACCAGCCGCGCCGCCTGCACCGTGGCCTCGAGCCCCGAGCCGCACAGCCGGTTCACCGTGCAGGCCGGGACCTCCTTGGGCCAGCCCGCGAGCAACAGCGCCATGCGCGCGACGTTGCGGTTGTCCTCGCCCGC
Source organism: Myxococcales bacterium (assembly GCA_035508175.1). Taxonomy (GTDB): domain Bacteria; phylum Myxococcota; class Myxococcia; order Myxococcales; family JAKAPL01; genus DATJNL01. The sequence continues at coordinate 1,257 of DATJNL010000242.1, forward strand.
CTGGTTGGCGCAGCCGAGGAACACCTCTTCCACCTCGGCCGGCGCGAACCGGGCCCGCTTCTCGAGCGCCGCGAGCGCGAGCGCCGCCAGGTCGTCCGCCCGCACGTCGCGCAAGGCGCCGCGGATCTTGCCGATGGGCGTGCGAACCGCCGCCAGGATGAATGCGTCGCGCATGCCCCGGGTCGTACCGCCGGGCCGCGCGGCGGTCAATGGCGGCCGCAGGTGGGACCTGCCCGCTCCGAAGAAGTGACGATCCAGGCAAACTCGGCCCCGGGCGCGGTTGACCCCGGACTCGCAGCATTCCATCCTTCCTGGGCATGAGGCTCGGAGCAGCCGCGCTGTGCCTGGCTTGCACCGGCTGCGCGCACGTGTGCGCGGACCAGGTCGCGTACATGCTCGCCGCCAGCGCCCTGGCCGTGGCCTCCGGCGTGGTGGATCCCCAGTTCCCCACCTGCACCGAGGAGTGCCCCCTCGGCGACTACTGCGACTACTCTAGCGGTCAGTGCCGGCCCGGCGCGGTCGACGTGCCCATGTCCGGCGAGCCCGCCGTCGCGGCCCCTGCGCCGGCGCGCGCCTCCTCGCCCCGGTTCGTGAGCGTGGTGCCCGCCCAGTTCCTCCCGCCCGGCTCCGCCCTGCCGCTGGGTGGGGTGGCCGTGGGAGTGACCCTCGACCCGCGATGAAGGGATCTACGCGCGCGCCGAGCGCTGCAGCGCGTACAGCCGGTCTTTCTTCGCCAGCTTGAGCTTCTTGAGGCGCTTCACCTCGGCCTCCTCGGCCACGCCCAGGTGGTTGCGGCCCCTCTCCATCTGCGCGAGCTTGCCGTCCAGCTCCTCGTGCTCGCGCCTCAGGTCCGCAATCAACGCCATGATGTCGGTGCTCGTTCCGGCCATGTGATGCCCTCCGGCAGACGACCGCATGAGGGTAACGCCGTCGCCCGCCAAGTCAACGTCCGCCCATGAGAACAAGATGGGCCGCCCATCTATTCGCTTGACAAGCGCGCACCGCGGTCGAGCGAGCCGCCGCTTGCCCTTCTCCGCCAAAGCGGGTAGATACGCCGCCATTCGAGCTTCCTCGGAGGTCCCAATGATGCCGTCCCGCGTCCGCTTCGCCCTGCCCTCGCTCGTCTTCGCCTTCGCCTTCGCGGCGGCCGGCTGCTCCGGCGGCGGCTCGAGCACCGCCACGAGCACCAGCGGCGGCGCCGGCAGCGCGGGCAGCTCCACCGGGGCCGCGGCCAGCACGACGGGCGCAGCCGCGGGCAACTCCACGGGCGCCACCGGCGCGGGCACCGCCACCTCGTCCGGCGGAAGCAGCGGCGGCGCCACCGCCGGCCACTCGAGCACCGGCGGCGCCGGCAGCGGCAGCGGGAGCGGCAGCACCGGCGGCACGACGGGGCTCGCCGTCGGCGCGGCCTGCTCGATCGACGTCAGCACGGCCCAGGCCGGCGGCAGCGGCGATCCGTGCACCGCCACCGGCCTCGCCTGCAGCAACCTCGTCGCGCCCGATGCGGGTAGCGTCTACACGGGCACCTGCGAGCTTCCCACCGAGTACCAGAGCTGCGAGGTCAGCGTCGGCTGCGCGAAGACGCCGATCTCGTACACCTGCACCACCAACATCTTCTCGAGCCCCACCTGCATGCAATCCTGCAGCTCGCCGACGAGCTGCAACGACGTCCTCGACACTTGCTTCGCCTTCAGCTCCACCGAGCACTTCTGTTACTACAACTTCTGCGGTCCCGGTTCCGGGGGCAAGGACTGGAGCGGCTCGGGCGTCGACAACGGCGCGCTGTTCGGGGCCTGCACCGTGGCCGCGAGCGGCGACGGCTACTGCTTGCCCTGGGAGTTCCAGACGAGCGCCACCAGCACCGCCACCACGACCATGGGGCTCTGCAGCCAGGCCGGCACCGCTGCGACGAACGCTGCGTGCACGACCGATCGCCCGCCCTCCGGCAGCCCCGTGTTCTGCGTGCCGGGCGACACGTGCCAGTCGTCCCTGTCTGCCACGACGCCCACCGACCAGGGCTACTGCATCGGCGTGTGCAACCCCAAGTCCTTCGTGGGCGGAACGACGACCGGCGGATCCACCGGCGGTGGAACGACCGGCGGCGGCACCACGGGGGGCGGCTCCACGGGCGGCAGCGTGACGGATGGCGGGCCCAACGACGGCGGCTCCTACGACGCCGGAGTGGAGGATGGCGGCACGTTCGACGGCGGGGAGAGCGGCGACGCGGGCCTTCCTTCCGACGGGGGCGTTTCCTCGGACGCTGGCGCCGCTTCCGACGCGGGGACTTCGCCCGAGTGCAACGAGTGCGTCGACATCTACGGCAGCGAGGCCGACTGGGGTCTCTGCGTCTTCGCCTGCGGCCCCAGCACGACCTGCAGTGCACCGTCTGGCACCTGCTACTCCGAGGCGGCCTTCGGGAGCACCGGCGACGGCGGCTTCTGCGCTCCTTGAGAGAGCCGGCGCCGGAGCCCTGCCGATCCGGCAGGGGGCGAGCACTTGTCCCCTTGCCCTTTTCCCGAAGCTGGCGATACTGCTCGGCCGCTTCGCCAACCCAATGAGGTCCAGAATGAAGATGCAGCTCCGAGCCCTTCTCCCAGCCGCCCTCGCGGTGGCAGCCGCCGGCTGTTCCAGCAGCGGCGACGTGTGCAGCCAGCTGGCGTCGTTCTCCTCGAAGAGCGCCGGGTGCGCGGGCAGCGGCGTGACCGTGACCGTCCCCACCCAGAGCAGCTGCGAGGCCGCCCTCGCCAAGTGCAGCTCGGCCGACCAGAGCGATCTCTCGGCCTACGCGAGCTGCCTCAACAACATCTCGCAGTGCACCACCGCCACCGAGACCACGTTCTTCTCCTCGGCGCTGAGCTGCGCGGCCCAGCACACCGTGACTCTGAGCACCACCTGCGAGACCGCGCTGTTCGGCTCCACCGCCGGCAACACCGCGGGGAACACGAGCGGCAACACCGCCGGGAACACCAACGGCACCACCGGCGGCAGCGCGACCGCCACCTCCGGCAACACCAGCGGCAACACCTCGGGCAACAACGGCTCGACCGGAACCGCGGGCAACACGAGCGGCAACACGTCGGGCAACACGTCCGGCAACAACGGCAGCACCGGCGGCGGCAACGCGACCGCCACCTCCGGCAACACGAGCGGCAACACCTCGGGCAACAACGGCTCGACCGGCACCGCGGGGAACACCGGCGGGAACACGAGCGGGAACAGCAGCACCAGCTCGGGCGGCAGCAGCAGCGGCGGAACCTCGGGCCTCGGCACCGCCTGCACCGTCAATCTGTCGAGCAGCGGGCCGGGCCAGACGGGCGACCCGTGCCTGACGTACAACCTCGCCTGCGGCGAGGGCCAGGTCTCCAGTGACGGCAGCACCTACACGGGCACCTGCCAGCTGCCCGTCGAATACGAGACGTGCGCGACGAGCCCGGGCTGCGCCACCACGCCG
>DATJNL010000243.1:0-6142 GCA_035508175.1 Myxococcales bacterium
TCGTGAAGGCCTGCGACGAGTTCATCTACCTGAAGCCATCTGCGAAGTCGGGTCAGAAGGCGCCGCGCGAGAAGGTGGCGAAGGTGATCCCGGAGATCGCGCGCGAGGTGGCGGCGGCCATCCTGGCCAAGGCGACCGGCCCGGTGAATCCTTCGTTCATCAAGGAGGCCATCGTGCGCAAGCAGCCCGATTTCGACGAGCACGACCACGGCTTCTCGACCTTCAACCGGCTGCTCGAGGCGATGGAGAAGGAAGGGCTCCTGAAGCGCGAGCAGACGGCGAAGGGGCAGTGGTACGTGATCCCGCCGGAGAAGTGAGTGCTCGCGTCGCTGGCGCTCGCGCTGTCTCTCTCCTCGCCCGCGCTCGTCGAGCTCTACAGCTCCGAGGGCTGCTCGAGCTGCCCTCCCGCCGAGGCGCTGCTGCGAGAGCTCGCGGCGGCCCCCGACGTGGTCGCGCTCGAGTTCCACGTCGACTACTGGAACTCCCTCGGCTGGACCGACCGGTTCTCGTCTCCCGCCTACAGCGAGCGGCAATCCCGCTGTGCCGCCTGGCGCGGCACGGAGCAGGTCTTCACGCCCGAGGCCGTCATCGACGGCCGGGGCGGGCTCGTGGGCTCGGACGCGGCGGGCATGGCGCAAGGCCTCGCCCGCGCCCGCGGCGAGGCGAAGGTGGCGCTGGCGTTGCGCGTCGAGCGAGCTTCGCTCACGGTGCAAGGCGACGCGGTGCCCGCGGGAACGCTGTGGGTGGCCGTGACCGAGACCGGCCTCGCGTCGGTGGTCGCGCGCGGCGAGAACCGCGGCGAGACGCTGCGCCACGGGCCGGTCGTGCGTAGCTACCAAGAGCTCGGGCCCGTCGCGGCGGGGCCGCTCGTGCGCAAGGTACCGCTCGCGATCGACCCGGCCTGGAAGCGGTCGAAGCTGCGCGTCGTCGCAGTCGTGCAGGATCCGGGGACGGGGCGAGTGCTGGCGCTGGGAGAGCTCAGGGGACTCTGATCGGGGGCTGCCGCCCCCGCGCCCCTGCCGCTGCATAGGCGCCCGAGATCAGAGGCGCGGGTGGGCGGGGGATTGAGCGCGGGGCGGCGGAGCGGGTTCGGGGCCGGCCGGTCCACTCGCGGCTCGGCCTCGCCTGTCTCGATCCCGCAGCGTATAGGCCCTGGGTCGCGAGTGGCATCGGCCTCGACGCTCGGTCCCAGCCGCCCCCTCGCCCGCCCCGCCTCTCCTCTCTACGAACCCCCTTCCAGCCGAGATCCAGGAACTTCAAACCTTGCCTGCGGCGCTGATCGAGACGCGATCGAGAACAGGTGCATCGGCGGTAGAGAGATCGCGGTGGATAGAGATGGAGAAAGAGGCAAATGAAAGTGGGGAGGAGGGGGGCCGACGCGCAGGGGTCCGGGGGGCCCCCGCCGCGCCCGCAGCGCGCCCATGTTTGTGCACGAGTGACGGTACAACTCGGTCCCGCGCGTGGGGAGCGCGAGGACGGACGGGGGTCCGGACCCCGAGCAAGCGGCTCCCCCTCCGTCCCTCGTTCATCCGCCGCTATCCCTTGCCCCGCGTCTCGAGATCGCAGTCTTCCGGCGCCGAGCCAAGAACCAGTGCAAGAGGAGCGGTCGATGAAAGTGGGGAGGAGGGGGGCCGACGCGCAGGGGTCCGGGGGCCCCCCGCCGCGCCCGCAGCGCGCCCATGTCTGTGCACGAGTGACGGTACAACGCGGTCCCGCACGTGGGGAGCGCGAGGACGGAGGGGGGTCCGGACCCCGAGCAAGCGGCCCCCCTCCGTCCCTCGTTCAACCGCCGCTATCCCTTTGCCCCGCGTCTCGAGATCGCAGTCTTCCGGCGCCGAGCCAAGAACCAGTGCAAGGGGAGCGGTCGATGAAAATGGGGAGGAGGGGGGCCGACGCGCAGGGGTCCGGGGCCCCCCGCCGCGCCCGCAGCGCGCCCATGTTGCGGCACGAGAACCGGTACAACGCGGTACCGCTCGTGGGGAGCGCGAGGACGGACGGGGGTCCGGACCCCGAGCAAGCGGCCCCCTCCGTCCCTCGTCGATCCGCCGCTACCCGTTGCCCCGCGTCTCGAGATCGTTCGGCAGCGGGGGCGCGGGGGCGGCAGCCCCCGGAGAGCAAGACCTGCCCAGCCACATCCACCCGATCATCCGGTAGTCCGAGATCAGCGACCACAAGGGATAGGTGAACGTCGCGGGGCGGTTCTTCTCGATGAAGAAGTGGCTCACCCAGGCGAAGCCGTAGGAGGCGACCGGCCAGCCGAGGACCCAGTGCCAGTCGCCGCGGACGGCGGCGTAGGCGAGGCAAGCAACGCCGATGTGGGTCCCCACGAAGTGGAACCAGCGCGTGGCGGGCTTGCCGTGCTCGCCCAGGTAGAAGGGCCAGAACTCGGCGTAGGTGGCGATCTTCGCATGGGCCATGACCGGGAGCATCGCGCGGAGAGCCTTCGCGCGCAAGCCTCAGGCCTTCGCGCGCAGCACGCGGCCGAAGCCCCGCTCGCGGCCCAGGGCCGGCGTGGGCGCGCCGTTCTCGACGGCCACCCGGCCCGAGACGAGCACCGCCTTCACCGCGCGCTCGTTGCGCCGGACCATGCGCGTCATGTTCCCGAAGCCTTCGATGGGCGCCTCGTGCGCCTCGTCGACCGCGCCGTCGAGGCCGGCGGGATCGATCACCACCAGGTCGGCCTTCGCGCCGCGCTCGATCTTGCCGGCCGGCAGGCCGAGCCAGTCGGCGATCTCGCCCGTGAGCCGATGCACCGCGCGCTCGACGGTCATCACCGGCCGGCCGCGCGCCTCCGCGTCGCGCACGAGGTGCAGCATGCGCAGCGGGAAGTTGTAATGTGCCATCTGCCGCAGGTGCGCGCCCGCGTCCGAGAACCCAACGAGGATGTCCGGGTGCGCGACGATCTCCTCGAGCGCGCGCGGGCGATCGTTCGCCATCACGGTGTACCAGCGCAGCGCCGGCCCGTGCTGCGCCACGAGGTCGAGGAACACGTCCACCGGATCCTGGCCGCGCTCGCGCGCGACGTCCACGAAGCTCTTGCCGACGATCGCGGGGTCGGGCGCGGCGAGGATCTTCGACTGGTTGAAATCGCGGTGGAAGACCTTGGGCAGGAACGCGCTCGTCCACTGCGCGCGGAAGCGGGCGCGGTAGGCGGGGTCGAGCAGGAGCCGCGCCCGCGCCGCCGCGTCCTGCAGGTGGAGGGCCGCCGCGCCCGCGCCGAACTCCTCGAAGACCACGAGGTCGATGCCGTCGGCCCAGAGGTCGAAGAGCTCCGGCAACGCCTGCCAGCGGAAGTTGCCGCGCAGGAAGCGGTTGGCGAGGCGCGAGAGCAGCCCCGAGAGCCGGTAGAGGCCGCGGTTGCTGCGCACGTCCATCATCGAGATCACCGTGGTCTTGAGCGGGCGGCGGAAGATCCCCAGGCTCTCGAGCACGAAGAGGACGATGTTCACCTTGGTGGTGATGTTGGGCACGCCCTGGAAGACGCGGCCGCGCGCGCGGAGCTGGCGGGTCAGGCGGCGATACTCCCCCCAGCGCGCGAAGAACGAGGGCAGCGGGCGGCTGCGGATGAGCCGGTCGCCCCCCATCTTGTCCCAGGGCAGCGTCTGGATGGACAGGCCCAGGTAGCCCGCGTCGAGCGACTCCGCCAGCAGGCGCTCCATGCCGCGCAGCTCGTCCTCGCTCGGCCGCACGCGCCGGTCGAGGCTGCGGTCGATGCCCATCACGTGCGCCCGGATGGCCGAGTGGCCGCAGAAGCTCGTGACGTTGGCGCCGAGCGGGAGCGAGTCGAGGTGCTCGAGGTAGTCGACGTGCCCCTGCCAGCTCTTCGAGCGCTCGAGCAGCGGCCGCACCACCTCGTACGGGATGGCCTCGACGCGGCAGAACATGTCGGCCAGGTTCTCGGGCGTGCCGATGGCGAGGCTCAGCGAGCAGCTCCCGAGCGTCACGGTGGTCACCCCGTGGCGCACCGATTCGGAGAGCGACGGCGCCAGCTCGACCTCGGCGTCGTAGTGCGTGTGCAGGTCGATGAACCCGGGCGTCACCCAGCAGCCCGCGGCGTCCACGCGCCGGCGGCCTTCGAGCGGCCCCTCGGAGATCTCGGCGACCACCCCGCCGCGGACGCCCACGTCGCGGATCAGCGAGGCCGCTCCGGTGCCGTCGTAGACGCGGCCTCCCGCGACGACCAGATCGAAGGGGTCGGCCATGCGCGGGATGTAAGCCCCGTCAGCGGACTCCGTCAACCGATTGACGGCCCCCCTCCCCGCACCCGTAGAGTGGCGGACGCTCATGGGGCGCCGCCTCGCCGTGCTGTCGCTGGCCCTGGCCGCTTGCGGTCGCTCGTGGGTCTTCGACGACACAGCCCAGTTCGTGCCACCGCCGCCCGTGTGCGTCCTGGCGATCTCGCCGGACACGCTCGACTTCGGCCAGGTGCCGCCGGGCGGCTCGGCAACTCTGGAGGTGGCGCTCACGAACCAGGGGGGCGCCGCGTGTGAGGTGAGCCAGATCGCCATCCCCGCCGACGTCGACGGCGACTTCTTCCTGGCGACCGATGCCACGGCGACGCTCTCGATCCCGGCGGGCGGCGGCGCGACGATCCCGGTGACGTTCGCGCCCGAGAACGCGGCGCCGCCCCTGCAGCGCACCGATACCCTCACCTTCCAGACCGGCGATCCGGCCAACCCCACCGCGAGCGTCGCCCTGAAGGGCGTGGTCGAGACGCAGTGCCGCCTCACCTGGACCCCGAGCTCGGTCGACTTCGGCACCGTGGCGCTCGGCGCCGAAGCCACGGCGAGCGTCTCGCTGCAGAACGTCGGCAGCGGTGGCTGCGACGTCACCGGCATCGCCGTCGCGTCGGGGTCGGATCCGGAGTTCTCGCTGGGCGCGGGGCAGCCCGCGTCGATCTCGCTGGCCCCCGGGCAAGGCGGCACGGTTGCGCTCGCCTTCACGGCAAGCGACCCGAAGCCGCCCCACCACCGGACCGGCACGCTCACGCTGCAGACGGGCGACTCGCAGCAACCCGTCGCGAACGTGCCGCTCTCGGCGAACCTCGACGTGGGTTGCGAGCTGGGCGCCTCGCCGAACCCGCTCGACTTCGGCAACGTCATCCTCAACACCACGACGACCGATCAGGTGACGCTCTCCAACCAGGGGACGCAGCCTTGCCACGTGACGGGCATCGCCATCGGCACCGGCAGCGATCCCGAGTTCTCGATCCCGCCCGGCCAGGGGCAGGCCGTGACGGTCCCGGTGGGCGGCGGGGGCTCGATCGGCGTGACCTTCGTGGCGTCGGACAGCGCGCCGCCTCACCTCAAGACGGGCACGCTGACGTTCGCCGTGGACGACCCGCGCAACCCGTCCCAGAGCCTTCCGCTCGAGGCGTTCATCAATACCGCGTGCACGGAGGCCGGCCAGTGGATCTACACGGTGGACGAGAACGGCACGTTCTCGCGCTTCGATCCCACGACGCTCGCCTTCACCGACATCGCCAGCCCGCTGGCGTGTCCCAGCGCCTCGACACCTTTCTCGATGGCGGTCGATCAGAACGCGGTGGCCTGGGTGGAGTACCAGGACGGCAGCCTGTTCCAGGTCGACACGACGACGGGCGCCTGCCAGGCCACGGCGTTCCAGCCCGATCAGGAAGGCTTCCTCAACTTCGGCATGGGCTTCGTGTTTCAGCCCACGGCCGGCACCGACACGCTCTACATCGCCGACGACAACTTCGGCGGCGGCATCGCCAACCTCGGCATCATCGCCTTCCCTTCCCTCGCCGTCAGCACGGTCGGGCCCCTCTCGCAAGGAGCCCTCGAGCTGACCGGCACCGGCGATGGCGAGCTCTGGGGCTTCGTCCCCCAGGGCCCGCAGCTAGCGGCCGACGCCACCCTGCTCCAGATCGACCCCACCGATGCGACCACCCTCGCCACCTTCGAGTACCCGTCGCTGAAGACGGGCTCGGCCAACGGCTGGGCGATGAAGTTCTGGGGCGGATCGTTCTGGATCTTCATCGGCTCGGGCGTCTACCAGGTTCAGCGGGCGACGCCCGACCAGTACACCACGGCCATCGGGCCCGGCGGCGGACGCGACATCGTCGGCGCGGGTGTCTCCACCTGCGCGCCCGTGCAGTAGCGCTACCCCCGCTTCGCGATCA
>DATJNL010000244.1:0-2785 GCA_035508175.1 Myxococcales bacterium
TGGCTCGTGAAGCGGTCCCTCCTCGTCCTCGGCCTCCTTTGGGGCTGCCACGGGCGCGACGTCTCCGGCCCATCCTCCGCCTGGCGCCGCGTGGCCCGCGGCTCGCTCTCCGGCGGGGACGGCGCCTCGGCGGTCGTCCTCTCCGACACCGCGCTGCGAAGCTACCTGCCCGCGCGCGTGCTGGGCCGGGCCGGCGATCCGCCGCACGGCAGCGTGACCCGCATCGGTCCGCGCGCGCTGTCCGAGGTGATCCGCACGTACCCCGGCCGCGAAGGCGACACCGAGCTGAAGCTGGCGGACGCGCGCTTCGAGCCGCACGCGACCGAGGCGATCCGCAGCATGGCCGACGACGGCGAGGCCGACCGCTCGGACGACGGCGTGTCGAAGCTCGTGCTGCCGGGAGCCGTGGGCTACGCGCGTTACGACGGCGACGAGCGGCTGGCACAGGCGCAGGTCGTCATCGCGGGCCGCTTCATCGCGAGCGCCACCGTGCAGCAGGCGCGGGACGCGCAGGCCGCCGTCGCGGCGCTGCGCACCGTGGACACCCTCTCGTTGAGCAAGCTCGCCAAGGCCGAGGACGGGTCGCCCGGCCGAGGCGTGGGCCTGGGCGCGGCGGAGGTCGAGGACCGAGCGAGCGAAGGGCCGCCGAACTAGATGACGCGGAAGGAGTTCACGCAGTCGCTCGACCAGCTGCAGCGCGACTACGCCGCGACCGAGGAGAGCCTCGCTTGCCACGCGTGCCGCGACTGTCGCCTGTGCGCGTCGTGCAACTTCTGCGAAGGCTGCCGCTCCTGCTACCGCTGCACGCACTGCACGCGCTGCCGCGAGAGCAGCCATTGCTCGCACTCGGTCGATTGCGTCTCGTGCCACGGCTGCGCCTACTGCGTGCGCAGCGAGCTCTGCTCGGGCTCGAGCTACCTCACGCTCTGCAAGAGCTGCTCCGACTGCACGTACTGCTTCGGCTGCGTCGGCCTCGTGAAGAAGGACTTCCACATCTTGAACCGGGGCTACACGCGGCAGGAGTTCTTCGAGATCGTGAAGAAGCTGCAGGCGGAGCTGGGGATCAAGTAGCGCTCCCCGCCGGCCGTGGATCCCGGGAACGCCCTCGCCCTCCTCGACGACCCCGCGCAGCGCGCGCCGCTCGCCGAGCGCGTCGCCGCCGCCGAGGCGCTGGCGGCCGCCGACCCGCGCCTCGAGCGGCCTCCTCTCGCCGTGCCCGCGGGCGAGTTCTGGCGCGGCAGCGAGGCGCCGGTCGGGCATTACACCGAGTGGCCGCGGCGGCGCATCGCGCTCGCGGCGTTTTCAATCGATCCCTACGCCGTCACCGTGTCGCAGTACGCGCGCTTCGTGGCGGACGGAAGCTACGAGCGTCGCGAGCTGTGGAGCGAGGCCGGCTGGGCCTACGTGCAGGCCGGCCACCCGGTGCCCCGCTTCTGGGACGAGCCCGAGTGGGCAGCGTACGTGACGCCCAACCGGCCGGTGGTGGGCGTGAGCTTCTTCGAGGCCGCCGCCTACGCACGCTGGGCGGGCCGCCGCTTGCCGACCGAGGCCGAGTGGGAGCGCGCGGCGCGCGGCGACGACGGCCGCGAGTACCCGTGGGGAGAGGGCTTCGACCCGGCGCGCTGCCACCACCGCGGCGGCCACCGGGGCACGTTGCCGGTGGGCTGCTTCCCGGCCGGCCGCTCTCCCGCCGGCGCCTTCGACATGGCGGGCAACGTGTGGGAGTGGTGCGAGGATTGGTTCGATCCGCGCTACTACGCCGAGAGCCCCGCGCGCGACCCCCGCGGGCCGGCGGGCGGCGCGCTGCGCGTCGCCCGCGGCGGCGCCTGGAACGGCATGCCCGGGCAGCTGCGCTGCGCCAACCGGAATGCCTGGCCCGAGGACGCTCGCTTCAGTAACCTCGGCCTCCGGCTGGCCGGATAGGAGGAGAGTTCCATGCTCGTCGCCGAGAGCCGCGAATCGCGCACGCTGATCATCCGCTGCGACCGCAAGGACGTGCTGCACGATCGCATCCTGGATGTCTGCAAGACCCAGGGCATCCGCTGCGCCGCGATCCGCGGCCTCGGCGCATTCGAGGAGGCGGAGCTGGTCGAGTACGACCAGGCGAAGAAGGTCTACAAGCCCTCGCAGACTTTCCGCGCGGCGATGGAGCTGCTCTCGCTCCAGGGCAACGTGAGCGAGAAGGACGGCCAGCCGTTCCTGCACCTGCACGCCGTCGTCTCGCGCGAGCGCGAGGACCAGGCGCGCCGCATCGAGGTCCTCGGCGGGCACCTGGTGCGCGCGGTGGTCTTCGCGGCGGAGTTGACGCTCGACTGCTACGACGATCTGCGGCTGCACCGCCTGCCGGATGAGCCGACGGGCCTGTCGCTCTGGGGGCGGTGCGAAGCAGGCTAGGTTTCTTCTCCCGGGGGCTGCCGCCCCCGCGCCCCCGTTCCGATCTCGAGACGCGGTGCGAACGTGAGCGGCGGATCAATCAGGGACGGAGGGGGAGCCGCTTGCTCGGGGTCCGGACCCCCGTCCGTCCTCGCGCTCCCCACGCGCGGTACCGCGTTGTACCGTCACTCGTGCACCAACATGGGCGCGCTGCGGGCGCGGCGGGGGGCCCCCGGACCCCTGCGCGTCGGCCCCCCTCCTCCCCACTTTCATTCACCGCCCTTGCAGCAGTTCTCGACCACGTCTCGGTCGGCGCCGCAGGCTGCGCTCTCGGGTACCGGCAGATGAACGAGGGACGGAGGGGAGCCGCTTGCTCGGGGTCCGGACCCCCGTCCGTCCTCGCGCTCCCCAC